>NZ_JBJHAT010000052.1:0-603 GCF_054051175.1 Blastococcus sp. SYSU DS0753 | reverse complement strand
GCGCAGCAGCAGATCGATGAGGGCGCCGGTGCGCAGCATGCCGATCGGCCGGGCATCGCCGGCGTCCTTCGCCGCCCGGGCGTGGGCATCGACGGCGTCCCGGCAGGCCCGGGCCTCGGGATGGGGCAGCAGGGCGCGCAGCTCGCTCATCCCGTCCCCGACCGGGCGCACCGTCACATCCGCTGCCCGCTGCCGGGCCTGCCGGCGGCGGTCGGCCGCGGCGGCGTCGCGGGCGATCAGCTCGGCGCGCACCGCCTCCCGCAGCTTCCCCACCCCCAACTCGGTGGCGGTGGGCAGGACGGCGGCCTCCATGGCGGCGATCACGCCCGGGTCGGTGTCCCGCCCGGTGACGGCGACCTCGGCGGCCATCGCCCGGGCACGGGGCCAGTCCAACCGCCCCAGCCGCAGCCGTGTGTACGTCGCGGGCAGCAGCGTGGTGAGCACCTCGGCGTGCTCCAGCTGCGTCACCGCCGCCGTGCGGCTGCAGTTCTGCACCGCGGCCAGCTCATCGGGCACGAACTCACTGACCTCTGGCGGCCCCACGGTGCCGGCGCGCTCGCCGCCGGGCAGCGGATCGGCCGGAGCCGGGCGCGCCGCGGCCAG
>NZ_JBJHAT010000051.1:0-1554 GCF_054051175.1 Blastococcus sp. SYSU DS0753 | reverse complement strand
CGGCGGATAGGGACCGAACTGTCTCACGACGTTCTAAACCCAGCTCGCGTACCGCTTTAATGGGCGAACAGCCCAACCCTTGGGACCTACTCCAGCCCCAGGATGCGACGAGCCGACATCGAGGTGCCAAACCATCCCGTCGATATGGACTCTTGGGGAAGATCAGCCTGTTATCCCCGGGGTACCTTTTATCCGTTGAGCGACACCGCTTCCACATGCCGGTGCCGGGTCACTAGTCCCAGCTTTCGCTCCTGCTCGACCCGTCGGTCTCGCAGTCAAGCTCCCTTGTGCACTTGCACTCGACACCTGATTGCCAACCAGGCTGAGGGAACCTTTGGGCGCCTCCGTTACATTTTGGGAGGCAACCGCCCCAGTTAAACTACCCACCTGACACTGTCCCTGATCCGGATCACGGACCGAGGTTAGACATCCAATTCGACCAGAGTGGTATTTCAACGGCGACTCCACGAACACTGGCGTGCCCGCTTCGCAGTCTCCCACCTATCCTACACAAGCCGAACCGAACACCAATATCAAGCTATAGTAAAGGTCCCGGGGTCTTTCCGTCCTGCCGCGCGTAACGAGCATCTTTACTCGTAGTGCAATTTCGCCGAGCCTGTGGTTGAGACAGCTGAGAAGTCGTTACGCCATTCGTGCAGGTCGGAACTTACCCGACAAGGAATTTCGCTACCTTAGGATGGTTATAGTTACCACCGCCGTTTACTGGCGCTTGAGTTCTGAGCTTCGCCTTGCGGCTAACCCGTCCCCTTAACGTTCCAGCACCGGGCAGGCGTCAGTCCGTATACATCGTCTTACGACTTCGCACGGACCTGTGTTTTTAGTAAACAGTCGCTTCTCACTGGTCTCTGCGGCCACCCACCGCTGCCCCGCGCAAGGCGGTTCACAGCAGATGGCCCCCCTTCTCCCGAAGTTACGGGGGCATTTTGCCGAGTTCCTTAACCACAGTTCGCTCGATCGCCTCGGTATTCTCTACCTGACCACCTGAGTTGGTTTGGGGTACGGGCCGCTCGGAACTCGCTAGAGGCTTTTCTCGGCAGCATAGGATCATCCAATTCGCCTCAATCGGCTATGCGTCGGGCCTCACCCTCATGCGGAACGGATTTGCCTATTCCGCGGGCCACACCCTTGCACCGGTACTACCACTCACCGGTAGGACTACCTTCCTGCGTCACCCCATCGCTTGCCTACTACCAGTCCGGGTCCCCAGCTCCACCGGATCGCCCACAAGTGGGCTCACCGGCTTCGGTGGGTTAGCATCGCTGGGTTCAGCATGGGCGTTCCTTCGCGGGTACGGGAATATCAACCCGTTGTCCATCGACTACGCCTGTCGGCCTCGCCTTAGGTCCCGACTCACCCTGGGCGGATTAGCCTGGCCCAGGAACCCTTGGTCTTCCGGCGGGGGAGGTTCTCACTCCCCTCTCGCTACTCATGCCTGCATTCTCACTCGTGTGGCGTCCACGGCTGGATCACTCCGCCGCTTCCACCGCCACACGACGCTCCCCTACCCATCCACACACCTGGCCGGCACCTGAA
>NZ_JBJHAT010000050.1:0-2992 GCF_054051175.1 Blastococcus sp. SYSU DS0753 | reverse complement strand
TGACACTCGCGATATCAATCAACCAAAGGAATCCCAGCCCCAACCACACAGTGGCCAGGGCACGGGGTATTACTTGGCACTGACTTTCGGCACGCTGTTGAGTTCTCAAGGAGCGGACGCGCAAGAACTAGACCCTCGCGGGCTTCGTTCCTGGCTGGATGTCCAACTCTACGCCGGTTTCCAGTGGCCCGCTACCCGGGCCCCGGTCCGGCGGCCCTTCCGGGCCGCGCGGCGCATGGAGAACCATACACGACTTCTCCGGCCGGTGCGCAAGCCCGGGTCCCGTGACGCGCGCCACCCCTCGGTGACGTGCTGGACCGGCCCCGTCCAGAGGCTCGCGCCGAGCCTGCGAGGCGTGAGGAGGACGGGGTCCTTCTAGAGCCCCAGGAAGTTCTCGATGCCCACCGTCAGGCCGGGGCGCCGGCCGATCTCCCGGACGGCGAGCAGCACACCCGGCATGAACGAGGCGCGGTCGTACGAGTCGTGCCGCAGGGTCAGGGACTCCCCCGCCGCCCCGAACAGCACCTCCTGGTGCGCCACCAGCCCGGCGAGCCGGACCGCGTGAACGTGCACCCCCTCGACATCGGTGCCGCGCGCACCCGGGAGCTCGTCGGTCGTCGCATCGGGGACGGGGGCCATCCCGGCCGCCCGGCGGGCCGACGCCACCAGACGGGCGGTGCGCAGCGCCGTCCCCGAGGGGGCGTCCACCTTGTTGGGGTGGTGCAGCTCGACGACCTCGACGGACGGGAAGAAGCGGGCCGCCTCCTGGGCGAAGCGCATGAGCAGGACCGCCCCGATGCCGAAGTTGGGCGCGATGACGACGCCCACCTCCGGCTTCGGCTCCAGCCACTCGGCCACGGTGGCCAGACGGGCCTCGTCGAAGCCGGTCGTCCCCACGACACAGTGGATGTTGTTGTCGATGCAGAACCGGATGTTGTCCATGACCACGTCGGGGCGGGTGAAGTCGACGACGACCTGCGCTCCGGCGTCGGCCACGTTGAACAGCCAGTCGCCGTCGTCGACCATCGCCACCAGCTCGAGGTCGTCGGCCTGGTTCACCGCCTTGACCACCTCGGTGCCCATCCGGCCGCGGGCGCCGAGCACCCCCACCGGGATGAGCGGGGACCCCGCATCGGTCGAGGTGGGCTGCTGGCCGGTCGGGCTCGTCGTCACGCGGCCAGGTTTCCCGGCCCGGCGTCCCGATGCAAGACAGGGTCCGGATCAGCGTGCCCGGCGTTCCCGCCAGTGCCAGACCAGGAGCCCGACGGCGACGCCGGCGACATCGGCGGCGCCGTCCGCCACCGAGGCGGAACGGCCCAGCGGGGCGAGCCCCTGGACCAGCTCACTGAGGACGGCGTAGGCGACGAGCCCCGCGGCCAGCCGCGGCGTCCGCACCCCGGCCCACCGGCCCGTGGCCGCGAGCACGGCGAAGAGCGCCAGGTGCACCGCCTTGTCCGTCCCGGGCGGTGCGGTGGGCACGCCCGAGGAGGGCAGGAAGAGGATCACCAGGGACGCCGCCAGCACCAGGCCGAACGCCACCTGGGGCAGTGCCTGCCCTCCGTCGCGCACGTCAGAGCCGGTCGAGGTCGGACTCACGGTAGGGGCCGACCACGGCCAGGCAGGTCTCCCGGCCGAACAGCTCGGCCGCCACCGAGCGGACCTGCCCCTCGTCGACCGCCTCGATGCGGGCCAGCACGTCCCGGACCGGGACGTACTCGCCGTAGGAGAGCTCGCTCTTGCCGAGCCGGCTCATCCGGGAGCCGGTGTCCTCGAGCCCGAGCACCAACCCACCCTTGAGCTGACCCCGGGCCCGGGCGACCTCGTCGGCGGTGAGCCCGTCGACCGCCACCCGGCCGAGCTCCTCGCGGATCAGCCGCAGCACCTCGGGCACCCGCTTCTTCGAGCAGCCGGCGTAGACGGAGAACGCGCCCGCACCGGCGTAGTGGGTGAGCGCCGAACCGACGCTGTACACCAGGCCCCGCTTCTCGCGGATCTCCTGGAACAACCGCGAGCTCATGCCACCCCCGACGGCGGCGTCGAGGACTGCGGCCACGTAACGGCGCTCGTCCTGCCGGCCCATGGCGGGCGTGCCGAGCAACAGGTGCGTCTGCTCGGTCCGGCGGGAGATCAGTCCGGTGGGCCGCGCCGGCCGCTCGAGGACGAGGTCCCCGGTGCGCAGGGGCGCCGGGCGGCCGGCGCCGGAGAGCCGGTCGCCGAAGGCCTTCGCCACGAGGTCGAGCACCTGCTGGTGCTCCACCCGCCCGGCCGCGGTCACGACGATCGAGGGCACGGCGTAGCGGGACCGGTACCAGCCGTCGACGTCGTCCCGCGTGAGCCCCTCGATCGACTCGACGGTGCCGAGCACCGAGCGGCCCAGGGAGGTGTCGCCGTACAGGACCTCGGCGAACAGGTCGTGCACCGCGTCGGAGGGCTCGTCGTCGCGCATGGCGATCTCCTCGAGCACCACCGTCCGCTCCGACTCCAGGTCCGCGGCGGTGTTGGTGGCGTCGGTGACCAGGTCGGCCAGCAACGTCACCGCGAGCGGCAGGTCGCTGGCGAGCACGTTCGCGTAGTAGCAGGTGTGCTCCTTCGCGGTGAACGCGTTCATCTCACCGCCGACCGCGTCCATGGCCGTCGCGATCTCCAGCGCGCCGCGCGACGTCGTCCCCTTGAACAGCAGGTGCTCCAGGAAGTGCGACGAGCCGGCGACGGCCGGCGTCTCGTCCCGCGACCCGACGCCCACCCAGATGCCGAGCGTCGCCGACAGCACGCCCGGCATGCTCTCGGTGAGCACCCGCAGGCCCCCCGGGAGCTCGGTGCGTTCCACCCGGCCGCCGACCTCGTCGAGGTCGAGCAGCGCGGTCGTCCCTACGGGAACCGGGGGGGGGGGGGGGGGGGGCGGCGCGGGGCCGGCGGGGGGCTGGCGGGGCGGGTTAGCGCCGCCCGGCGCGGGCGGGGGGGGGGGCGCGGGGGGGGCGGGGGGGGGGGCGGC
>NZ_JBJHAT010000049.1:0-3325 GCF_054051175.1 Blastococcus sp. SYSU DS0753 | reverse complement strand
GGTGTCGGCGGGCGAACGTGTGAATGCCACGGCTTCGGCGGTGTGCTTGAGCCCCGCTACATTGTCGGCGCGGAACCACTTGACCAGTGAGCTATTACGCACTCTTTCAAGGGTGGCTGCTTCTAAGCCAACCTCCTGGTTGTCTCTGCGATCCCACATCCTTTTCCACTTAGCACACGCTTAGGGGCCTTAGCCGATGATCTGGGCTGTTTCCCTCTCGACTACGAACCTTATCGCCCGCAGTCTCACTGCCACGCTCTCACTTACCGGCATTCGGAGTTTGGTTGACGTCAGTAACCTTGTGGGGCCCATCGGCCATCCAGTGCTCTACCTCCGGCAAGAAACACGTGACGCTGCACCTAAATGCATTTCGGGGAGAACCAGCTATCACCGAGTTTGATTGGCCTTTCACCCCTACCCACAGCTCATCCCCCAGGTTTTCAACCCTGGTGGGTTCGGTCCTCCACGCGGTCTTACCCGCGCTTCAACCTGGCCATGGGTAGATCACTCGGCTTCGGGTCTAGAGCACGCGACTCACTCGCCCTGTTCGGACTCGCTTTCGCTACGGCTACCCCACACGGGTTAACCTCGCCACGTACCGCTAACTCGCAGGCTCATTCTTCAAAAGGCACGCAATCACCCCTCCACCGAAGTGGATAAGGCTCTCACGGCTTGTAGGCACACGGTTTCAGGTACTATTTCACTCCCCTCCCGGGGTACTTTTCACCTTTCCCTCACGGTACTTGTCCGCTATCGGTCACCAGGGAGTATTCAGGCTTAGCGGGTGGTCCCGCCGGATTCACACCGAATTTCACGGGCTCGGTGCTACTTGGGAAACAAGTTCGGGAGGGACTGCGTTTTCGTGTACGGGGCTCTCACCCTCTACGGCGACCCTTTCCAGAGGCCTTCCACTAACACAAGTCCTTTATGACTCCCCGCACCCCCGGCAGAGGATGCAGAACTGTCCCACGACCCCGACCACACAACGCCTGCCGGCTATCACATGCGATCGGTTTAGCCTCTTCCGCTTTCGCTCGCCACTACTCACGGAATCACTGTTGTTTTCTCTTCCTGTGGGTACTGAGATGTTTCACTTCCCCACGTTCCCTCCACACGCCCTATGTGTTCAGGCGCGGGTCACACCACATGACTGGTGCGGGGTTCCCCCATTCGGAAATCCTCGGATCAACGCTCGGTTGACAGCTCCCCGAGGCTTATCGCAGCCTCCTACGTCCTTCATCGGCTCCTGGTGCCCAGGCATCCACCGTGTGCCCTTAACAACTTGGCCACACAAAAATCCCGCCCCACACCCCCGGAAGGAAATGATGAGACGGGCCTACAACACTTGAACTCTGCAAACAGAGTCAGAAGATGCTCGCGTCCACTGTGCAGTTCTCAACGTACGACCAGCAACCCCCCACCACGCCACCGCCAGCCCCGGACAACCCGGGCGGTACGACAACAGGAAGGCCCTGACACGAAGAAACGGTCACCCGCTCCCTCAGGACCCAACAGCGTGCCTACGACCAACCACCCACTCCCACCCCGCTCCACGCACACACAACTGTGTGCAGTACTAGGGGCAGCACCAGGCCGCCGGCCGAACGAGTCAGCGTTCCACCCTCGAGCACCACCCCACACGCTCCGCCGGCACCCCCAGACGGGGCACCGATCACGGTGTGGGCGCGGCTCTGGACCACCACAACCAGTGTGGCGGCCAGTGCTCCTTAGAAAGGAGGTGATCCAGCCGCACCTTCCGGTACGGCTACCTTGTTACGACTTCGTCCCAATCGCCGATCCCGCCTTCGACGGCTCCCTCCACAAGGGTTGGGCCACCGGCTTCGGGCGTTACCGACTTTCGTGACGTGACGGGCGGTGTGTACAAGGCCCGGGAACGTATTCACCGCAGCGTTGCTGATCTGCGATTACTAGCGACTCCAACTTCATGGGGTCGAGTTGCAGACCCCAATCCGAACTGAGACCGGCTTTTTGGGATTCGCTCCACCTCGCGGTATCGCAGCCCTTTGTACCGGCCATTGTAGCATGTTTGCAGCCCTAGACATAAGGGGCATGATGATTTGACGTCATCCCCACCTTCCTCCGAGTTGACCCCGGCAGTCTCCTATGAGTCCCCGACATTACTCGCTGGCAACATAGGACGAGGGTTGCGCTCGTTGCGGGACTTAACCCAACATCTCACGACACGAGCTGACGACAACCATGCACCACCTGTGCACGGCCCTTACGGACCCCCCATCTCTGGAGGATTTCCGTGCATGTCAAGCCTAGGTAAGGTTCTTCGCGTTGCATCGAATTAAGCAACATGCTCCGCCGCTTGTGCGGGCCCCCGTCAATTCCTTTGAGTTTTAGCCTTGCGGCCGTACTCCCCAGGCGGGGCGCTTAATGCGTTAGCTGCGGCACGGAACTCGTGGAATGAGCCCCACACCTAGCGCCCAACGTTTACGGCGTGGACTACCAGGGTATCTAATCCTGTTCGCTCCCCACGCTTTCGCTCCTCAGCGTCAGTTTCGGCCCAGAGACCCGCCTTCGCCACCGGTGTTCCTCCTGATATCTGCGCATTTCACCGCTACACCAGGAATTCCAGTCTCCCCTGCCGAACTCAAGTCCGCCCGTATCGACTGCAGGCCTGAGGTTGAGCCTCAGGTTTTCACAGCCGACGCGACGAACCGCCTACGAGCTCTTTACGCCCAATAATTCCGGACAACGCTTGCACCCTACGTATTACCGCGGCTGCTGGCACGTAGTTGGCCGGTGCTTCTTCTGCAGGTACCGTCACTCTCGCTTCGTCCCTGCTGAAAGAGGTTTACAACCCGAAGGCCGTCATCCCCCACGCGGCGTCGCTGCGTCAGGCTTCCGCCCATTGCGCAATATTCCCCACTGCTGCCTCCCGTAGGAGTCTGGGCCGTGTCTCAGTCCCAGTGTGGCCGGTCACCCTCTCAGGCCGGCTACCCGTCGTCGCCTTGGTAGGCCACTACCCCACCAACAAGCTGATAGGCCGCGGGCCCATCCTCAGCCGATAAATCTTTCCACCACCAGACCATGCGGTCAGCGGTCACATCCGGTATTAGCCCCAATTTCTTGGAGTTATCCCAGAGCTGAGGGCAGGTTGCCCACGTGTTACTCACCCGTTCGCCACTGATCCCCACCGAAGTGGTTCACCGTTCGACTTGCATGTGTTAAGCACGCCGCCAGCGTTCGTCCTGAGCCAGGATCAAACTCTCCGTAGATGATTTGATCGCAGCTGAGAACCGCGAGCTGACACTCGCGATATCAATCAACCAAAGGAATCCCAGCCCCAACCACA
>NZ_JBJHAT010000048.1:0-5130 GCF_054051175.1 Blastococcus sp. SYSU DS0753 | reverse complement strand
CCCCCGCCCCGCGCGGGGGTCTGGTGCTGGTGGGCCCGCCCCGCGCCCAGCGCGCCCGGGCGGGGGGGGGGGGCGGGGGGTGGGGGGGGGGGGGCGGGGGGCCCCCCCGCCCCCCCACCCTGGTCGTCGTCGACCACGACCTGGAGGCGTGGCTGCCGCTCGTCGACCGGGTCGTGGAGCTGCTGCCGGGCGGCGGGCTGACCGAGCACGCCGCCGGCTGGACGCCGCCGCCGCTGCGGTTCCCGGCGCGCCGGGCCGACGCACCGGCCGGCGAGGCGCTCGTGCGTGCCGAGGCCGTCAGCTACACCCACCGCGGGTCCGACCGCCCGGCGCTCGCGCCGACCGACGCGGTTCTCCTCGCCGGCCGGACGCTCGCCGTGACGGGACCGAACGGCACCGGCAAGTCCACGCTGGCCCTGCTGCTCGCCGGGCTGCGCGCGCCGACCGGCGGGCAGGTCAGGGTCGGGCCGACCCTGCGCGCCGGGCTGCGCCGACCCGACCGGCCGCCGGCGCGGTGGCGGGCGGCCGAGCTGGTCGAGCGGATCGGCACGGTGTTCCAGCAGCCCGAGCACCAGTTCCTGACCGGACGGGTGCGCGACGAGCTCTCCCTGGGACCGTTGCGGGCCGGGGCCGACCGGACGGCGGCCGGCCGGCGCGCCGACGAGCTGCTCGAGCGGCTGGGGCTGGCCCCGCTCGCCGAGGCCAACCCCTTCACCCTCTCCGGTGGCCAGCAGCGACGGCTGTCGGTGGCGACCGCGCTGGCGACCCGGCCGCCGGTGCTGGTGCTGGACGAGCCGACCTTCGGCCAGGACCGCGACACCTGGGCCGAGCTGACCGCGCTGCTGGCCGAGCAGCAGGGCGAGGGCCGTGCACTGTGCCTGGTCACCCACGACACGGCCGTCGTCGGCGCGCTGGCCGACGAGGTGCTCCGCCTCGGCGACCCGGTGCCGGCACCGTGAGCGCCCCCCTCACGCTCGGCCCGGCCCGGGCCGTCCCGCTGTCGGCGATCAATCCCGTCGCCCAGCTCTCGGCGATCGTCGTCCTCACCGTCGTCCTGCTCGTCAGCGGTGACTGGGTGACGCCGTCGGTGGTCCTCGCCGCGGAGCTGGCGCTGCTGCCCGCGGCGGGCCTGACCACGCCGCGGTCGGTCCTGCGTCGCACGTGGCCCCTGCTGCTGAGCGCGGCCGGTGTCGCCTGGGTCAACGTCGCGTTCGGCACACTCGACGGCGCGGCGGCGTGGCTGAGCGGGGCCACCTGGGGGCTGCGGGTGATCGCGTTGGCCCTGCCCGGCGTCCTGCTGGTCTCCTCCACCGACCCGGTGCGGCTGGCCGACGCGCTCACCCTGCACTGGCGCGTCCCCACCCGCTTCGCCTACGGGGCGCTCGCCGCCCTGCGGCTGGTGCCGCTGCTGGCCACCGAGTGGCAGACCATCCGCCTCGCCCGCCGCGCCCGGGGCGTCGACGCCGGTGCCAGCCCGGTCGCCCACGTCCGGCTGTTCGCCGGCACCGCCTTCGCACTGCTCGTCGGCGCGATCCGGCGGGGGAGCCGGCTGGCGACGGCGATGGACGCCCGCGGCTTCGACTCCGGGATCCCCCGCAGCAACGCGCGGGGCTCCACGCTGCACCGGCGCGATGCCTGGTTCGTCGCCGCCGCCGCCGCGGTGTGCGTGCTCGCCGTGGCCGCGAGCGTCCGATCCGGATACTGGTCGCCGGTGTTCGTCGGCTGACGGTGTGATCCGCACGACATCAGGTTTGACGCCCGGGGCCACGACCCATAGGTGATGGTTAGGCCAGCACGCGGCAGCAGCAGGCCTCGACGGAGGAGAGCACAGGCGTGACAGGGCAGGCGGCCGGCACGATCTGGCCCTCGGCGTACCCGCCTGCGGCCGAGCCCGTCCTCGTCTGGGACCTGCACGACGTCGCCGAGCTCCCGGGTGTGCGCGCGCAGGTCCGCCACCGGGTGACCGGCCCGGGGATCGGTGACCTGCTCGACCGGCTCGTGCTCGCCCTGGACGAGATGGCGTCGAACGCGCTGCGCCACGGTGGCGGTGAGGTCCGGGCGGCCCTCCGCACCACCGGTGCCGCCTACCTCGTCGAGGTGACCGACCAGGCGCCGCACCGCCCGCCGGCACCGGCCGTCGGCCGCGACCCGAGCCTGGGGGGACTGGGCCTCTACCTGATCGCCGAACTGGCCGCCGCGCACGGCTGGTACGTCGCCGCGGGGCGCAAGCACGTCTGGGCGATGCTGGGCCGCTGAGCGGCCGTCAGCCGTGGGGGTGCAGCCGGACCGCCACGAGCGCGACGTCGTCCTGCAGCGCCTCGGCGGGGCGCAGCCGGTCGAGGACGGCGTCGCACAGCTCCGGCAGCGGCCGGCCCCCGAGGTCGGCCAGCGCCGCGCGCAGCCGGGCGGTGCCCTCGTCGAGCGAGAGGTCGCGCCCCTCGACCAGGCCGTCGGTGTAGAGCAGCACGGTCGTCCCGCGGGGCACCGTCACCACCGTCTCCGTGCGCCGCGTCTCCGGGTCGACCCCGAGCATCAGCTCGGCCCGTTCCCCCGCCAGCTCCTCGATCCGCCCGTCCGGCCGCAGGACCAGCGGCGGCGGGTGGCCGGCGTTGGACCAGCGCAGCCGGGTCATGCCGGCGGCGCGCTCCTCGGCCGTCTGCTCGACGCGCACGACCGCCGCGGTGGCCAGCGTGCCCACGTGCAGGCCGCGGATGGCGGCGTCGAGGTCGGTGAGCACCTCTGCGGGGCCGATGTCGCGGTAGGCGATGCCGCGCAGCATGCCGCGGAGCTGCCCCATCGCCGCGGCCGCCTCGGTGTCGTGCCCGACGACGTCGCCGATGACCAGCACGGTCGCGTCCGAGGGCTGCTGGAAGGCGTCGTACCAGTCGCCACCGACCTCCGCCACCGCCATCGCCGGCTGGTAGCGCGCCACGATCTCGGCGGAATCGGGCTGCGGCGGTGCGGTGAGCAGGCTGCGCTGCAGACCTTCGGCCAGCCGGCGCTGCTGCTCGTAGAGCCGGGCGTTGTCCAGCGCCAGCGCCACCCGGCCGGCGACGTCGCGCACAGTGGCGACGTCCTCCTCGTCCGGCAGCGGGCGGTCGGCGGACCGGTAGGCGCTGAGCGCCCCGAGCGTCCGGCCCCGGGCGGCCAGCGCCATCGTCACCGCCGACTGCGGCGCCAACCGCCAGAAGGCGTCGCTGACGTCGCCCGGTGGCAGGGTCTGCCCCACGGCCACCCCGACGTCGGGGACGACCAGGACCTGCCCGGAGGCGAGCGCCCGCATGATGGGGGCGTCGGGGGGCAGGGCGGCCAGCCGCAGCGCGGCGTAGCGGCGGACGGCGTCCCGGTACTCCGGGTCGCGGTGCCAGCTGGCGACGTCCCGCATCCGGCCTTCCTCGTCGGCGAGGCTCAGGATCGCCCAGTCGCCGAGCTCGGGCACGAGCAGCTCGGCGACCCGCTGCAGCGCCTCCTCCTCCCGCTGCCGGGTGTTCAGCGACGCCGACACGGCCGTGGTGGCGTGCGCGACCAGCGCGAGCCGGGCGGCGCTGCGCCGGGCCTTCTCCTCGGCCGCCCGGCGCTCGGTCACGTCGAGGAAGGACACCGACAGACCGTCGGGCGTGGGCCAGGCGCGCACCTCGAACCACGCGGCCAGCGGCGGCGGGTAGTAGGCCTCGAACAGCTGCTCCTGCCCGGTCGACACCGCCGTCCGGTAGTGCCGTTCGAAGTCGCTGTCCACGGCCGCCGGGAACCGGTCCCAGACGACCTGCCCGATCAGCTCCTCCCGCGAGGCGCCCAGCACCCGCTCGGCCTCGGCGTTGACGTAGGTGAAGCGCCACTCCCGGTCCAGCGAGAAGAACGAGGCCTTCATCGCCTCCAGCAGGCGGGCGAGGCGGACGTCCTCCTGCCGCTGCGGCGTCGTGTCGTAGGCGGCGCCGAGCAGCCGCACCGCGGTCCCCCTGTCGTCGGAGACCGCCCGGCCCCGGCCCCGCACCCAGCGGGTCAGCCCTGTCGGCAGCACGACCCGGAACTCGGCCTCGTAGTCGCCGCGCCCCTCGATGGCCGTCTGCAGGGCCTCGGTCGTCCGCTCCCGGTCGTCGGGGTGCACCCGGGCGACGAAGGAGTCGATCCTCTCGTCGAACCCCGCTCGCTCGTAGCCGAAGAGGGCCAGCATCCGGTCGTCCCAGAGCAGCCGGCCCGTGACGAGGTTCCAGTCGAAGCTGCCGATGCCGGCGGCGTCGATGGCCAGCTCGAAGCGCAGCCGGTGCGCCTCGTACTCCGCCGTGAGCGCCATGAGCTGGAGCTCGGTGCTGACCGAGTCGGCGAGCTGGCGGAGCAGGGTCACGTCCCGCTCGGTCCAGGCCCGTGCCCGGGGCTCGTACGCGCACAGCGCACCGATCGGGTCCCCACCCGTGGCCCGCAGGGGGATGCCGAGGAAGGCGCCGACCTGCCCGGACCGGACGGGGTCGCGGTCGGCCACCCGCTCGTCGCGGGCTGCGTCCGGCACGACGAGGGGGCCGTCGGCCGTCGCGGCGACGGCGCACAGCGAGGAGGCCAGCGGCAGCCGGGCCCCGATGCCGCCGGGTGGCAGGCCGGTGCCGGCCACCGCGGTCTGCACCTCGCCGACGAGGGAGACGTCGACGGACTCGCAGTCCAGCAGCCGGGTGGCCAGGTCGGTGAGCCGCTGCAGGCTGCGGTTGCCGAGGGCCTCGCCGGCCAGCCGGCGCACCGCCTCGGCGCGGTCGGCGATGCCCGTCGCCGAGCGTTCGGCAGCGCCCAGGGGGGCCGGCCCGTCGGGGAGCTCGGCGGCGGTCACGTGGGTTTCCCTCCACAGACGGTCCGCGGGTGGCCGGCGGCACGGCTGCTCCGTTTGCGCGGCGAGAGGTGCAGAGCCTGTCACACCGGTCGGCCGGGCGCGCGGATCGCGTCTGCAAGGGGACCGTGAGGAGGGCGGGAGAGGGCGGGTGGGGGTTCGGTAGCCGGGGCGGGCGCCCGGGCGGGGACCGGACCGGCGAGCGGTCCGGCCCGGGGGGGGGGGGGGGGGGGGGGGGGGGGGGGGGGGGGGGGGGGGGGGGGGGGGGGGGGGGGGGGGGGGGGGGGGGGGGGGGGGGGGGGGGGGGGGGGGGGGGGGGG
>NZ_JBJHAT010000047.1:0-9433 GCF_054051175.1 Blastococcus sp. SYSU DS0753 | reverse complement strand
CCCCCCCCCCGCCCCCCCCCCCGCGGCGGCCGGCCCCCCCCCCCCCCCCCCCCCCCCCCCCCCCCCCCCCCCCCCCCCCCCCCGGCGCTCGCTGCGGCTACCCGACGACGGCCAGGGCGACGGTGCCCACGTAGATCAGCGGGATCGACACGCCCTCGAAGCCGATCCACTTCCGGTCGCGCATGAGCAGCCCTGCGGAGAGCACCGCGGTCATCACCAGCGTGCCGCCGACGAGGACCAGGCTGGTCGGGCCGGCGTCCCGGTAGATCGGCCCCTCCAGGTAGCCGACGTCGGCGACCGAGATCATCAGGATGTCGTAGACGTTCCCGCCGACGATGTTGCCGACGCCGAGGGTCAGCTGGCCCATCCGCACCGCGGTCAGCAGCACGACGAGCTCGGGCAGGGAGCTGATCGCCGTCGTGAGGGTGAATCCCACGACGCCGCTGTCCAGGTCGGCCCGCTCGATGACACTGAGCCCGGCCCGGCCCACGATCCAGCCCGCGACACCGGTCACCAGCCCGAGCGCGGCGAGCAGGCCCCACAGGCGGGCGGTCGAGCGCTCGTCGCCGTTCCCGTTCCCGTTCCCGTCGCCGTCCCCGTCCCCGTCCCCGTCGCCGTCCCCGTTGCCGGTGCCGTTGCCGTTGCCCTCGTCCCCGTCTGCGGTCTGGTCGGTGTGGACCGGCTGCCACATCGGCTCCCGCTGCATCCGCCGGAGCAGCGTCAGCCCGTAGGCGTAGAGGACGGGGATCAGCAGGGTCATGGGGTGGATCCAGCCCAGCCGGAGGTCCGGCGTGGCGTAGGCGATCACCGGAACCGCGAGCATCGCGCTCAGCAGCACCGACTGCAGCACGTTCTGCAGCGACGCCGCCGCGTGCTCCAGGTTCACCCGGCGGTAGAGGAGGTCGGCGATCGCCAGCCACACCGTCTGGAGCGCGATACCGCCGACCGGGTTGGCCAGGGCGAACCCCGGGTCGCCCTCGATCGCGCCGGTGAGCACGGTGACGTTCCCCGGCAGCGAGGTGACCGCCCCCAGCAGCAGGGCACCCCCGATCGCGTCACCGAGGCCGGTGCGCTCGGCCAGGGAGTCGGCGACACGGGTGAGCCGGACCCCCGCGACCACGATGACGACGGCCATCGCGGCGAGCACGCCCAGGCTCGGCCAGAGGGGCCACGGAGCGAAACTCACTCGTCCTCCGGGTCCTCGACTGCAACGGCCGACGACGACCCCACCACACCGACCGGGATCCTGCCGGTCGAGGCCCCCTCCGGAGGGTCTCCGGAGGAGGCGGACCTCAGGCGGCCACCCGCGCGCAGAACTCGAGGACCCGCCGCCACAGCAGCTCGGCGGCGGCGGCGTCGTACTCGCCGGGCAGGCTGACGTCGGTGAACAGGTGGCCGGTCCCCGGGTAGTCGTGGACCTCGATCTCGACTCCCGCACCCCGGGCGTCGGCGACCACGGAGTCGATCCAGTCCTGCTGCCGGAAGGGATCGCCCTCGGTGTAGTGCAGCTGCGCGGGCACACCGTCCGGCCAGCGGTCGGCTCCCAGCACCTGCACCGGCAACGCCCCGGAGAAGAGCAGCAGCCCCGCGCAGCGCCGCTGGGTGGCGACGTACTCGGCCATGCCGGCGCCGTTGGAGAAGCCGGCCGCGAGGAACCCGTCGGGCAGGTGGCGCACCGCCTCCACCGCCCGGGCCATCAGCGCCGGGAACCCGACCTCCTCGACGTGGGCCATCGCCGATGCGTAGTCGTCGAAGACCAGCCCGTCGTACTGGTCGACGACCAGGACGTCGTGCCCGGCGGAGCGGAGCCGTTCGGCCGCCGCCGTGATCCCGGGCCGGACGCCGAGGACGGAGTGGAAGAGCGCGATGGTGGTCATGAGGTCACCCTGCCGGGCTGCTGGTGACACCGTCCTGTCACCGTTTTCTGCCAGGATCCTGGCATGAACCGGACCGACCGGATGCACGCCATCTCGGAGGAGCTGCGCCGCGCCGGCGCACGGGGACGGACGTCGCAGCGACTGGCCGACTGGCTGGAGGTGTCGCCGCGCACGGTCAAGCGGGACGTCTCCGCCCTGCAGCAGGCGGGGGTGCCGATCTGGGCGACCGCCGGGCCGGGTGGCGGCTACGTGCTCGACGCCACGGCCTCCCTGCCGCCGGTCAACCTGAGCCCGGCGCAGGCCGTGGCGCTGGCGGTGGCGCTGGCCGGTGCGTCGGAGGCGCCGTTCGCCGCGGACGGCCGTGCCGCGCTGGAGAAGGTCCTCGATGTCATGGGGCCAGGTGCCCGGGAGTCCGCCCGCGAGCTCGGTGGCCGGGTGTGGGTGCGCGGCGACGAGCGAGGACGACCGGGGGCGGCGTCCGTCGTCGAGGAAGCGCTCCTGCGCCGGCGGGTGGTCGCCATCCGCTACCGCGACGACAGCGGCGCGGTCTCCCGACGTCGGGTGGAGCCGCACCTGCTGGCACGCACCGGCGACCGGTGGTACCTCGTGGCCTGGTGCCGGCTGCGGGACGCTCCGCGCTGGTTCCGCTGGGACCGGATCGAGGCCGCCGACCTCACCACCGAGACGCCTCCCCAGCGCGATCCGGATGCGTTCGGCACACCGCCACCCGACGCGCACACGGTGCGGGTGCCCGCGACGTGAGGCACTGGAACGACCCAGGTGACGTCCTGGAACGGCCCCCTTCCAGGGACCCGGCCCGAGCGGAGCGAGGGTCGGGGAGGAAGGGGGTCCTTACTCCCACTCGATGGTGCCGGGCGGCTTGCTCGTGACGTCCAGGGTGACCCGGTTGATCTCCTCCACCTCGTTGGTGATCCGGGTGGAGATGCGCGCCAGGACGTCGTAGGGCAGCCGGGTCCAGTCGGCGGTCATGGCGTCCTCGCTGGACACCGGGCGCAGCACGACCGGGTGACCGTAGGTGCGCCCGTCGCCCTGCACGCCGACCGAGCGGACGTCGGCCAGCAGCACCACCGGGCACTGCCAGATCTCGTCGTCCAGCTTGGCCGCGGTGAGCTCCTCGCGGGCGATGGCGTCGGCCCGGCGGAGCACGTCGAGCCGCTCGCGGGTGACCTCGCCGACGATCCGGATGCCCAGCCCCGGCCCGGGGAAGGGCTGGCGCTGCACCAGCTGGTCGGGCAGGCCCAGCTGCCGGCCGACCTCGCGCACCTCGTCCTTGAACAGGGTGCGCAGCGGCTCGACGAGGGTGAAGGTGAGGTCCTCGGGCAGCCCGCCGACGTTGTGGTGGCTCTTGATGTTGGCCGTCCCGCTCCCCCCGCCGGACTCGACGACGTCGGGGTAGAGCGTGCCCTGCACCAGGAACTCCACCGTCTCGCCGTGCGCCTTGGCGTCGGCGACGACGTCGGTGGCCGCCTGCTCGAAGACCCGGATGAACTCGCGGCCGATGATCTTCCGCTTCTCCTCCGGGTCGCTCACCCCGGCGAGCGCCGCGAGGAACTGCTCGCTGGCGTCGACGACCCGCAGGTCCGCGCCGGTGGTCGCCGCGAAGTCGCGCTCGATCTGCTCGGTCTCGCCCGCCCGCATCAGCCCGTGGTCGACGTAGACGCAGGTGAGCCTGTCACCGATCGCCCGCTGGACGAGCGCGGCGGCGACGGCGGAGTCGACCCCGCCGGAGAGCGCGCACAGCGCCCGCCGGTCCCCGATCCGCTCGCGGATCGCCGCCACCTGCTCGTCGACGACGTTGCTCATCGTCCACGTCGGCTCGAGGCCCGCGATGTCGAACAGGAAGTGCTCGAGCACCGTCTGCCCGTGCGCGGTGTGCCGCACCTCGGGGTGGAACTGCACCCCGGCCAGCCGGCGGTCGACGTCCTCGAACGCGGCGACCGGCGCACCGGTCGACGTCGCGGTGACGGTGAACCCGGGCGGGGCCGCGCTGACGGCGTCGCCGTGGCTCATCCACACGTTCTGCTCGACCGGCAGGTCGCCGAACAGCCGCGCCTGCGTGGTGACGGTCAGCGGGGTGCCGCCGTACTCCCGGTCGCCGGTGCGGGAGACGGTGCCGCCGAGCGAGGCGGCCATCGCCTGGAAGCCGTAGCAGATGCCGAAGGCGGGGACGCCGGACTCGAACAGCGTCGGGTCGACCGTCGGCGCCTCGGGGGCGTACACGCTGGACGGCCCGCCGGAGAGCACGATCGCGGCCGGCTTGCGCGCGACGATCTCCTCGGCGGGGACCTCCGACGACACGATCTCGGAGTAGACCCCGGCCTCGCGGATGCGCCGGGCGATGAGCTGCGCGTACTGGGCGCCGAAGTCGACGACCAGGACGGTCGGGAAGTCCACGCTCAGCCGCCGATCACGAGGTCGACCCGCTGGAACTCCTTGAGGTCGGAGTAGCCGGTCTTGGCCATGGTGCGGGCGAGCGCCCCGAACAGGTTCGTCCGGCCGTCGGCGGAGTCCGCCGGTCCGAGCAGCACCTGCTCCAGCGATCCCGAGGGCTCGACGGGCGCCGACGCTGATCCGCGCGGCAGACGGGGGTGGGCGGCCACCGAGTCCCACCACACGCCACCGGCCGGCGCCTCGGCGGCCACCCGCAGCGGCTCCCCCAGCTGGACGGCGTCGGCACCGCAGGCGAGCGCGCGGGCGATGGCACCGCTGGTCTCGATCCGGCCGTTCGCGATGACGTGCACGTACCGGCCACCGGTCTCGTCGAGGTAGTCGCGGCGGGCGGCGGCGGCGTCGGCGATGGCGCTGGCCAGGGGCACGCGGATGCCCATGACCGCGTCGGTCGTCGAGTAGGTGTCACCGCCCACTCCGACGATGACGCCGGCCGCGCCGGTGCGCATCAGGTGCAACGCGGTCGTGTAGTTGGCCGCGCCGCCCACGATCACGGGGACGTCGAGGTCGGCGATGAACTCCTTGAGGTTGAGCGCGTCGCCCTGGCTGGTCACGTGCTCGGCCGACACGATCGTGCCCTGGATGACGAGCAGGTCCACCCCCGCCGAGAGCGCGGCCGGGGCCAGCTGCTCGGTGTGCTGCGGGGAGATCCGGATCGCCGTCGTCACCCCCGCGTCGCCCATCTCCTTGATGCGGGCGGCGATGAGGTCGGGCTTGACCGGCTCGGCGTAGACCTTCTGCAGCAGCGCCACCGGCGGAGCGCCGGCCGCGGCCGCCTCGGCGATCTCGCGGTAGACCGGCGCCGGGTCGTCGTAGCGGGCCCACAGCCCCTCGCCGTTGAGCACCCCCAGGCCACCCGCGCGCCCCACGGCGATCGCCGTCGCCGGGCTGACGACGGCGTCGCTCGGGCTGGTCACCAGCGGGAGGTCGAACCGGAAGGCGTCGATCTGCCAGGCGGTGGAGACGTCGTCGACGTCACGGGTCCGCCGCGAGGGGACGATGGAGACCTCGTCCAGGTCGTAGCCCCGGCGGGCGAAGCGGTTCAGCCCGATCTCGACGGTGTCGCGCACGTTCATGCCCAGCGTCCCCGGTGGTTCGGTGCCTCGACGGGCTGACTGGATGACATGTGCCGTTCGCTCATCTCGGTCACCGACCCCGGTAGTTGGGGGCTTCGACGGTCATCTGGATGTCGTGGGGGTGGCTCTCCACCAGGCCCGCGGAGGTGATGCGGGTCAGCTGCCCGCGCTCCTTGAGGTCGGCGATGGTGGCCGCTCCGGCGTAGCCCATGGAGGCCTGCAGGCCACCCACGAGCTGGTGCGCCACGCCGGCCAGCGCGCCGCGGTAGGGCACCTGGCCCTCGATGCCCTCCGGCACGAGCTTGTCGTCGGAGAGGACGTCGTCGGCGAAGTACCGGTCGCGGCTGAACGACTGGTTGCCGCGCTTCTGCATGGCGCCCAGGCTCCCCATGCCCCGGTAGGTCTTGTACTGCTTGCCGTTCATGAAGACCAGCTCGCCCGGTGCCTCCTCGACGCCGGCGAACAGACCACCGATCATCACCGTGTCGGCGCCGGCCACCAGGGCCTTGGCGATGTCGCCGGAGTACTGCAGCCCGCCGTCGGCGATGACCGGGACCCCCGCCGGGCCGGCGGCCAGCCACGCCTCGTAGATGGCGCTGATCTGCGGGACGCCGACGCCGGCGACCACGCGGGTGGTGCAGATCGAACCCGGTCCGACGCCGACCTTGACCGCGTCGACCCCGGCGTCGACCAGTGCCTGCGCACCGGCGCGGGTGGCGACGTTGCCGCCGACGACCTCCACCCCGGCATCGCCGCCGAACTCCTGCTTCACGCGGGCGACCATCTCCAGCACCGCGCGCTGATGGCCGTGCGCGGTGTCGACGACGAGCACGTCGACGCCGGCGTCGACCAGCAGGCCGGCCCGCTTGTAGGCGTCCTCGCCGACGCCCAGCGCCGCCCCGACGACCAGTCGCCCGTCGGCGTCCTTGGTGGAGTTCGGGAACTGGTCGCGCTTGACGAAGTCCTTCACGGTGATCAGCCCGCGCAGCCGGCCGGCGTCGTCGACCAGCGGCAGCTTCTCGATCTTGTGCTGGGAGAGCAGGCCCAGGGCGGTGTCCGGGTCGACCCCGACCGGCGCGGTGACCAGCGGCATCGGCGTCATGACGTCGCGCACGAGCCGGTTCATGTCGGTCTCGAAGCGCATGTCCCGGTTGGTGACGATGCCGAGCAGGACGCCGTCGGCGTCGACGACCGGCGCACCGGAGATGCGGTAGCGCGCCGAGAGCGCGTCGACCTCGGCGAGCGTGTTGTCGGGCGAGCAGGTGACCGGGTTGGTGACCATGCCGGCCTCCGACCGCTTGACCAGGTCGACCTGGCCGGCCTGCTCCTCGGCGGAGACGTTGCGGTGCAGCACGCCCATGCCGCCGACCCGCGCCATGGCGATCGCCATGCGGGCCTCGGTGACGGTGTCCATCGCGCTGGACAGCAGCGGGACCGCCAGGGTGATGCGCCGGGTCACCCGGCTGCTGGTGTCCACCTCCGCCGGGACGACGTCGGACGCCCCGGGGATGAGCAGGACGTCGTCGTAGGTGAGACCGAGGCGGGCGAACTTCGCCGGCAGCTCGGTCACGGAGTCGGGCTGCATGTGCGCGGCCACCCTTCGGCGCGGATCGGGTCGGACACCGGTCGACACACCTCACGGGCGCGCGGGACCTGCCCCGATCGTAGGCGGCGGCACGGAGGAGGCGGTGCTCCGCCCGCTCGGCGGCTACCGTGTGACCGTGTCTTCGTTCGACGACGCCTTCGGGCCGGACTTCAGTTCCGCCGACGGCCCAGCCCCTCCGCCGCTCTCGATGGAGGAGCGGGCCGGGGTCCTCGACGACCTGGCCGAGCTCGAGGTCTTCCGGACCCTCCTGGAGCCGACCGGCATCAAGGGCATCGTGGTCGACTGCCCTGACTGCGAGGAGGAGCACCACGTCGACTGGGCGCTGATGCAGGCGAACCTGCGCCAGCTGCTGGACGAGGGGCAGACCGGCCGGCACGAGCCGCCGTTCGACCCGAACCCCGACGACTACGTCAGCTGGGACTACGCCAGCGGGTACGCCGACGGTGTCGCGGCGCTCGCCGAGCGGGACGAGCCCAGCGGCCGGCGCACCGGGCGCCACGCCCGCGACGACTAGAGCTGTGACACTGCGGTCCTCCGGACCGCACCGCGGCCACTTGCCGTCCCCCAGCTGGGCTGAGCGCGTCCGTCGCGCCTGCGCGGACCCTCCGGGCCCACTCGGCGCCACCACACCGCGGCCAGGTGCCGTCCCCCTGCCGAGCTGAGCGCGTCCGTCGCGCCTGCGCGGACCCTCCGGGCCCACTCGGCGCGACCACCCCGGGCCGGGCGCCGTTCCCCCGAGGGCGTGAATGCCTCCGTCGAGAACGCGTCGAGGGCCGCCTCCCGGCTCGGGAGACGGCCCTCAGCGCGTGCGTCGGTCGGGTGACCGCTCAGGTCATGATGCCGCGGCGGAAGCCGGTGGCCACCGCCTCGGCGCGGTCCTTGGCGCCCAGCTTCCGGAACAGCCGCCGGGCGTGGGTCTTGATGGTGTCCTCGGACAGGTAGAGCTCCCGGCCGATCTGAGCGTTGCTCTTGCCCTGGCTCATCCCGGTGAGCACCTGCATCTCGCGCATGGACAGCGCCACGGCCGGGGCGGCGTCACGCACGGTGGACCGCACCGTGGTGGGCGCGGAGCCGGCGAGCGGCGCCGCACCGCTCCACGCGGCCACGGAGGCCGTCGCCTGCTGCGGGATCCGTCCGTCGGCACGCAGCCCCACGCGGGAGAGCCCGAGCCCCATCTCGATCGGGGTGGCGTCCCAGCGCAGGTAGCCGCGAGCCCCGAAGGCCACGGCAGCCCGCACGCTGTCGGCGTCATCGGGAGCGCCGAGCACCAGCACCGGGAGCCCCGGGTGGGACCGGAGCGCCTGCGTGGCGGCGGACAGCCCGGTGTCCACGGCCCGCTGGGTGCCCACGACGAGCACGTCGGGGGTGCGGGTGGCGAGGCGGGCCATGAGCGACTGCGCGTCGCCGACCACCTCCACCCGGCCGACGAAGGGCAGGGCGACCAGCCGCGAGGCGACGTCGTCACGGACCCGCCGTCGCTCGTCGTACACCCACACGGTCGCGCCGTGCACGGGTGCGCGCATCCTGTCGTCGATCACGCCTGCTCCTCGCTCTCCCCGGCCGCGCGGCGGCCGGGTCCCCCCGCCGGCCGGGGAAGGCACCCGGCCGGGTGTCGCTCGGGTGGAGGGCCCACCGGGCCCCCCACCTCCGCGCTGGTCACGCGACCGGTCCGGGTTTCTCCCCCTCCCGGACGCCAGCGCGACCTGGAGCCACCTTGATCGACTCCCGACCGGGGGAACAGACGCCCTCACCCCCGGGGGTGAGCGCCGCACGCGGAGGTGACGCAGGGCGCACCTGGGAAAAGTTGCGAATCGGCTGTGTTTGGACGTGGGACGGCGAGGGCACCCGGCCCCTTGCAGCCGGACAGCCCCCTCCGGCTCAACCGAGTCCTGGAGGAGACATGGCCGACATCCGCAGACTCCCGACGCCCGTGGCCGAGGTCTGGGACTGGCAGCTGCACGGCGCCTGCCGTGGCGAGAACACGTCCCTCTTCTTCCACCCCGACGGCGAGCGGGGGCCGGCCCGGGCGCGACGGCAGTCAGCGGCGAAGGCCGTCTGCGCGCGCTGCCCGGTCGTCGACGCGTGCCTCAAGCACGCGCTGGCCGTCCGCGAGCCCTACGGGGTCTGGGGCGGGATGAGCGAGGAGGAGCGGGCCCGGCTGATCGCCACCGAGCCCGCCGCCGTGGCCGCGGGGGTGTAGCACCCCGCCACGAACGCCGAGAGGGCCCGGTCCAGGAAGTCCTGGACCGGGCCCTCTCGTGTGCCCGGACGGCGCGAGCACCGTCCGGGCTCAGCCGGTGGGGTCCTGGCTCACGGTCGCCCGTGAGCCACGACCCCCCGCCCCGGCCCCAGGCTGGCCGCGACCGTGGGAGCGGCGAGGCTGAAGGGGTCCTTTATCAGTTGGT
>NZ_JBJHAT010000046.1:0-9520 GCF_054051175.1 Blastococcus sp. SYSU DS0753 | reverse complement strand
GGGGGGGGGGGGGGCGGGGGGGGGGGGGGGGCGGCGGGGGGGCGGGCGCGGCCCCCCCCCCCCCCCCCCCCCCCCCCCCCCCCGCCCCCCCCCCCCCCCCCCGGGCCACCACCGGGGGGAGCCCGCCCCCGCCGTACGGGAGACTGACCGCATGCGGAGCGGCCGAGGGTGAACGCGACCGTCACCGTCGCGCTGGCCCTCGGGGCGCTCGTCGTGCTGGTCGCCGCGGTCGCGCTCCGGCTGGCCGACCGCGTGGGCCTGCCGAGCCTGCTGCTGTACCTGGCCCTCGGCCTGGCCATCGGTGAGAGCGGGCTGGGCGTGCGCTTCGACGACGCCGAGCTGACCCAGACCCTCGGCGTGGCCGCGCTGGTCGTCATCCTCGCCGAGGGTGGGCTGACCACCCGCTGGGCGGACGTGCGGCGGGCGGTGGGGCCGGGGCTGACCCTCGCCACCGTCGGGGTGGCGGTGAGCGTCGGCATCACCGCGGCCTTCGCCGTCTGGTTGCTCGACGCCTCGTGGGGCTTCGCCCTGCTCCTGGCGGCGGTGGTCGGGTCCACCGACGCGGCCGCGGTCTTCGGGGCCCTGCGGCGGCTGCCCCTGCCCCGTCGGCTGGCGGCCTCCATCGAGGCGGAGAGCGGGCTCAACGACGCCCCGGCGATCCTCCTGGTCACCACCCTCGCCGCGTACCTCACCGGCGCCGGCCCGGGAGCGTGGTGGCTCATCGTGCTGCAGGTCGTGGGCCAGCTGATCGGGGGGGCCCTGATCGGCGTGGCGCTCGGGGTCGGCGGGGCGGCGCTGCTGCGCCGGGTCGCCCTTCCGCTGGCCGGCTTCTACCCGCTGGCGATCCTGGCGCTGTGCGTGCTCGCCTTCGCCACGGCAACGCTCGCGGCCACCTCGGGCATCGTCGCGGTGTACCTGTGCGGGCTGGTGCTGGGCAACGCGGCCCTCCCGCACCGCGCCGCGAGCATCGGCTTCGCCGAGGGCACGGCCACCCTCGCCCAGATCGGGCTGTTCGTCCTGCTCGGGTTGCTCGCCTCGCCGTCCCGGCTGGCCGACGCCCTGCTCCCGGCGCTCGTGGTCGGCGGGGCGCTGCTGCTGGTCGCCCGGCCGGTGTCGGTGGTGCTGAGCCTGGTGTGGTTCCGGATGCCGTGGCGGCAGCAGGCCTTCGTCTCCTGGGCGGGCCTGCGCGGAGCCGTCCCCATCGTGCTCGCCACCTTCCCCGTCACCGCCGGGGTCACCGGCGCGGCCGGCATCTTCGACACCGTCTTCGTGCTGGTCGTCGTCTTCACCCTCGTGCAGGGCTGGTCCCTGCCCTGGGTGGCGCGACGGCTGCGGATCGCGGCCCCGGTCACGCCGCGCGACGTGGAGGTGGAGGCGGCCCCGCTGGAGACGCTGGACGCCGACCTGCTGCAGCTGACCGTGCCGGACGGGTCGCGCCTGCACGGCGTCTACCTGCCGGAGCTGCGGCTGCCCGAGGACGCCGCGGTGGTGCTCATCGTGCGCGAGGGCCGGGCGTTCGTGCCCGACCGGAACACCCGGCTGATGCGGGGCGACCAGGCGCTGCTGGTGTCGGCGCGCGCATCCCGGGCGGAGGCCGAGCGGCGGCTGCGTGCGGTCAGCCGCGCCGGCCGGCTCGCCATGTGGCGGGGCGAGACCGGCCGCGCCGGCGAAGCGGACTGAAAGAGGACCTCCTGCCCCCCAACGCTCGCGGGCTCGCGGTGGGCCCCTGCAGGAGGCCGTTCCAGCACGTCACCGGACCCTCGGGCCCTCTGCGTGGCATCGTGGCACCCAGACCCTGTCTTTCCCCCGGAGCGCGCCATGAGGTACCTCTTCCGGCCACCGGCCACCGACGCGACCGGGCTGCTGTCGCTGCCGTGGCACCAGCCGCTGGAGGAGTGGGACGACGCCCTGCTGCTCGACGTCCCCTCGCGCGGCATCTCGCGGCACGTGGTGCGCTTCGTCGCGCTCGAGGGCCGGGTCTACGCGCTCAAGGAGATCGACGAGCGGCTGGCCCGGCACGAGTACGCCCTGCTGGCCCAGTTCGAGAGCGAGGGCCTGCCGGCGGTCTCGGTGCTCGGCATCTGCGTCGACCGGCCCGACGAGCAGCCTGCGGTGCTGGTCACCCGGTACCTCGAGTACTCGATGTCCTACCGCTGGCTGTTCTCCGGGCCACGCGGAGCCCAGTCGGCCGAGCAGCTGCTCGACACGATGGTCGTGCTGCTGGTGCGGCTGCACCTCGCCGGCGTCTTCTGGGGTGACTGCTCGCTGTCGAACACCCTCTTCCGGCTGGACGCCGGCACCTTCGCCGCCTACCTGGTCGACGCCGAGACCGTCGAACGCCACCCGCGGCTGTCGCCCGGCCAGCGCCGCTACGACGTCGACCTGGCCCGCGAGCGGGTCGGCGCGGAGCTGCTGGACCTGCAGTACGGCGGGCTGCTGCCCGAGGGCATCGACCCGATCGAGGTGGCCGACAGCCTGCCGCGGCGCTACGAGTCGCTGTGGGAGGAGGTCACCCGCGAGGAGGTCTTCCGCACCGACGAGCAGCGCTACCGGGTGGCCGAGCGGCTGCAGCGGCTCAACGAGCTCGGCTTCGACGTCGGGGAGGTCGAGCTGCGCACGACCGACGAGGGCACCCGGCTGCGCGTCGAGACCCGGGTCGCCGAGCCCGGGCACAACCGGCGCGAGCTGTTCCGGCTGACCGGCCTGGAGGTGCGGGAACGCCAGGCGCAGCGGCTGCTCAACGACGTCCGCGCCTTCCGCGCCTACCTGGAGCAGAAGTCCGGTCACCCGGTGCCCGAGACGATCGCCGGCCACCGCTGGCTGGGGGAGGTCTACCAGCCCGTGGTCGACGCCATCCCCGAGCACCTGCGCGGCCGGCTGGAGCCGGCCGAGGTCTTCCACGAGGTCCTCGAGCACCGGTGGTTCCTGTCCGAGAAGGCCGGGCGGGACGTCGGGACGACGAAGGCCGCGCGCTCCTACTTCGAGACGGTGCTGCCCGGCACCCCGCAGGAGCTGACCACGCCGTCGGTCATCGCCGGGCGCCCGTAGCCCGGTAGGCAGTCCACCACGGCACGGCACGGCCCGGCCCCGTCGCGGGTCGATGCCGTCCGGGCCGTTCGAATTGACACCCTTTGTGGCCTGTATCACGCTCCGAGGACCGTCGTGATCTCGGTCGGGTGGACGCCAACGGAGGCGAGGACTGATGCCGAACGCTCCTGGTCAGAAGCGCCAGAGGAGAAAGGCAGCGAGCGCCACGGCCTCGCTCGTCGCGGTCGCCGCTCTGACGGCCTGTGGGAGCGATGCGGGCAGCGACTCGACACTCACCTGGTACACCAATCCCGACTCGGGTGGGCAGGCGGAGATCGCCGCGCGCTGCACGGAGGAAGCGGGGGGCGCCTACACCATCGAGACGGCGCAGCTGCCCCGCGAGTCCTCGCAGCAGCGGGAGCAGCTGATCCGGCGGCTGGCGGCGGAGGACGACTCGATCGACCTGATGAGCCTGGACCCGCCCTACATCCCCGAGTTCGCCCAAGCCGGCTTCCTGGCCCCCGTGCCCGAGGACGTCGCCGAGCGGGTGACCGAGGGGGTCGTGCAGAGCGCGATCGAAGGGTCGACCTGGGACGACGAGCTGGTCGCCGTGCCGTTCTGGGCCAACACCCAGCTGCTCTGGTACAAGCAGTCGGCGGCGGAGGCCGCCGGGCTCGACATGGACGAGCCGGTCACCTGGGCCCAACTGGTCGCCGCAGCCCAGGAGCAGGGCACGCAGATCGCCGCGCAGGGCATTCGCGCCGAGGCGCTCACGGTTTGGATCAACGCGCTCATCGAGGGGGCGGGTGGCTCGATCATCGCGGAGACCGCCGAGAACCCGGAGGACATCCAGCTCGGACTCGAGTCCGAGGCCGCCGTGGAGGCGGCCGAGGCGATGAAGTCGGTAGCGACCGTCGGTGGCCCGGCCTTCTCCACCGCCGGTGAGGACGCCAACGTGACGGACTTCGAAGACGGCGACGCGGCGTTCATGGTCAACTGGCCGTTCGTCTGGCCCCGGGCGCTGGCCGCCGTCGAGGCGGGCACGCTCGACCCGTCCGTGCCCGAGGACTACGGGTGGGCGCGCTACCCGCGGACCGTCGAGGACGAGGAGAGCCGGCCCCCCTACGGCGGCATCAACATCGGCGTCGGCGCCTTCAGCCAGAACACGGACCTGGCCTACCAGGCCGCCGAGTGCATCGTCTCCGAGGAGAACCAGACCTACTACTTCCTCACCAACGGCAACCCGGCGGCCCTGGCGTCGGTCTACGACGACCCCGAGGTGCTCGAGGAGTTCCCGCAGGCCCCGCTCATCCGGGAGTCGCTGGAGGCGGCCGCGCCCCGGCCGCAGACCGTCTACTACAGCGAGGTCTCCGGGGCGTTGCAGCGGGTGTACCACCCGGCGAGCGCCGTCGACCCCGGCCGCACCGGCCAGGCAGCCGCCGACCTCATCGAGGCCGTCCTGGCAGGGGAGGAACTGCTGTGACTCAGACCACGCTCCCGCCGGTCAAGAAGACCGAACCGGTCTCGACGCCCAAACGGGGGCTCAGCGACCGGTCGCGCAGCGAGCGGAAGCTCGGTTGGCTGCTGGCCGGCCCGGCGTTCGTGGTGATGCTGGCGGTGACCGCCTACCCCATCGTGCAGGCGGTCTACGAGTCGCTGTTCTCCTACCGCCTCACCGACCCGACCAACCGTTCGTTCAACGGGCTGAACAACTACTGGGTGATCCTCACCGATCCCATCTGGTGGCAGGCCATCTGGGTCACCGTCTTCATCACGGTGGTCACCGTCGCGGTCGAGCTGGTGCTCGGCTTCGGGCTCGCCATGGTGATGGCCAAGGCGCTCAGCCACATCCGGCCGGTGGTGCGTGCGGCCATCCTCATCCCGTACGCGGTGATCACCGTGGTCTCTGCTTTCGCCTGGCAGTTCGCGTTCGACATCAACACCGGCTTCGTGAACTCCTGGTTCGCCTGGATCCCCGGGGTCACCGAGAACACCGACTGGTTCGGCGACAGGTGGCAGTCCCTGTTGGTCATCTGCCTGGCGGAGATCTGGAAGACCACCCCGTTCATCTCCCTCCTGCTGTTGGCAGGTCTGGCGCAGGTGCCAGAGGTGCTGCAGGAGGCGGCGAAGGTCGACGGCGCCACGTGGTGGCAGCGGCTGTGGCGGGTGACGATCCCGAACATGAAGGCGGCGATCATGGTCGCCCTGCTGTTCCGGAGCCTGGACGCGTTCCGGGTCTTCGACAGCATCTTCATCATGACCGGTGGTGCCAACGGCACCGAATCGGTGTCGTTCCTCGCGTACCGGCAGACGATCGCACGATTGGAGATCGGGCTGGGATCGGCGGTGTCGGTGCTGCTGTTCCTCGTGGTGGTGCTGATCGCTTTCACCTTCATCAAGGCGTTCAAGGTCGATCTGGCCTCGACGCGGGGGGAGTGACAATGTCTGCTCGGAAAAAAATCATGTGGTGGATCGGTGGCGCGATCATCGTCGTCTACGCGCTGTTCCCGATCGCCTGGATCATCTCCATCTCGCTGAAGGCCCCGTCGGACATCGCCAACGGTCAGTTCCTGCCGACCAGCGTCTCCTGGGGCAACTACGAGACGGTCCTGACCGGAGACGCGAGCGAACTGTTCCTGCCCGCGCTGCGCAATTCGTTCGGAATCTGCCTGATCGCCACGGCCATCTCCTGCCTGCTGGCGATGTTCGCCGCCTACGCGATCGCCCGGTTGGACTTCCCGGGCAAGAAGGTGATCCTCTCCACGGCGCTGGCGGTGGCGATCTTCCCGGTCATCTCGATCGTGACGCCACTGTTCAACGTGTGGCGGCAGATCGGTCTCTACGACACCTGGCCCGGCCTGATCCTCCCGTACCTGTCGCTGACGCTGCCCATCTCGATCTGGACGATGTCGGCCTTCTTCCGGGAGATCCCGTGGGAGATGGAGCAGGCCGCCCAGGTCGACGGCGCCACGACGTGGCAGGCGTTCCGCAAGGTGATCGTGCCGTTGGCCGCTCCCGGGGTGTTCACCACGGCGATCATCGCGTTCTTCATCGCCTGGAACGACTTCGTCTACGGAATCGTCCTGACCTCCACCGAGGCGGCCCGGCCGGTGCCGGCAGCGCTCGGCCTGTTCAGCGGCGCCTCCCAGTTCGAGGACCCGACGGGCGCGATCGCGGCGGCCGCTCTGATCGTCACCATCCCGGTCGTCGTCCTCGTGCTCCTCTTCCAGCGGCGCATCGTCGCCGGTCTCACCAACGGCGCGGTCAAGGGCTGACCGTCATGATCCCCACCCGCTCCACCGCATCGACCTCCCGAGAGGACGAACACTGATGGCCTCCATCGAGATGAAGAACATCGTCAAGGAGTACGGCGACGGGTTCCAGGCCGTCAACGACGTGAGCCTGGACATCGCCGATGGGGAGTTCATGATCCTCGTCGGCCCCTCCGGCTGCGGGAAGTCGACGCTGCTGCGGATGATCGTCGGCCTCGAGGACATCACCAGCGGCGACATGATCATCGGCGGTAAGCGGGTCAACGACCTGGCGCCGCGCGACCGCAACCTGTCGATGGTGTTCCAGAACTACGCGTTGTACCCGCACATGACGGTGTTCGAGAACATCGCCTTCCCGCTACGGCTGGCGAAGATGCCCGATGACGAGGTGCGTCGCCGGGTGGACGAGGCCTCGGACGTGCTGGAGCTCAAGGAGCACCTGGAGCGCAAGCCTGCCAACCTCTCGGGTGGTCAGCGGCAGCGCGTCGCGATGGGCCGGGCCATCGTCCGGCAGGCCGAGGCGTTCCTCTTCGACGAGCCGCTGTCGAACCTCGACGCCAAGCTCCGCGGTCAGATGCGCACCGAGATCTCGCGGCTGCAGCGCCGGCTGGGGATCACCACCGTCTACGTCACCCACGACCAGACCGAGGCCATGACCCTCGGCGACCGGGTCTGCGTCCTGCGCAAGGGCCAGATCCAGCAGGTCGCGTCGCCGCGCGAGCTGTACGAGCAGCCGGTCAACCTCTTCGTTGCCGGATTCATCGGGTCGCCCCCGATGAACTTCCTGCCGGCGACGCCCGAGGGCAACACGCTGAAGACGCCGTTCGGGACGATCGAGCTGGACGCCGGCCGCGCCGCCAAGGTGGCCGGCCGCGAGCTGCTGCTGGTCGGCATCCGGCCGGAGTACTTCGAGGACGCCTCCTTGGTCGACGAGGCCAAGCGCCCGCTCGGCTCGACGTTCCGGGCGCGGGTCGACGTCACCGAGTGGCTGGGGGACTCGCAGTACGCCTACATCCCGTACGAGGCCCCGGAGTCGATCAAGACCCAGCTGCGCGAGCTGTCCAAGGAGCTGGACTCCGAGGAGCTGCGCACCCAGGCCATCGTCTCCATCGACGCGACCAGCCGGATCCGGGAGGGCCGGGAGGCGGAGTTCTGGCTGGACAGCCGCAAGGTGCACGTCTTCGACCCGGAGACCGGGGAGAACCTGACCCGGGACGCGGAGGCCGGGGCCGAGCTCACCCGGATGGCGGCACAGGACCGCGTCGAGCAGCTCGAGGGCTCGCAGGCGCAGGCGGGCAGTGGGCCCGAGGGCGGTGCACCCGTGCGCGGGGCGCAGGTGGGTGGGGCCACGGCGGCCTCGGCCTGAGGAAGGACCACCCTTCCCCCCACGCCTCGCAGGCTCGGCGCGGGACCCTGAAGGGCGGCCGTTCCAGCACCTCACCAGGCTCGGAGATGGCGACGATGGGGTGGGACACGTGGTGGCGGAACGCCGTGGTCTACGAGGTGTACCTGCGGAGCTTCGCCGATTCCGACGGGGACGGGATCGGCGATCTCGGCGGCCTGCGCCGCCGGTTGCCCTACCTCGCCGAGCTCGGCGTCGACGCCCTGTGGATCACTCCCTGGTACCCCTCGCCCATGGCCGACGGCGGGTACGACGTCGCCGACTACTGCGACATCGATCCGCGCTTCGGCACGCTCGCGGACGCCGATGCGTTCCTCGCTGAAGCCCACGGGCTCGGGCTGCGCGTCATCACCGACCTGGTCCCCAACCACACCTCCGACCAGCACCCGTGGTTCCGTGCGGCCCTGGCCGCCGGGCCCGGCGCGCCCGAGCGGAGCAGATACTTCTTCCGCGACGGCCGGTCAGGCGGCTCCACGCCGCCCAACGACTGGATCAGCGCCTTCGGCGGCCCCGCCTGGACCCGGGTGCGCGAACCCGACGGTTCGCCGGGGCAGTGGTACCTGCACCTGTTCGCCCCGGAGCAGCCCGACCTCGACTGGGACCACCCCGGTGTCCGGGACGACTTCGACGCCATCCTGAGGTTCTGGTTCGACCGGGGGATCGACGGGATCCGGGTCGACGCCGCGCCGGCGATGGCAAAGGTGCCCGGCCTGCCCGACGCCGGCCACCGACCAGGAGCCCTGTTCGAGTCCCGCACCTGGGTGGGCAACCCGCACTGGGACGTCGACGCGGTGCACGACATCCTCCGTCGCTGGCGGCGGATCGGGGACGGCTACGAGGGCGGTCGGCTGTTCGTCACCGAAGCCGTGGTCAACGGACCCGAGCGGCTCAGCCGCTACGTGCGGCCGGACGAGATGCACACCAGTTTCAACTTCGACTACCTCGCCTGCCCGTGGGACGCGCGCCGGCTGCGCGCCGTGATCGACGCCAGCCTGGCCGCCCTCGAACCGGTAGGGGCGCCGGCCACCTGGGTGCTGTCCAGCCATGACGAGACCCGGCACGTGACCCGCTTCGGCCGCGCCCGGAGCGCGGCGGCCACCATGGGTTTCGACACCGGTGCGCCGGCCGCGGACCTGGACGTCGGGCTCCGCCGGGCCCGCGCGGCCGCGCTGCTCACCCTTGCCCTGCCCGGCTCCGCCTACGTCTACCAGGGCGAGGAGCTCGGCCTGGCCGAGGTGGAGGACCTGCCGGAGGAGGTGCTGCAGGATCCGACCTGGCAACGGTCCGGCCGCACCGCCCGGGGTCGTGACGGGTGCCGCGTCCCCCTGCCGTGGTCGGGTGACCGCCCCCCGTTCGGGTTCACCGGCGACGATGTCGACCCCTGGCTGCCGCAGCCCGCGGAGTGGGCGCGCGTCACCGTCGCCGCGCAACTGGTGGACCCGACGTCGACCCTCTCCCTTTACCGCGCGGCGCTCGACCTCCGCCAGCGCGTCCCGGGCCTGGGCAGCGGGGACTTCTCCTGGTGCCGGTCCGCCTCCGGCGTCCTCGCCTTCGACCGCGGACCGGCGTTCCGGTGTGTGGTGAACCTGTCGGACGAGCCGCTGGACCTGCGCGGTGCGGGCCGCCGTCTCCTGTCCAGCGAGCCCTGCGCAGACCTGCTGCCCCCGGACACCGCGGTCTGGCTCGAACTCGGCGCCACGTAGGCAGCCTTCCCCGCGGCTATGGTCGTCGGCGGTGGCCCCGGGGGGCCCCCCCCCTCGCCCCCACAACACCCGACAGCGCGCTCCCCCCCACCCCACACCGCCCGCCCCCCCCCCCC
>NZ_JBJHAT010000045.1:0-9682 GCF_054051175.1 Blastococcus sp. SYSU DS0753 | reverse complement strand
CCCCCCCCCCCCCCCCCCCCCCCCCCCCCCCCCCCCCCCCCCCCCCCCCCCCCCCCCCCCCCCCCCCCCCCCCCCCCCCCCCCCCCCCCCCCCCCCCCCCCCCCCCCCCCCCCCCCCCCCCCCCGCCGCGGCGTGCAACGGTGGCACATCGCGGTGGCGCTCCTGCTGCTGGCCGCCGCCTCGTTCGGCTCGCTGTTCATCGGGGTCAGCGACCTCACGCCGCTGGACCTCCTCGACCCCGACGAGGCGCAGGCGCGGGTGTTCCTCACCAGCCGGGTGCCCCGGCTGCTGGCGATCCTGCTGGCCGGCTCGGCGACGGCGGTGGCGGGCCTGGTGATGATGTCGCTGACCCGCAACCGGTTCGTCTCGCCGCAGACCGCCGGCACCACCGAGTGGGTGGGGCTGGGGCTGGTCGTCGCCACGCTGTGGTTCGGCGGCGCCTCGCTGCTCGGCAAGATGACGATCGCGACGGTGTTCTCGCTGGCCGGCACCTTCTTCTTCGTCTGGCTGCTGCGCCGCATGGTGCTCACCGACATCCTCGTGGTGCCGCTCGTCGGCATCCTGCTCGGTGGCGTGGTCAGCGCCGCCGCGGCCTTCCTCGCGTACCGGTTCGACCTGCTGCAGTCCATCGACGCCTGGATGAACGGCGACTTCTCCGGCGTGCTGTCGGGCCGCTACGAGCTGCTGTACCTGGTGCTGGCCGCGACCGTGGTGGCCTACCTCTTCGCCGACCGGTTCTCCGCGGCCGGCATGGGCGAGAGCTTCGCGATCAACCTGGGCGTCTCGTACACGAAGGTGGTCACGACCGGGCTGGCCATCGCCTCGGTGGTGACCGCCATCGTGGTGGTGACCGTGGGCAACATCCCGTTCCTGGGCCTCGTCGTCCCCAACATCGTCACGCTGGCGATGGGGGACAACCTGCGCCGCGTGCTGCCGGTGACGGCCCTGACGGGAGCGGCCTTCGTGCTGGTCTGCGACGTCCTCGGCCGGATCATCCGCTACCCCTACGAGGTCCCCGTCGGCATGGTCGGCGGGGTCATCGGCGGGGTGCTGTTCATCGCGCTGCTGCTGCGGGCGCGCAGCCGGGGGGTCTCGTGAGCGTCCTGGACCGCACCGGGTCACCGACCGCGGCGCAGCAGGCGACCCGCCGGCGTCGCACGCTGGTCGTGCTGGCGGTGCTCGCCGTCGTCGCCGTCGCCGCCTTCCTGACCGTCGGGGTGAGCGGGTCCTGGAGCTTCGCGCTGCAGATGCGCGGCCGGCGGGTCGCGGCGATGGTCGTGGTCGGGGTGGCGATCGCGGTGTCGACCGTGCTGTTCCAGACGGTCGCGAACAACCGGATCCTCACCCCCGAGATCATGGGGTTCGACCGGCTCTTCGTGCTGATCCAGACCCTCGGCGTCTTCCTGCTCGGCGCCTCGACGGTCACCTCGACCGACCCGCGGCTGCGGTTCCTGGTCGAGGTCGTCGTGCTGGTCGCCTTCGGCGCGGGCCTCTACCGCCTCCTGTTCGGGCGCACCGCGCGCGACGTGTACGTCCTGGTGCTGCTCGGCGTGGTGCTCGGCGGCCTCTTCCTCAGCCTCACGCTGCTGGTCTCCCGGCTCATCGACCCCAACGAGTTCCTCACGCTGCAGGACCTGATGTTCGCCAGCTTCAACTCCGTCGACGTGCGGCTGCTGACGCTGTCGGCCGTGGTCGTCGGGCTGGTCACGGTCGCGGTGTGGCGGCTGCTCCCCCGGCTGGACGTCGTCGCGCTCGGCCGTGACACCGCGATCGGCCTGGGCGTCGAGCACCGGCGGGTGGTCAACCGGGCGCTGCTGGCGGTGGCGGTGCTCGTGGGCGTCGCCACGGCGCTCGTCGGCCCGGTGACGTTCCTGGGGCTGCTCGTGGCGAACCTCGCCCGCCAGCTGCTGGGCACCCACCGGCACGCCTGGGTGCTGCCCGGGGCGGCGCTGCTCGCGGTGCTCGCCCTGGTGGGCGGCCAGCTGGTGCTCGAGCGGGTGTTCGGTTTCAACTCGGCGCTGAGCATCGTCATCAACTTCGTGGGCGGGATCGTCTTCATCGCCCTCCTCGTCCGGGAGCCCCGTCAGTGAGGGAGCACGGCCAGTGATCGAGATCGAGAGCGTCTGCAAGTCCTACGGCGGCACCCGTGTGGTCGACGACGTCTCGCTGACCGTCCCCGCCGGCGGCATCACCTCGCTGATCGGCGCCAACGGCGCGGGCAAGTCGACGCTGCTGTCGGTCGCGGCGCGGCTGCTGCCCCCCGACAGCGGCCGGGTGCTCGTCGACGGCATGGACGTCGCCCGGACGCCGGGCCCGGTGCTGGCCCGCCGGCTGGCGGTGCTGCGCCAGGAGAACTCGATGACCGTGCGGCTGACCGTCCGCGAGCTCGTCGCCTTCGGCCGCTTCCCGCACTCGGGTGGGCGGCTGACCGCCGAGGACCGCGCGCGCATCGACGAGGCGCTGGACTGGTTCGAGCTCGGCCCGTTGGCCGATCGGCACCTGGACCAGCTCTCCGGTGGGCAGCGCCAGCGCGCGTACGTCGCGATGGTGATGTGCCAGGGCACCGACTACGTGCTGCTCGACGAGCCGCTGAACAACCTGGACATGCGGCACGCCGTCCAGATGATGCGGATGCTCCGGGGCATGGCCGACGAGCTGGGCCGCACCGTCGTCCTCGTGGTGCACGACGTGAACGTCGCCTCGGCCTACTCCGATCGCATCGTCGCGATGCGCGACGGCCACCTCGTCGCCGCCGGGCCCACCGCCGAGCTGATGACCCCGGAGCTGCTGCGGAAGGTGTTCGACGTCGAGGTGGACGTCCACGACCTCGGTGGGCGGCGGGTCGCGGTCCCGTGGAGTTGAGCCCACCGTCGCCGGGATCGCCGCCCCGCTGTTGATCAGGTGACCTGATCGTCCGGGGTCCTGGCTCACGGTGGACGGTGAGCCAGGACCCCGTCAGGTGAGCCAGGATGCGGCGGTCGGGACGGCGGCTCCTGCTTCGTCGTTCCACGTGGAACCGCGCGTGAGGTGCGCCACGACCGCCCCGCCCGGGGGAGTCTCGACGAGCGGATTTCCGCCGAGAGGGGTTAGATCATCTTGCATGTGCGGCCTCAGTGGCGAGATCACGTTCGACGGTTCGATGGCCGACACGACAGCGGTCACCCGCATGGTCGAGTCCCTGGTCCCCCGCGGTCCGGACGGCCAGGGCTTCTGGAGCAACGGGCGGATCACCTTCGGGCACCGCCGGCTCTCGGTCATCGACCTCACCACCTGCGGGTCCCAGCCGATGGTCGACAACGAGCTGGGCCTGACCGCGGTCTTCAACGGCTGCATCTACGACTACCAGGAGCTGCGGGCCGAGCTCGAGGGCCACGGCTACCGGTTCTTCTCGCACAGCGACACCGAGGTGATCCTCAAGGGCTACCACCACTGGGGCACCGACGTCGTCTCGCACCTGCACGGCATGTTCGCCTTCGTCATCGCCGAGCGGGACACCGGCCGGGTGGTCATGGCACGCGACCGGCTGGGCATCAAGCCCCTGTACCTCTCCGAGACGCCGGGCAAGCGGCTGCGGTTCGCCTCGACCCTCCCGGCCCTGCTGCGCGCCGGTGAGGTCGACACCTCCGTCGACCCGGTCGCCCTGCACCACTACCTGACCTGGCACGCCGTGGTCCCCGCGCCCCGGACGATCCTCAACGGCGTGCGCAAGCTGCCGCCGGCCACCGTCCGGGTCATCGAGCCCGACGGCACCAGCCGCGAGCACCGCTACTGGGAGGCCACCTACGAGCGTCGTCCCGAGCACGCGAACTGGTCCGCTCGCGACTGGGAGGACGCGATCGAGGAGGCGCTGCGGGTCGCCGTCCGGCGCCGCCTGGTCGCGGACATCCCGGTCGGCGTGCTGCTCTCCGGCGGGCTGGACTCGAGCCTGATCGTCGGCCTGCTGGCCCAGGAGGGCCAGACCGGGCTGGCCACCTACTCCATCGGCTTCGAGTCCGTCGGTGGCCGCGAGGGCGACGAGTTCCAGTACTCCGACGTCATCGCCGAGCGCTTCGCCACCGACCACCACCGCATCCGCGTCGGCTCCGACGAACTGGCCGGCTCGCTCGGGCACGCCATCGGTGCCATGGCCGAGCCGATGGTCAGCCACGACGTCGTCGCCTTCGACCTCCTCTCGGAACGGGTCAGCCAGTCGATCCGGGTGGTGCAGTCGGGCCAGGGTGCCGACGAGGTCTTCGCCGGTTACCACTGGTACCCGCCGCTGGCCGGCGTGGACCGCGACGAGGCGGTGCGCACCTACGCGAAGGCCTTCTTCGACCGCGACCATGCGCAGATGCGGCACGTGGTCTCCGGCCGGTACGCGCTCGACCAGGACCCGAGCCTGGCCTTCGTGCGCGAGCACATGTCCGCGCCCGGGGCCGAGACGGCCGTCGACGCCGCGCTGCGGCTGGACAGCGAGGTCATGCTCGTCGACGACCCGGTGAAGCGGGTGGACAACATGTCCATGGCCTGGGGCCTGGAGGCCCGGGTGCCGTTCCTCGACCACGACCTCGTGGAGCTCGCGGCCCTCTGCCCGCCGGAGCTGAAGCTGGCCGACGGCGGCAAGGGCATCCTCAAGGCCATCGGACGGCGCATCATCCCGCCGGAGGTCATCGACCGGCCCAAGGGCTACTTCCCCGTGCCCGCGATCACCCACCTGCAGGGCAAGGTGCTGGACCTGGTGCGGGACGCCCTCTCCAGCGATGCGGCCCGGGACCGCGGGCTGTTCCGTCCCGAGTACGTGCGGGAGCTGCTCGCCGACCCGAACGGCGAGCTGACCCCGTTGCGCGGGAACAAGCTCTGGCAGCTGGGCCTGCTGGAGCTGTGGCTGCAGACGCACTCGGTCTGAGGGAGATGACCATGGCACCCCGGCTCGCCGGCCACCGACGCCGGACTGCGGTGGCCAGCACGCCCGCGCTGACCGACCACTCGTGGCGGGAGCCGTCGGAGCACCAGCTGCAGGGCATGCAGTCCGACGTCGTGCTCGACATGGGGTGGGGGCGGCTGGTCTACGGCCAGACCTTCTCCGACCTGGAGGGCATCGTCGACGCGCTGCGCGCCGAGGAGACCGGCGAGCGCGACATCTGCATCTACCCCCGGGACCCGCACGTGCTGGTGGGGCTCGCACCCGACGAGCTGTTCATCGACCCGAGCTACACCTACCGGCTGGACCTGCACCGCTACCGGGCGCGGCACGAGCTGATCCGGGGGGTGTTCGTCCGCACCGCGACCTCGCGCGCGGACATGGACCGGATCAACGAGATCTACGCGCTCAACGGCATGGTCGTGGGCGACGCCGACGTCATGTGGCGCAACCACCGCACGCGCTGCTTCACGTACCTGGTGGCCGAGGACCGGCGGACGGGCGCCATCGTCGGCACGGTCACCGGGGTCGACCACGTCCTGGCCTTCGACGACCCCGAGGGCGGCACCAGCCTGTGGTGCCTGGCCGTGCACAACCAGGACGCCCCGCCCGGGGCGGGTGAGGCGCTGGTGCGGGTGCTCGCCGAGCGCTACGTCGGCCGTGGCCGTTCCTACCTCGACCTCTCCGTCATGCACGACAACAGCGGCGCCATCGCGCTCTACCGCAAGCTCGGGTTCACCCGGGTGTCGGCGGTCTGCGTCAAGCGGAAGAACCCGATCAACACGCCGCTGTTCGCCGCCCGGCCCCCCGGCCTGGAGAACCTGAACCCCTACGCGCTGATCATCGCCGAGGAGGCGCTGCGCCGGGGCATCCGGGTGGAGGTCACCGACGCCGAGTGGGGCGAGATGCGGCTGTCGGTCGGTGGCCGGACCGTGCTCACCCGCGAGTCGCTCTCGGAGTTCACCACCGCGGTCGCGATGAGCCGCTGCGACGACAAGCGCGTCACCCGCCGCATCATGGAGCGGGCGGGGGTCCGGGTGGCCCGGGGCGCCCGCGCCACCGCGGAGGACCTGGCGGCCGCCTCCGCCCTGCTGCGCGAGGTGGACGCCGTCGTCGTCAAGCCCGCGCGGGGAGAGCAGGGCAAGGGCATCACCGTCGGGGTCAAGGGGGACGCCGCCCTGCAGCGCGCCGTCCACCACGCGGCCCAGTTCTGCCCCGACGTCCTCGTGGAGGAGCTGGTGCCCGGCCAGGACCTGCGGGTGGTCGTCATCGACCGGGAGGTGGTCGCGGCCGCGGTCCGGCGGCCCGCGGAGATCATCGGCGACGGCCGGAGCACCGTCGCCGACCTGGTCCGCTCCACCAGCCGCCGCCGGGAGCGGGCGACCGGTGGCGAGTCGCGGATCCCGCTGGACGACACCACCGTCGAGGTCATCGCCGCAGCCGGCTACGACATGGACGACGTCCCCCGCAACGGCGAGCGGATCCAGGTGCGGCGGACGGCGAACCTGCACACCGGGGGCACGATCGAGGACGTCACCGACCGGCTGCACCCGGAGATCGCCGATGCCGCGGTGCGCGCCGCCACGGCGCTGGACATCCCGGTGACGGGGATCGACTTCCTCGTGCCCGACGTCGGCGGGCCCGACTACGTGTTCATCGAGGCCAACGAACGGCCGGGGCTGGCCAACCACGAGCCCCAGCCGACCGCGGAGCGCTTCGTCGACCTGCTCTTCCCGGAGACCCGCCGCCGCGGCTGACGCCCGGGCCGGGATCAGACCCGGCGCCGCCGCACGCGCTCGGCGGCGAGGGCCAGGGTCGGCCCCGGGTCGCGGGCGTCCCAGACGCTGGAGACGGCGCCCGGGAACCAGCGCAGGACCGAGGCGCCGTCGGCGAGCAGTCCACCCCGGCGCTCGGCCGCGGCCCGCCGCAAGTCGCCCGCCGTCCAGAGGTAGCGCACCCCGGCGGTCCCGTCGGGCAGCGGCGGCAGCGGCAGCCCGAGCGCCTGCCGTGCCCAGGCGTCCGGGAGGTTGGGCCCGGCCGCGGTCGACAGGGCCATCGACCCGAAGAACCGGCCGTTGAGGTCGATCAGCCGCAGGCCACCGTCATCGTCGCGCAGGAACTGCAGCTGCACGAGCCCCGACCAGCCCAGCCCGGTCAGCAGCCGGGTCGCACCGGCGGCGAGCTCCTCGTCGACCGGCACGGTGACGGCGCGGCTGGTGACCCCGCTCGGCGTCGGCCACAGCCGCAGCGCGCGTTGCTGGACGCGCCCGTGGAGCCGGCCCTCGTGCAGCAGCCCGACCAGCGCCTCCAGCTCCCCGTCGACGGGTTCCTGCAGCAGCGCCTCGAAGCCCGCGTCCTGCAGGAGCCGGACCCGGGGCCGTGCCTGCTCGACATCGGGGTAGCGGCGCGCCTCGATGCGCAGCCGCTGCCGCAGACCGGGCTGCCAGTGGGCGCGGCACTTCACCACGACCGGTCCGGTCCAGCCGGCGAGCGCGGCCGGGGTCGCCAGCTCCGTGCGGGGGGAGGGCAGCCCCGCGTCGGTGGCGCGCTGCGCCAGCTCGGCCTTGTCGAGCGCGGCCAGGGCGACCTCGGCGGGCGGGTGGACGACCACTGCGGGTACCGATCCCGCGCTGACCGCCAGGGCCGCCATCCAGTCATCGCCGCTGCCGAAGACGACGTCGTACCCGCCCCCGGCGACGGCGCGCCGGACCGCCGCCACGAAGTCGTCCATGTGCCCACGCGGGCGGGGTACGTGGTGGGTCCGCCGGCTGGAGCGGGAGGCGGCGACCATGCCACCCGCGTCGGGCGACCCGACGCCGACGTGCCAGCCGGCCCGGTCGAGCGCGCGGACGGCCGCCAGCGCCCCGCGGTCCCGGCTCGACGTGAGCACGAGCGCGCGACCGGCAGAAGGCATCGCGCAACCCTATGAGGTCGGGTCGGGCTGCGGGTGGGTGCCCCGGCCCGCCCGCCCGCACGGGGGGAGGTCGGTGGGCGGCTCAGGAGACCGGGCGCCGCAGACGGCGGCGTGCGAGGTCGCGCAGCTCGCCCAGCTCCGGCCCGCGCAGCGCGGCCAGGGCGGCGGCGTAGACGGCGGCCCCGATGAGGCCTCCCGAGACGATCTGACCGGCCGCGGTCAGCGTGTCCGCCGGCTCGCCCGCCCACCCCGCGAGCACGGCCGTGGCGGCGAGCCCCCCGGCGGCTGCCGCCGCGGAGGTGCGCGCGACCGTCCCCACCAGCGCCCGCGGGGTGACAGCGGCGTGCCGGCGCGCGAGGAGGGCCACGGCGAGCGCCGCCGCCAGCAGCAGGGACAGGCTCGTCGACGCCGCCAGGCCCGCGATGCCGAAGGCGACCCCCAGGGTGAGGTCGCCGACGACGTTGACGACCATGGCGGCCACGGCGACGACCGTGGGGGTCCGGCTGTCCCCGACCGCCAGGCTGGCCCGAGCGGTGGTGGACCGGAGCGCGATGCCGAGGACCGCCGCGGCCGAGAAGGCGACGGCGGTGGCCGTCGCCGTCACCGCGGCCTGGTCGAAGTCGCCCCGGCCGTACAGGAACTGGACGACCGGCCGGGCCAGCACGACCAGCGCGACGACCACGGGGACCAGCAGGGCGACGAGCAGCCGTGACGTGCGGTCCACGAGGGCGCGCAGGTCGGCCCGGCGGTCGGGTGCGCCCACGGCGCTGAACGTCGGGTACAGCGCGGCCACGACCGTCGCGACGAGCAGCGCGTCGACGAGGTGGATCACGCGGAAGCCGAGGCTCAGCGCGGTGATGACGCCCTCCCCCTGCGCCGAGCCGACGGCCCGGTCCACGAGCGTGTTGACGTTGAGGACCGCGCTGCCGACCAGCAGGGGCGGGGTCAGCCGGAGCACCTCGCGGACGTCCGGATCGCGCAGGGCCAGCCGGGGCCGCAGCCGCATGCCGGCGGCGCGGACGGCAGGGAGCTGGACGAGCATGCGGACGGCGGAGCCGACGACGAAGCCGACCGCGAGCGCCTCGATCCCGAAACGCGCGCCAGCCCAGAGCGCCGCGCCGATCATGACGAGGTTGAAGGGGACGCCCTGCAGCCCGGAGGCGAAGAAGCGGCCGTGGGCCTGGCAGGCGGCCGCGAGGATGTCCGTGGCGGCGATGAAGACGGCGGCGATGAGCACGATGCGGGTGAGCTCGACGGTCAGCGCTGCTGTCGCCTCGTCGAAGCCGGGGGCCAGCACCGCGACCACCTGCTCGGCGGCCAGGAACATCAGCACCGAACCGGCGACGAGCACCAGCGTGCCGAGGGTCAGCACCGTGCGCACCGTGCGATCGGCCCGCGGGCCGTCGTCCGCGGCCACCGCACGGGCGACGGGGGGCACCACTGCCCGCGCCAGCGCGCCGGCGACCAGCGCGAGCACCAGGTTCATGACGCCCTGGGCGACGAGGTAGGCGTCGAGCGCCGCGCCGGCACCGAAGACGGCGGCGATGACGGCGTCCCGGACGAACCCGAGGAGCTGGCTGACGGCGGTGAGGGAGATCAGGAGCGTCGCTGCCCGTGCCACTCCCCCGCGCCGGGGCCCGCGCCGGGCGTCCCCGGGTGGGGGTCCCCCGTCACGTGTCACGGGGTCCGATCATGACGGTCGACCGGGCCGGGGCTGCACCGGACCCGCCGCCACCCTCGCCCTCATCGGTGATCAGGTGACCTGATCGTCGGGGGGGGGGGGGGGCCGGGGCCGGGGGGGGGGGGCCCCCGCCCCGGGGGCGCGGGGCGGCGGCCCCCCGCCCCGGGCGCGGGCGGCGCCGCGCGCG
>NZ_JBJHAT010000044.1:0-11607 GCF_054051175.1 Blastococcus sp. SYSU DS0753 | reverse complement strand
ACGTCTCGTGCGCACCGGTGCTCGGCGACCAGTGGATCGAGCCACCGCCGTAACCCCCGGCGAAGGCGTTGTACCGGCCCACGCCGTCCGCGGTGCTGCGCTCCCCGGTGATCGGGTAGCCCAGCACACCGCGCTCCCAGCCCAGCTCCTCCCAGCGGTCCCGGATCTCCCCGTAGATCTCGTGCGCGCCCGTGTTCGCCGACCAGTAGATCGAGCCACCGCCGTAACCCCCGGCGAAGTGCTGGTAGGACCCGCCGTCGGCCCCGGCGTACCTCTCCCAGGTGATCGGGGGACCCAGCACGCCCCCCTCCTGCCCGAGGTCCCGGTACCTGGCCTCGATGGCCGACCAGTTCACCGACACACCGCGGTTGTCCGCCGCCTGCTGGCGCTCGGCGATGACCGGCCAGACGTTGGCCCGGCAACCCTGCAGGGAGATCGACTGCTGCTGCATGACCCAGGCGGTGCGGCCGGGCGTGGGGCAGTCCTGGTGACCGAGACCCAGCCAGTGCCCCACCTCGTGCAGGATCACGTACCGCTGGTACAGGTCCAGCCCGTGCGGCCACGAGTCCGTGCCGCCGCGCCACCGCTCGTCGTTGATGTAGACGTTGCGGCCCACCCGGCAGCTCCACTCGCTGCTGCAGCCGGGAGCAGCAGCAGCGACCACGGCCGGCGAGGCCAGGATGAGGCTGAAGTTCCCTCCGGACTGCACCTGGTCGAAGCGGAGGGCGCCGCCGAGGCTCCAGCCCCGTGGGTCGTTGAGCGTCTCCGAGGCGACGCCGGCGAAGTGGTCCAGGTCGCCGTAGACGGTGCCCTGGGCCGTGACGGTGTAGGTGATGGCCTGTTGGGCCTGCGCCGGCGCCGCGGGCAGCATGCCCGCGGTGGTCAGCGCGAGCAACATCGCCAGGAACGTCCGCAGGTGCCAGCTCATCGACAGTCCCGTCCCGCAGCCGGCACGCGGCGACCGCGTCTCGTGGTCCTCCGGCACCGGCGCGCCGTGGCGTACCGGCCGCCGCTGCCCGTCCCGGCACGATAGCCAGCCACCACCGGGCCGGGACAAGCCTTTTGGACGCCTGACACGAAGCTGTCATGGACGTGCGGGCGGGGGCCGACCACCGCCCCGCTTCCCTCGTCGGCGGCGGTCCCCGGGACCGGTGGCGATCGCCGGACACGGTGCGGGCCGGATCCCCATGGCCACGTGACGGCTGCATCGTCGGGACAGGAGGGCGGCTTCGACCGGCCGGCGCCCAGGACGACGGTGCAGCACGGGACCGCCGGCCACAGGTCCAGCTGGTGGGGTGCTAACCGTTGCTCTGACCAGCAACGGAGCGCCAGTTCCGGCGAAGTTCTTACACGTTTCCAGCAGACTTCTTACACAGCTGGCCGACGGCCACCCACGCCCGCGCGGTCAGATCGCGCTGGCGGCGTCGTTGGCCACGAGCAGCGCTAGCCAGAGCCAGTAGCCCGTCCCGGCCAGGCCGAGGAGCGCCAAGACGACGGGAACGGGCCGAAGGCCATCCCCCGCGTGGCAGCGGGGTAGCGCGGCCGCGGCCAGCGCGGGCGGTGCGGCGACGATGAACAGAGCCAGCCCGGAGAACAGCAGACCGAACGCCAGCCCCGCCAGCAGAGCCACCACGGTGACGGGGGTCGTCTCCCGCCGCGGGTGGGCCATCACGAAGACCGCCCACACCAGGGCCAAGACCGGCAGCAGCGACAGCAGCAACAGCACGACATCCCCTTCCGCGCACCGGCACACCCGCCGCGCGTCCGGGACGGTCCGCGCCCTCTCCGAGCCGGCAACCACGCCCACCGCTGTCGGCAACGAGGCGCGGCCTCCGTCCGGGGCGCCGAGCGACAGGACTCCGAGACCCGTTTCGGGCCGCTGACCTGCGGTGTAAGAAGACGCCCCGAATCGTGTAAGAAGTCGGAAACGGCAGAAGCGCCGACCAATGGTCAGCGCTTCTGCGGAGCAACGGTTAGCTCCTGTAGGTGGGGTGCTAACCGTTGCTCTGACCAGCGGAGCTGCGCCCTGATCGACGGAGTTCTTACACGCTAACGGCGGAGTTCTTACACAGCCGGCCGCCAGCCCTCCATGGATCCCAGCAGAGCCCCTGCGGTCAGGCCGTGAGCTCGCGCTCGGCGGCGTCCAGGTCCGCCGAGGTGAGCCAGTCCGCAACTGGGGTGGCCAACGTCTGCTCGAACGGACCCCAAGGCAGTCGAGCCCAGACCGCACGCACGGCGGCGCGGGTCACGGCCAGCTCGTCGCTGTCCATGGCGGGGGCGTGCTGCGCGAGTGCGGCGCTGACGGCGGTGAGGCGCGTGGCGAGGTCCTCGGTCCGCACGGCGGCCGGGTTGAGCGTGAAGAGCCACTCTGGCGTCTCGTACAGCAGGCTGGCGTCGCCCCGGCTGGCGTCGGCGAGCAGGACAACCGGTGTCAGCTTGTGCGGCCGGGCTCCGAGCAGGGCGGCGCGGATCACCTGGGGGGCAGCCAGCCAGCCCGGGCTCTTCCCGACGGTGTGGGGGTTGTCGCATGTCGGATCCGCACAGGTGACCGGCGTGCAGTCCCGCGTCGGCGGCGTCCAGCCGGCCTGGGCGACGATGAGCCCTGCGTGCGCGGCGCAGTGGTACTCGGCAGCCGTCGTCCGCGACCACTGGCCCACGGTCAGGTAGGGCTTGAGCTCGGCGCTGGCCAGAGGGTGCGCGTGATACGGGCAGGCCGGCTCGGCGCACCGGATGACCCAGTCAGCGACGCGGGCGCACCAGATCAGCTCGGCCGGAGCGCCGCAGCGGCGACGGGGGCACCGCGTCGGGGTCGTGAAGAACTCCTCGAGCCAGACGTCGCGGGTCCGTGGCAGGTGCGCGGCGGCGGTGATCAGCGCCTGGATGGCGTCCTCGACGGGCAGCCATCGGCGATCGGCGATGCTGTCGTCTACGGCCGCGAGCTTGGCGGCGTACCGCTCGTCGGACAGCGTGCGCGGGCCGGCTGCCCGCAGGGGCACAGAACTCCAGCCGTGCCCGGGGCAGCAGGTGAGCGAGGTGGTCGTCATGTCAGCGGCTCCATGAGTTGCGCGGCCGGGCGGCCGGGGCGGTCCGCGCCCCGCGGATGCGGAGCCCGGTCGTGCTCACGCCGTCGACCGAAGCCGCGGCGCCAGTTCTGGTGCTCGCTGACGGACGCAGTCTGCCCGAGGGGCGCCGCCGCCGCACTCGCTCGTCGGGGTGAAATCCGGCCCGTCAGACGGCGGGCGGTGGTGGTGTGACGTGCGGCTGGACCACGGGCGGGAACGCGGGCAGCATCGGCGTATGCCCGCGGAGGACGGCACGCCCGGATCGGCGCGGACCCGCACTCCAGCGCTGGTGGAGCTGCTGGACCCGTACATCGACCGTGACCTGCCCGGCCAGTTGCTCGACGTACCGCCGCAGATAGCCGTCGCGGCTCTCGGGCTGCTGGACCGCGAGCTGGGCACCGCCCGTCCCAACGGGGTGCAGCCGCCGATGCAGTGGCTGGTCGCGCAGGCGGCTGCGCTCGGTGGGCGGCTCAACGGCGGACTGGTGCGTGAGCGGGCGTTCCTGCGCCTTGACGGGATCCAGGTGCCGGCGGGTGTGGCCCGAGAGCTCGCCGCGCGCACCGCCGGCGCGTGGCCGGCACATGGCGCATCACCCAGCGCCCTGGAGGCCGCGGTCGCCGAGGGCTGGGTGTCGTGGACGGCCCGGGACCACGCGTGGGTGGGGGTGGGCACGGAACTGCACACCGCTCCCTGGCCAGGCGAGGTGGCCGTCGTCGGCCTGTGGTGGGACTAGCGCCGCCCGGCCCCCGGGAACTGGCCAGCAAGCTCCTTCTCCCGCGATGTCGGTGCGATCATCGTGTGGGTGCGGTGGCACCGTGGGCGGGTCGAGCATCCACCTGGCGGCACGGTCATCGACCTGGTCGAAGCGACCTGGGGCCTCGCGGCCTAGACACAGGACCCCCAGGTGGATCCGCGCACGTGCGCCGCAGGTCAGCGGGACAGCACCTCGGTGTAGGCGTCGATGTCGAGCGCCGGGACGGTTCCCATCCGCTGGAGGCGCGCGAGCAGCCGCATGGCGAAGAAGGCGAGGCCGACGGCCGCATCGGCCGTCGTCATGCCGTTCACCGCCGTGTCGCCGGGGGGAACCTCGAAGGCGCCGTCGGCCAGCCCGCAGCCCAGGTCGAGGCATTGTGAGTCCGCGAGCCCATCGAGCCCGTCCTTGAGCGGCTGGCCGAAGGGCGGCTTCCAGCCGCTGCTGCGGGCCAGGATGCCGCCGAGGATCCGCGGCGGCGGCTTGGGGGTCACGACCTCGCCGCCGGCGTGCACGATCCGCTGTGAGGTGCGGTGCAGCCCGCGGACGCTCGCGACCTTCGCGCCGGCTTCGCGGAGGTAGCCGAGGTTCAGCTCGGGCTTGATCTCGAAGACGGCGTAGACGCTCTCGGCCGGCAGGAACTTGGCGCCGTCGATGTCCCAGAACAGCGGTGTGAAGTGTCGGTCGTGCACGACCGCGTCGAGCTGCAGACTGCTGTTGCCCTGGCTGTCGACGACGAAGGCCTGGCTGACGGCGTACCGCTTGGGCAGGAACTCCTCGAGCATGACGCGCCAGCCCTCCTCGCTCCCGTCGCCGATGGTCGGGCCGTGGGTGGTCAGCCTTGACGCTGCCTTCATGCGGCTGGCGAGCTGCTCGGACTTGGCCTCGAAGGCGTGGCGCAGGTCGAACTGGGGCTGGTCGGTGGACTGATCGCTGCTTGTCACGGGAGGTTCCTCTCGGTCAGGGTGGTCGCCTCGGCTTCGAGGCTGCCGGGGGTGTCGTCGATGACCTCGACTGCGGTCACGACCATGTCGACGGGGCTGATGGCGGGCACCGGCCAGGGCCGACGCGCCGCGACGAGGCCGTGTACGCGGACTGGTCCACTCGCCGGGTATGCAGGCACTACGAGGGCGACCGGTCCGGCAGCCATCCGGGCGGCGGCACCCAACGCGCGCTCGTCCGTGCGGCTGGGCGGCACGTCGGCCGGGTGGATGTGCCACTCGCCGACGTAGCCGACCACGGCTGGGGCGTCGGTGCGGGCAGCGGCCATCAGCGCCTGGGCGCGACGGCCGTGGAGCAGGTAGCTGTGCCGGCTGCTGCGCGGGTCGGGGACGACCAGCGCGCGGGTGGCCACGATGACGCCGGGAGCGCGGAAGCCGAGCAGGATGCCGCCGGTCTCGAGCGGGAGGGACTCCTCGCCGGCGGCGAGGACGGTGTCGAGGGCGGCGCGGGCGATGAGGATGCCGGCGGTCACTGGCCGCCGCCGAGGAAAGTCAGGCGGCGCTCTTCTCCCGCGGGAACGCTGCCGGGGTCGGTGAGCAAGCCGACGGTGTGCCGGGCGGCGATGGCCGCTGCCTCCCAGACCGCCCAGGGCGGAGTGGTGCTGACCGGGCTGCCGCAGCCGGCTTCGTACACCGTCGGGCCCGGCGAGGGCAGCTGCGGCTCCGGCAGCGGCTGGTGCCCCTCCGGCACTGGTGTGCGATCGACGCGGACGGCGTGGCCGTCGGCGAGGACGGCGACCGACAACAGCTGACCCGCGCCAGCACCCGCGGCGGCGGTGAGCATCGCCGTCGCCGTGGAGTCTGCGGTGGCGTCGACAACGACGTCGAAGGCGGCGAGCAAGTCCGCGGCGTCCTTGGCGGTCCGGAGTGCCCCCACCTGCGCGGTGACCGGGCCGTGCATGGGTCGGGCGGCGCGGAGCATGTCGGCGGCGGCGGAGGCCTTCGGGAGGCCGACGGCGGCCTCGCCGAGGAGATGGCGGGTGGTGTTGCCAGGCAGCAGCCGATCGTCGTCGATCAGGTGCACCTGGCCGACGCCGCTGCGGTGGAGCAGGTCGGCCACGACGGAGCCGACCGCGCCGACGCCGATGACCGCCACCCGGCGGGCGCCGAGGGCCGCCGCGTCACGACCGGCCCGGATCGCCCGGGTGGCGTTGTCGTCGGGCGCCGACGGTAGGGCACGCAGCTCCACCGTCCGGTCGGGTCCGGGGACCAGTTCGAGGGCGAGCGCGGCCGGCAGCCCCCGGCGGGTGTAGCTGAGCAGCACCCGCTGCAGTCCGACACGGTGAGCACGGGTGAGTGCCTCCGCGCGGTCGGGTCCGACCGCGGTGCACAGGTCCTGCCAGTCGCGGATAGGGCCGGTCAGCTCCCCGGCGGCGGCGATCCAGACGGCGTCGGGCCCCCAGCGGCGGGTGCCGGACTTGCGGCCGGAGCGGTGCTGCCGGGCGGGGCCGGCCAGCCGGAGGACGCCGTTGCGCTGTGCGCGGGTGCGCCGCACGACCCCGTCGAGGTTGTCGAGCGGCCCGTAGAGGAGCACACGCCTCTCCCCCGCGGCGTCCAGGTACCGCTCCAGGTCCAGGGCCGGGGCGTCATCGGGCCACCCGGCGGCGTCGGCGGCCAGCCAGGAGGTCGCCTGCTGCAGCAGGGCGGCCCCGTCTGCCCACGGGAGCCGGGTGTGGTCGGCGTCGTCGAACAGGCACATGGCGAGGTCGGCCTCACGGTGCCAGCCCCGGCTGGGCTCGTAGTACTCGTCGCCGAGGGTCTTCCCGGTGGCCAGCTCGGCCCACACCCGGTTGCCCGGGTGCACCCTGGGTGCGGCGAAGGGGTACTCGTCGGGCACCACGACGTCGACGACGGTGGCCCGCCGGCGCGCCATGGTGTCGCCGTCGGCGGTGAAGGTGAGCATCCCGCGCCAGCCCGACCCGTCGCAGTTCGGGAGGGCGTCGTCGCAACGCTTGAACCCGCCCCGGGCGAGGACGTCGACCAGATCTTCGTGGGCGTCGACGCGGGTCAGGCGGAGCTGCTCGACGGCTGCACCGGCCCGGTCGGCACCGGTGGGGCCGCTCATCCGAACCGGCGGTTGCCGGCCGGGACGGTGCGGTCGCCGGCACTCACGGTGGTGAACCGCTTGGCGGTGCCGTCGGCGTTGCAGGTGTCGGGCATGGGGAACACGAAGTCGGTGTCGCCGACGTCGTCGACGGCCTTCCCGAGCAGGTCACGGAACGTCTTGGCGGCGGCGCACTTGTCGGTGCTGTCCCGAGCGGTCTTCGCCTTCGCGGCGGCGTCGAGGAAGGCGTTGGCCAGGGCCTGCTTCTCCTCGTAGGTGCCGCGGATGACGGCCTTCTCACCGGGCATGGTCGGATCGTCGAGGCCCCAGCCGAGGACGAAGGCGTTGTAGAGAACGGTGCCGGTCTCCTGCAGCGCGGTGGCGTAGAAGTCGGCGTGCGTCGGCCCCTTGACGCGGCCGGTGCGGAAGGCGGCCACGGCGGCGAGCTCCACGGTCAGTCCGCCGGGCTTGGCCTTGCCGAGCAGGCTGCGGCGGGTCTGGCGCAGCAGCTTGACCGTCGGCACGTACATGCGGTCGAAGTGCTCCGCGTCGTTGAGCTCGTTGGTGATGACGGTCAGCTCGTCGGGGTTGGTCGCCTGCCAGCCGTTGGGGTCGTCGCCGTCTTCGCGCTTGGGAAGCTGCCAGGCCGACAGCCCGTTCGAGGAGGTCCAGGGTCGGGCGGGGACGGCGTCGACGTAGAGGCCGTCGAACTCGGGGAAGGCGACCTGAAGGCTGCGCGCCTGCCGCTTGACACGCACCTTGCCGTTGCTGGGGGTGGGGAACGCCTTGCGCAGCACCCGCTCGAACTCGCCCAGCAGCGTCTTCGGCAGCACGTCGTCCTCGACCTCGGTGAGCCGGCCGAAGACGTCGACGTCCTTGATGCGGCGGATGCTCACGTAGCGCTTGTAGCTGCCGATGAGGATCGGCTTGAAGCCCCAGTCGGCGATCACCGGATCAGCTGCCAGCGCGTCGCTGACCTCCTTGTGGGCCTTGGGTGCGTTGTCCTTGTCGGCCGCCGTCGGCTCGATGTTGGTCAGGGCGGCGTCGAACTGCGTGGTGAGCTCAGGCATGGGTCCTCCGACGGTTGGTGCTGACCACGGGCCGGTCGCCGTGTGCGGTCAGCGGATCACGTAGGGGTGACAGTTCCGGAATGTCGTCGATGCGCAACGTCCCGAAAGCTCAGCCCGGGCCATGCTGCGGCGCGGCCGCTCGTCCCGACTCCCCCGACAACCTGTCTGGGATCTCTCCGCAACCCGCGGGGCGCCCGGCCGGCACGGGTGCTGGCCACTCAGCCCGCGGTACCGGGCGCAGTGCCGCTGCGGGCCGCCCGCGCGCTACGCCTCGGGGAACTGGGTCCGCAGCCGCTCCGCGATCATCGGCACGCCCCACGCGGTGTACGGACCATCGCGGAGGATCAGCTTGGTCGTCGACTTCGGCCCCTCGAGCCGAACGTCCTCGATCCGGTCTGGCGGGAAGAACGGCCAGTCGGCGTCGAAGAACGCGAGCACCCCGGTGACCGCGACGTCGTCGGGTAGCCGCGGGTCCCCGGCGAGCGCATCGCGCACGAGCTGTACCTGCCGCTGCACGCTGGTGACCAGCTTGGTGGCGTCGCGCCGGCCGACGGTCAGCTTGTACCGGCGCGGGCTGAGCAGGCCGCCTTCCCAGTCGACGCGGACGGTGCCGGTGTAGTTCTTCGCGTCGATGACATAGACGCCCGAGGACGACACCGCGATGTGGTCGATGTTCGCCTTCGTGTCAGGGATCCGTCGGTCGTGGAGCACCTCGACGCCGCGGGCGACAAGCTGGTCCAGGCGACGGGCCACGGCGCGCTCGCCGGCGGCGCCCCGGCGCCACGCGGCGACATGCTGCGGCTCGTCGGACAGGGCCAGGATGAGCCCGCCGAGGAGCGGGTGGGCATCGCGCACCTTCTGCTCACGGCGGGTGCTGCGCCGCTCGTACTCGGCTTGCGCCGACCCACCGGCGGCGCCGGTGACTCGCACAGCCGGGGTGGTGGCACGGGAACGGGCGCGGGTGGTGTCGGAGGCAGGGAGTCGTCGTGGGTCAGGCAGCGGACGACCCGCCGGGCTCGGTTCCACTGCGCGGTCGTCTCGGCGTTCAGTCCGGCGCCGCAGTTGGTACAGACCGCCGGACGGCGCAGGGTGATGGTGCGCCAAGTCGCCCCGCCGTCAGCAGTCGAGGGGGCGTCCCCGTGTGCCCTGCAGCGGACGGCGGCTGCTGAGCGGCTCCAAGATGCCGTGCTGCCCGCGGGAAGCGTGGTGTCGCAGTCACTGCAGACGCCGTCCCGGCGCAGGCGCAGAGGGCGCCAGTCATCGCTCACCTGGCGAATGGTGCCGCGCGTGTTCCGGTGCGGCAGGCAGGTCGGCGTGCGCCGCGCCGCTGGTGGCCCCCGCGTGCGCCGCTGCGCGTGGGGAGGTGAGCCGGTCGGAACGCCACCGTCAGAAGGCGTCATCGACGGCCTCGGCCCGGACCCGCTGCGGAAGTAGGGCCAGCATGCGACGGTTGTCCGCGACCCGCGCGGCGGCGGCGGACGGGCCGCCGAGCAGGTCGATCCCGAGGACGGTGGCGGCCTCGACCGCGACGCCGAGGGTGACCGACGGGGCTCCCTTCTCGACGGCGCGGATCGTGCCGAGCGCCACCCCGACTCGTTGAGCGAGCTCGGTCTGGGACCAGCGTCGCTCGCGGCGGACCCGCGCGATCTCCGAGCCGAGGGCAGCGCAGACCCCGCGCGTCGGCTCGGAGTAGACCGCCCGACGACGGGGCATGGCCGCACCTCCCTCAGTTGGCAGAGGATTGGGCATTACGCGGCCTAACGCGCGATGGTTTGTAAATCCTCCGGTGGCTGAGGCCGACAGAAGCCCCACTCGGAGCGAGACGAGCGTGACCGGTCTGTGGGCACGTCGACCTCACTCTCCCGGTCACTCGACCGGGTTGTCATCGGGGACGAGCGCTACTCGCCGGTGGTGCCGCGGTCACGTTGGCGGGCGTGCCGGCGCCCCCGCAGGAAGTGGGTGCGCAGCAACCCATCGCGCCCGCTTCGTCCACTACACACCAGCCGAAGAGCAGCCTCAAGGACAAGGCCTCCACCGCGCTCGGGTTCCTGGTGCTCGCGTACTTCGGAATCGCGATCGTCGGCGGCCTCATCGCCGTCGCCGTCACCTACGACTGGGGCGCGTGGCTGGCCAGCTGGGGCGAGTGGTTCGGCGGTAGCGGCGGCCACGGCAACCCGTACGACGGCCCCTACGACAGCGGCTTCGACTGCCCGGCCGGGCCACGCACCTGCTGACGCACGGAGGGGCCTCCGTCACCAGCTGCGGCCAATCGCGCAACAGCGGTTGCGCGATTGGCCAGCCCGCGGCGCCAGCAGGCCCGGAGAGCTTCTGGCGGCTCCCGCGCTGCCTCGCAAGCGGGGCAGGAGCGCCGATGCCCCGCCTCGGGCCGCTTCTCAGGCTCGGACGGCCCGGGCGCGAGTGAGCGCGTCGGCCAGCGTCCGAACCTCCTTGACCACGTGTTCGGGCACCAGCAGGTACTGCCAGTCGCCGTGCTGTCCGTCGTCGGTGACGTGGCGGGCCCACTGCTCGGCCGCGACCTGCTTACGCAGGACGGCCTCGTCGCTGAGCCGGTCGTCGCCCTTGACCTCGAGCAGGTAGTGCACGCCGCTGATCTCGGCGTAGAAGTCCGGGCTGTACCGGCCGCCCTCCCACTCCACGACGAACTCGCCGCGCTGGATCCGCGCCCACACGGCGACGTTGGTGTCGCTGTCGAGCAGGTTGGCGAACCGCCGCTCGGTCTCGCTGTCGAACCAGTTCAGCTTGTGCAGCCCGCGGTCGGACCAGGAGTTGTAGGCGACGCCGCGGCTGAACTTGCCGTACCGGTTGAGCTCCACCGGCCGGCTGTTGACGCGGATCGGGCCGAAGGTGGTCGTGGAGACGGCCAGGTCGACGACCTCGTCGGCGGCGCGGTACTGCTGGCGCAGCAGCCGCTGCACCGCGGCCAGCGTCTGGTTGACGTAGGGCGCGACGCGGTCGACGCCGCCGGCGCCGGCGACGAGCGCCTCGGCCAGCCGGCGGGCGGCGTTGCCGTCACTGCGGCGGGCGGAGTCGATGAACTCCATGGCCAGGATGCCGCTCTTCAGCGAGCTCACCACGTTGCCCAGCGGCAGCTCGGGCGTGCTCGCGTCGATGACGTCCTCGGCGTCGGCCGGAACCAGGCGCAGCCCGGTAGGGCTGGTCGGGTCCTCGATCACGTCCAGCCGCTTGCGGGCCAGCTGACCGCCACCGGCGGTGGTGGCGATCAGCTGGCCGAGTGCGGTGAACAGCCGCTCCGGGACGTCGGAGAGGGAAAACGCGCGCGCGATGACGGTGCGCTCGACCACCGGCATGCTGATCTCGCGGCGGGCAGTGACTGGCTGGGTGGTGTTCTGCGCCTGCTGCTCAGCCTCCCGCAGTCGTTCGGTCACCGACGTGATGGTCGCCCCACCGGTGGCCTCCTGAGCCGGGGAGACCGGCACCGGCGTGACCGTGGACGAGTCATTCCCCTGCCCGGCATCGGGTGCGGCAGCCGCGGGTGCGGTGCCGGCGACGGGTGCGGCGAGCGGAGGCATCACACCGTCACCGCACCTAGTCGTCGTGCTGGTCGGGGCCAGCGTCGTGCTCGGGACGGTGGTGGGTTCCGTCGGGTCGTCGACGCCGATGCCCCCGACGCCGACGGGCACACGCCCGTCGGCGTCGG
>NZ_JBJHAT010000043.1:0-12698 GCF_054051175.1 Blastococcus sp. SYSU DS0753 | reverse complement strand
TCGTCGTCGTCTCCGCCACCGTCACCGCCTGACCCGCCACCCGGGCCGCCTCGGTCGCGTTGTGCGCGATCTCCCGGATCGCCGACTCCATCTGCGACGACCCCGTCGCCACCGTGTCCACGCTCGAGGCCACCGCACCCGCAGAGGTCACCACCTCATCGGCCTGGCCGGCCGCGAGGCGGGCGTTCTCCCGCATGCCCTCGGCGGCGCCGCTGAGCTGGTGGGAGGCCGTGGCCAGGCGGGTGGAGGAGTCGTTGACCAGCAGCAGGACGTTGCCGATCGAGTCCAGCGTGTGGTCGAGCGACGCCGCCATCTCGCCCAGCTCGGCGCCACCGGTACGACCCGCCCGCACCGTCAGGTCACCAGCGGCCACCTGCGCGAGCACCTCGCGGATCCGCTGCACGGGCCGGGTCACGCCGCGAGCGACCACCATCGCCAGGACCACGGCGACCAGCAGGCCGGCGGCGATGATCAGCAGGGTGAGCGTCCGCGCCGTCTCGTAAGCGTCCTTGGCGTCCTCCGCCGTCGCCACCGCAGATGCGGCCGCGGCGTCGGTCGCCTCGATCAGCGACTCCTCGATGATGGTCTCGTTCTCGGCCATGGTCTGCAGCAGCCCCGGCATCGCAGCGGGGTCGGTCCCGCTGACCGCCTGGAGCTGGGCGAGGGCCGCGAGGTAGTTCTGGGTCGCCGTCGCGAACGTCTCGTACGCCGCCCGGGCCGCCGCGTCCAGGGGCATCTCACCCACCGCGGCGATGTGCTCGGCGAGCGACTCGCTGGAGGCCGCGGTGCCCCGCTGCGCCTTGGCGATCGTCTCGGGGGGCAGCGTGGGGATGGAGGCCCGCGCAACATTGGTCGACAGACGCCACCAGTCGCTCTCGAGCTCCTGCAGCCCGTGGAGCGGGACGGCGCCGTTGTCGTAGACCTGCTTGGACTGGTCACTGAGGGTGGACATCCGGTCGATGCCGAAGGCGCCCACCCCCACGGTGGTCAGCGCGACGACGAGGATCGAGCCCAGCAGGCGGCCGCGCAGCCCGATGCCGGACAGCCCCCGGGGCTGCTGGTCGTCCCGCGCCGTGTTCGCCGCGGTGTCGGGGTCCTGCACGCGCTCCATGCCTGCTCGCTCTCCTGGAAGTCGGTCGGTCCGAGAGGACCGTCGTCCTGCTCATCGGCAGGCCGAACGGTGGAGTTCACCCCAGTCGTGGAACGGCTCCACCGGTAGGGGTGCGCGGGACGCGCGACGGCGCCGCCCCCGGGTCGGGGGACGGCGCCGTCGGGCGTGCCGGGTTGGTTCAGACGGTGAAGCGGGCGACCGCCTCCTGCAGCTCCCCGCTCATCCGGGCCAGCTCCGCGGCGGCCCGCTGCGCGTCCTCGACCCGCTGGTTGGTCTCCTGCGTCCCCGCGGCCAGCCCCGAGATCGCCGCGGCGATGTCCTGCGAACCACTCGCCGCCTCGGCCACGTTGCGGTTCATCTCGTTCGTCGTCGCCGTCTGCTCCTCCACCGCCGCAGCGATCGTCGCCTGGAAGTCGTTGATCTCCCCGATCACCGCACTGATCTTGCCGATCGCATCCACCGCACCCGCGGTGTCACCCTGGATCGCCTCCACCCGCTTGGAGATGTCCTCGGTCGCCCGCGCCGTCTCCTGCGCCAGCTCCTTCACCTCGCTGGCCACCACCGCGAACCCCTTGCCCGCCTCACCGGCGCGCGCGGCCTCGATCGTGGCGTTCAGCGCCAGCAGGTTCGTCTGCTCCGCGATCCCGTTGATCAGCTTGATCACCGTGGCGATCTCCTGCGAGGAGTCACCCAGCTTCCCCACGGTCTTCGTCGTCGTCTCCGCCACCGTCACCGCCTGACCCGCCACCCGGGCCGCCTCGGTCGCGTTGTGCGCGATCTCCCGGATCGCCGACTCCATCTGCGACGACCCCGTCGCCACCGTGTCCACGCTCGATGCCACCGCACCCGCAGAGGTCACCACCTCGTCGGCCTGGCCGGCCGCCGCCCGGGCGTTGGCGGCGATGCCCTCGGCGGCGCCGTCGAGCTTCTGCGAGGCGTCGGCCAGTCGGTTCGCGGAGTCGCCGACCAGCCGCAGCACCCCGCCGATCGAGTCGAGGGTCCGGTCGACCGAGGCCGAGACGCGGGCCAGCTCGGCGCCGCCGGTCGGGCCCACCCGGACGCTGAGGTCGCCGTCGGCCACCCGGTCGAGCACCTCGCTGATCCGCTGCACCGGGCGGTTGATGCTGCGGGCCACCAGAACGGCCAGCCCGACCGACACGACGAGGCCGATCCCGATGACGAGGAACGTCAGCGTGCGCGCCGCCTCGGCGGCGTTCCTCGCGTCCTCCGCGATGGCGTCGGCGAACTCCGACTGCGCGTCGGCGGCCTCGGTGAGGGCGGCGATCGCCTCGATCTCGGCGGCGTCGAGCTCGGCGCCGGCGGTCTCCAGCTGCGCCAGCTGGGCCGGGTCACCGCTCTCGAGGGCAGCGATGATCTCGCCGAGCGTGGTGAAGTAGTCGGTCATCGCGGGCTCGAAGCGCTCGAAGGCCGCGCGCGACGCGGCACCCAGCGGCTCACCGTCGACGAGGCCGGTCAGCTCCTGGATCCGGGCCTGCACCTCGGTGGCGCGGGCCTGGTACTGGGCGACCGCCTCCGGCTGCAGCCCGGGGATCGTGGTGCGCGCCGAGTTCGCCTGGTACTCCCACCAGGCCGACTGCAGCAGCCGGATCTCGTCCAGCGGCACCGTGCCGTCGTGGTAGATCTGCTCGGCCTGGTCGCTGAGCACCGCCATGCGGGAGGCCCCGATGACGCCGACCGCCAGGGTGGTCAGGGCGACGAGCAGGATCGCCAGCAGGAGCCGGCCCTGCAGACCGACCCGGCGGAACAGCCCGCGCCCTCCCTCCGCCGCGTGGTCGGAACCGTGCTGAGCCGTTGGTGCGACAGCGGCGTCCATGCCGAGCCTCCCGAGGGACAGAACCGCTCCACCGGCGGTCGACTTCCCGGGTTTTCGGCAGATCGCGCGCCGGATTGAGCCGACCCAAGGCTGGAGTCACTCCAGCGGAGCACGAACGGCTAGAGCGACCTCAGGAAGGTGGCGACGCCGTCCTCCTCGTTGGTCCCCGTGACGTCGGTGGCGACGGCGAGCAGGTCGGGGTGCGCATGCGACATCGCGACCGCCCGGCCGCCGCCGTCGCGCACCCACTCGAAGGCGGCGATGTCGTTGGGCATGTCGCCGAAGACGACGACGTCCTCGGGGCCGATCCCGTGCCGGGCGGCGACCGTGGCCAGGCCCGACGCCTTCGTCACCCCGGTCGCGGAGATCTCCGCGAGGGCATCCGTCGACGAGCACGTGACCGTCGCCCGCCCGCCGATGACCTCCTCCACCAGGGCCACGAACTCGTCGCGCGGCAGCTTCTCGTGGCGGGCCAGGAGCTTGGCGACCGGTTGCTCCAGCATCTCCTCCAGCGTCGCCTCGGCGACCCCCGGCGCGTCGACGTCCCACCGTGGCTTGTAGATCGGCTCGTGACGGAACTCCAGCCCGTACTCGACCGCGAACCAGGTGTCCGGCTGCCGCCGGCGCAGCTCGGCCGTGACCGACCGGAGGACGTCGGGGTGCACCGGCTCCTCGTGGAGGATCTCGAAGCTCTCCAGGTCCAGGAGCACGGCGCCGTTGCAGCACACCGCCGTCCCGTAGCCGAGCACCTCGCGGATCCGGCGCATCCACCGCGGCGGGCGGCCGGTGGCCAGCACCACCGGGACGCCGTCGGCCCGCCAGCGCTCCAGCTCGGCGACGGTCGCCTCGCTGACCGTGTCGTCCCAGCGCAGGAGCGTGCCGTCCATGTCGCTGGCGATCAGGCGGGGACGCCAGTCAGCCATCGAGCACCGCCTCCAGGTACCGGGCGACCCCGTCGGCGCGGTGGCCGCTGGTCACGTGGGTGGTGACGGCACGAACCGCCGGGTGCGCGTTGGCGACGGCGACGGCCCGGCCCCCGGCCTCGGCGACCGCGGTCAGCATCGGCAGGTCGTTGGGCATGTCGCCGAACACGAGGACGTCGGCGAGGTCGACGCCGAAGCGCTCGAGGGCGACGGCCAGGCCGGTGGCCTTGGTGATCCCCGGCGGCAGCACCTCGATGAACCCGAGGCCGGCGTGGGTCAGCTCGGCGTCGGCCGGGTCGACGACGGAGCGGGCGAGCGCGAGCAGCTCGTCCTGGCCGATCGTGGGCGAGCGCAGGAAGACCTTGAGCACGGCCTCGGCCGGCAGCACCTCGTCCTTGGCCACGAGCTCGGCGTCCTCGGGGTAGGGCCAGTCGAAGCCGTGCTGCACCCGCAACGCGCCGCGCGCCTCGCCCTGATGAGCGGCGTCCTCCACCGCCAGCACGAGGTCCCCGGCCACCGACTCGATCCGCTCGATGACCGCGGCCGCCTGGCTCCGCGGAAGGGCGACTGTGCGCAGCACCTCGTCGCGTTCCAGGTCGACGACGAAACCGCCCTGCGCCAGCACCGCGATTCCGCGCCCACCGAGGGCGACGCGCACGCTCTCCAGCAGCCGGGGGCCGCGGCCGGTGACGCCGACCACCGGGATACCGGCGTCCCAGCAGGCGGTCACCGCCGCCCGGGTGCGCGGGCTGACCTCGCCGGCGTCGTCGAGGAGGGTGCCGTCGAGGTCGGTGGCGACCAGCTTGGGCCGCCACGGGCCGAGGTCACCGAGCTCCACGACCTGGTCGGCGCCGGGCAGGACGCCGTAGGCCTGCAGAGCCTTCGGCGCGGAATCGCTCATGCCGCGGGCGGCGGGACGGGGACCGCCAGGGTCATGCCGGGGGTCAGCGCCTCGACGCCCCCCAGCCACGGCCGCAGCGCCACCGGCACGTGCACCGAGCCGTCGGCCCGCTGGTGCACCTCGAGCAGGCAGGCGATGGTGCGGGCGATGGCGCAGAGCGTGCCGTTCAGCGTGGCCGCGGTCTGGTTCTTCCCGTCCTCGTCCCGGTACCGGATGGTCAGCCGGCGGGCCTGGAAGGTGGTGCAGTCCGAGGTGCTGGTGAGCTCCCGGTACGTGCCCTGGGTGGGGAACCACGCCTCGATGTCGTACTTGCGCGTGGCGCTGGTGCCCAGGTCGCCGGCGGCGATGTCGACGACGCGGTAGGGCAGCTCCAGGGCCTGGAGGAACTCCTCCTCCCACGCGAGCAGCCGCAGGTGCTCGGCGGCGGCGTCCTCCGGCCGGCAGAAGCTGAACATCTCGACCTTGTCGAACCAGTGCACCCGGATGATGCCGCGGGTGTCCTTGCCGTAGGAGCCTGCCTCGCGGCGGAAGCAGGAGGACCACCCGGCGTAGCGCTTCGGGCCCTGCGCGAGGTCGAGCACCTCACCGGCGTGCATGCCGGCCAGCGCCACCTCGGAGGTGCCGACGAGGTACAGGTCGTCGCGCTCGATGCGGTACACCTCCTCGTCGTGCTCGCCGAGGAAGCCGGTGCCCTCCATGGCGCTCGGCTTGACCAGGGCCGGGGCGACCACCGGGGTGAACCCGGCCGCCACCGCCCGGCTGATCGCCAGCTGGGCCAGCGCGAACTCCAGCAGCGCGCCGGGGCCGGTGAGGAAGTAGAAGCGGGAGCCGGAGACCTTGGCGCCGCGCTCCATGTCGATGGCGCCGAGGGCCTCGCCGATCTCGATGTGGTCGCGCACCTCGAAGTCGTAGGTGGGCACCTCGCCGACGGTGCGCAGGGTGACCGCGTCGTCCTCACCGCCGGGCGGGACGTCGTCGGCGACCACGTTGGGGATGCGCAGGTGGACCTCGCGCAGCGCGGCGTCGGCGGCGCGCTGCTGCTCCTCTGCCTCCTTGACCTCGGCGGCCAGCGCCTTGGCCCGCTCCAGGACGGCCGGGCGCTCCTCGGGGCTCGCCTTCTTCACCGCCTGGGAAGCGCTCTTCTGCTCGGCGCGCAGGTCGTCGGCCCGCTTCACCGCGTCGCGGCGGGCGGCGTCGGCGGCGAGCAGCCGGTCGACCAGGGACTCGTCGGCGCCCCGGGCACGCTGGCTGGCACGGACGACGTCGGGGTGCTCACGCACGAGTCGCAGGTCGATCACGGGACAACAGTAGGTGAGCCGCCCTGCGAGGGGCCGACGGCGGCGCGGAGCCCGGAGGGCTTCCGACGACGTGGCCACCAGAGCGCGGTGGCCCGCCGAACCGTGCGATGTCGTGGCGATCAGCCGCTGATGGCCACAAGTTCGCATGGTTCGGCGCGGTCGTCACGGTCCGGCGAGGTACGGGACACTGGGGCAATGCGCTTCCTGCAGCGGCCCTCGCACGACCTCACCTACTCCGACGTCTTCATGGTGCCCAACCACTCGACGGTCGGCTCGCGGCTCGAGGTCGACCTGACCACGCCGGACCGCGTGGGCACGACCATCCCGATCGTCGTCGCCAACATGACCGCGATCTCGGGACGGCGGATGGCCGAGACCACCGCCCGCCGGGGCGGGTTGGCGGTGCTGCCGCAGGACATCCCGGTCGACGTCGTCACCGAGGTCGTCTCCTGGGTGAAGACCCGGCACCCGGTCTACGACACCCCGATCACCCTCGCCCCCACCTCCACCGTCGGCGAGGCGCTGTCGCTGCTCACCAAGCGCGCGCACGGGATCGTCGTGGTGGTCGAGGACGGCTCCCCCGTCGGCGTCGTCACCGATGGCCAGTGCCAGGGCGTCGACCGGTTCACCCAGCTCGCCGAGGTGATGACCCGCGAGCCGCTCACCATCCCCGCCGGCACGGACCTGCCGAAGATCTTCGACGTGCTCTCCGGTGAGCGGGTGAGCGCGGCTCCCGTGGTGGACGGCGACCGGCTGGTCGGCGTCATCACGAAGAAGGGCGCGCTCCGGTCGGCGATCTACACGCCGGCGGTGAACACCGAGGGCCACCTGCTCACCTCGGCCGCCGTGGGCATCAACGGCGACGTCGCTGGCAAGGCGGCGGCCTTGCTGGCCGCCGGGGTGGACGTGCTGGTCGTCGACACGGCGCACGGGCACCAGGAGAAGGCGATCGAGGCGGTCCGCGCGGCGCGCTCGGTGGCCGGCTCCGTGCCGGTGGTCGCCGGCAACGTGGTGACGGCGCAGGGCACGCGCGACCTGATCGAGGCCGGCGCCGACGTCGTCAAGGTCGGCGTGGGCCCGGGCGCGATGTGCACCACCCGGATGATGACCGGCGTCGGGCGGCCGCAGTTCTCCGCCGTCGAGGAGTGCGCCGCGGAGGCCCGTTCGCTGGGCAAGCACGTGTGGGCCGACGGCGGCGTGCGGCACCCCCGCGACATCGCGCTCGCGCTGGCCGCGGGCGCGGCGAACGTGATGGTGGGCTCCTGGTTCGCCGGCACCTACGAGTCGGCCGGTGACGTGCACGAGGACGGCGGCCGGCTGTACAAGGAGTCGTTCGGCATGGCGTCGGCGCGCGCGGTCAAGGCCCGGACGGCGACCCAGACCGGGTTCGAGCGGGCGCGGGCCGGCCTCTTCGAGGAGGGCATCTCCTCGTCCCGGATGTACCTGGACCCGGCCCGCCCCGGCGTCGAGGACCTGATCGACCAGATCGTGGCCGGCGTGCGGTCGTCGTGCACCTACGCGGGCGCGCGGACCGTGGACGAGCTGCACGAGCGGGCGGTGCTGGGGGTGCAGAGCTCGGCCGGCTACGAGGAGGGCCGGCCGCTGCCGACGTCCTGGTGAAGGCGCTCCCGCTCCCCGTCTTCGAGGAGCTGGTCGCCGACGCCCTCGACCAGGTGCCGCCCGAGCTGATGGGGCTGCTGGACAACGTCGTCGTCCTGGTGGAGGACCGGAACCCCGACGAGCCGGAGCTGCTCGGGCTCTACGAGGGGTACGCGCTGACCGAGCGCGGCTGGGACTACGGCGGCTCGCTGCCGGACCGGATCATGATCTACCGCGAGGCGATCTGCGACATCTGCGAGACCGAGGAGGAGGTCGTCGAGGAGGTCACGATCACCGTCGTCCACGAGATCGCGCACCACTTCGGCATCGAGGAGGACCGCCTGCACGAGCTCGGCTGGGGCTGACCCCGGCGTCTCGTGCACGAAGCGCCGGGTGGTCGGTGCGGCACCGACAGCCGAGTGCGCAGTCGTTTCCGCCGACACGGGCGGACACGCCGGGCAGACCGACCACAAGTCAGCACTCGGCCGCTCCGAGGGCCCTAGTAGCGTGGGACGACGTGCCCGAGAACAGCGCCGGCCGGTTGCCGATCAAGATGCTGCACGACCGCATCCTGGTGTCGCTGCGCCGGGAGGACGGCGAGCGGCGCTCCACCGGCGGCATCCTCATCCCGGCCACCGCGCAGGTCGCCAAGCGGCTGGTGTGGGGCGAGGCCAAGGGCGTCGGCCCGAGCGTGCGCCAGGTCAAGATCGGCGACCAGGTGCTCTTCTCCCCCGAGGACCAGCACGAGGTCGAGGTGCACGGCGAGGACCTGATCATCCTGCGCGAGCGCGACGTGCACGCCGTCGCCGCCGAGCGCATCGAAGAGAGCACCGGCCTCTACCTCTGACGGGCGCGGCTTGCCACCGGTGCGGTGGCCCGCCATCATGCTCGCATGATCAACAGCGTGCGGCCGCAGGCCCTCGCCGTCGGCGTCTGGGCACTGTTCGTCGCCGCCTCGGCGGTCCTCGCCGCGCAGCCGGGTGACCCGGGGACCGTCCCGGGCGGCTGGCTCGTCGCGCTCGCGGTCCTGGGCGTCCTGGCGGCGGGGAGCAGCCGGGTGGCGTACGCCGTCCTCGTCGCGCTGAACACGGTGCTGCTGGCCACGGCGCTGCTGCTCGCCGTCCCCATCGAGCCGACGATCGGCGCCTTCTACGCGCTGGTCGCCGCAGCACTGGCGGCCCTCGTCGGCATCCCGCTGGTCGCCCGCCGGGGCTCGGTCACCCCGACCGCCTGATCGGCCCCTCCGCGCCCGCGGCTCAGGCGGGTGGATCGGGCTCCGGGGTGCGGGCGTGCTGCTCGATCACCCCGGTCATGTCGGTCAGGAACCGGTGGACGACGGCGAGCTCGGCGTCGGAGTAGCCCTCCATCGCCGCCAGCAGGTCCCGCTGCAGCCCGCCGAAGAACTCCGCCCCGGCGGCCATCGCCTCCGATGACATCTCCAGCGTCACCCGGCGGCGGTCGGCGTCGTCCCGCACCCGGCGCAGGTGGCCGGCGCGCTCCAGCCGGTCGACCAGCGCGGTCACCGACGCCGAGCTCAGCTCCACAGCCGCGCCGAGCCGGCCCGCGGTGAGCGCCTCACCGCGGCGGGCGGCGTCCATCACCGCCACCAGCGCCCGGACGTCGGTGCGCCCCAGCCCGTGCAACCCGGCGAACCGCTGCCCGACCGCATCCAGCTCCACGGTCAGCCGGCGGAGGAGCAGCGCCAGCTCCTGCCGCGCGGGATCGACCTCGGCCACCACACCTCCGTTCGCGCGCGGCACGAGACCGCCCTAATCTCTCGATCACCGAGATGATCGACCATCAAGGAAATGCGATGCCGCGCCGCACCCCCGTCCTCCGCTGGATCCTGCCTGCCGTCGTCGCCCTGCTGTGGCTCGGGCTGGCCGGACCCCTCGGCTCGTTCAGCGGCAAGCTCGGGGAGGTCTCGGAGAACGACTCCGCCGCCTTCCTCCCCGACAGCGCCGAGTCCACCCGGGTGACCGAGCTGCAGCAGCGGTTCCGCACCGAGCGCACGCTGCCGGTGATCCTGCTCTGGGAGAGCGAGGACGGCGCGCTCGACCCCGCCGCGCTGACCGAGGCGCAGGAGCGGGTCGAGGAGGCGGCCGCCCTCGCCGAGGACGCCGGCGCGCTGGCCGGCGAGCCGTCGCCGCCGATCCCGTCGGAGGACGGCGAAGCGGTGCAGGCGGTGCTGCCGTTCGACCCGGACCTGGGCGACGCGCTGGGGCAGGTCATTGCCGACCTGCGCGATCTGCCGGGCATCGACGGCACCACGGCGTACGTCACCGGCCCGGGCGCGATCTTCTCCGACTTCGCCGAGGGCTTCTCCGGCATCGACGGCCTGCTGCTGCTCGCCGCGTTCGGCGTCGTCCTGCTCATCCTGTTGGTCGTCTACCGCAGCCCGCTGCTGCCGCTGCTGGTCATCGGCACCGCCGGCCTCGCGCTGGTCGTCTCCCTTGCCGTCGCCTACTTCCTGGCCGACCGGGGCTGGATCACGGTCAACGGCCAGAGCCAGGGCATCGCCTCGATCCTGGTCGTCGGCGCGGCCACCGACTACGGCCTGCTGCTGGTCGCCCGCTACCGGGAGGAGCTGCGCCGCGAGCGGTCCCCCGTCGCCGCGATGAAGGTGGCGCTCCGGCAGTCGTGGGAGCCGATCCTCGCCTCCGGCGGGACGGTGATCCTCGGCGTCCTCTGCCTGCTCTTCTCCGACCTCGGCTCCAACCGCGCGCTCGGCCCGATCTCCGCAGTCTGCATCGCCTTCGCCATGCTCGCCGCGCTCACCTTCCTGCCCGCGGTGCTGGTCCTCTTCGGCCGCGCGGCGTTCTGGCCGTTCCGCCCGAAGTACGGCGAGGAGCACGCGCACGGGAAGGGCTGGGAGCGGGTGTCCGCCTCGGTCGGGCGCCGTCCCGGCCGGTACCTGCTCGGCAGCGGCGCCCTCCTAGTGGTCATGGCGCTCTTCCTCCCCACCTTCGACGCCGACGGCATCCCCCTGTCGGAGGCGGTCCGTGGTGGCTCCGAGTCCGGTGCGGGGCAGGAGGCGCTGGCCCGGCACTACCAGGCCGGCGGCGCCAGCCCGGCGGTGATCATCACTCCCGCCGACGGCTGGCAGGACGTCGCCGACGCCGCGTCGCAGGTCGACGGCGTCGCCGGGGTGGCGCCCTTCACCGGTGGGGGCCCGCCCGGATCCGGGGACGCCGAGCCGGTCGTGGCGGACGGACTGGTCCGCATCGACGCCACGCTGGCCGACGCCCCGGACAGCGAGGCCGCGCAGAGCACCGTGGCCGACCTGCGGACGGCGGTGCTCGACGTCGACCCCGACGCCCTCGTCGGCGGCTCGACCGCCCAGGACCTGGACACCCAGGAGACCGCCGCCCGCGACCTCGCAGTGATCGTGCCGCTGGTCCTGCTGGTGATCACCGTCGTGCTCGCGATGCTGCTGCGGGCGGTCGTGGCGCCGCTGCTGCTGGTGGGCACGACCGCGCTGAGCACCGCCGCGACCGTCGGCGTCGCCGCGCTGGTCTTCGAGCACCTCTTCGACTTCCCGGGCAGCGATCCGCAGGTGCTGCTCATCGGGTTCGTCTTCCTCGTGGCCTTGGGGATCGACTACAACATCTTCCTCATGACCCGGGCCCGGGAGGAGTCGACTCGGCACGGGGCGCGGGCCGGCGTCCTGCGGTCGCTGGCGGTCACCGGCGGGGTGATCACCAGCGCCGGGCTGGTGCTCGCGGCCACCTTCGGGGCGCTGACCGTGCTGCCGCTGGTCATCCTCATCCAGCTCGGGTTCCTCGTCGGCTTCGGCGTCCTGCTCGACACCTTCGTCGTCCGGACCCTGCTCGTACCCTCGGCCGTACACCTGATCGGCGACAAGGTCTGGTGGCCGGGCCGGCTGGCGCAGGGGCCCACCGAGCCGGCCGCGCCCACGGAGGAGCGCGGGCTGGAGCGCAGAAAGGACCCCGCTGCCCCCCACCACTCGCGAGCTCGCGGCGGGACCCTGCAGCGGGGCCGCTGACGTAGCGCGAGGATGGCGTCGTGGATCCGTTGCGCGTGGCCGTGCTGGGACCAGGTGGCGTCGGCGGGCTGCTCGCCGCTCTGCTGGCGCGCCAGCGGCACGCCGTCACCTGCCTGGCCCGGCCGGGGACCGCGGCACACCTCGACGAGCACGGCGTGCGGGTGACCAGCGACCGCTTCGGCGAGCTGACGGCGCGGGTGCGCGGCGCCGAGCGGCTGGACGGCCCGGTCGACGTCCTGCTGGTGACGACGAAGGCCACCCAGCTGGAGGAGGCGCTCGGCCGCGTGCCCGCCGACGTGCTGGGCGGCGCCGTCGTGGTGCCGCTGCTCAACGGCGTCGAGCACCTGGCGGCGCTGCGCGAGCGCTACCCGGCGGCGCGGGTGGTCGCCGGCACGATCCGCGTCTTCGCCGACCGCCCGGCGCCCGGCGTGGTGCGGCACGACGGCGAGCTGTGCGCCGTCCAGCTGGCGCCGGGCGCCGAGCCGCTGGCCGACGCGCTGACCGCCGCCGGGGTCGACGTCACGGTTCGACCGGACGAGGCCGGCCTGCTGTGGGACAAGCTCTGCTTCCTCGCCCCCATGGCGCTGCTGACCACCCAGGCCGCGGCCCCTCTCGGCACCGTGCGCGACCAGCACGGCGAGGAGCTCGCCGCGGTCATCGGCGAGGTCGCCGCGGTGGCGCGGGCCGAGGGCGCCGCCTCCGACGCCGCCGCCACCCGCGAGTTCGCCTGGTCGCTGCCCGACGGCATGCGCTCGTCGATGCAGCGCGACGCCGAGGCGGGCAACCCGACCGAGCTGGAGGCCATCGGCGGGGCGGTGCTCCGGGCGGCCGACCGGCACGGCGTCGACGTCCCGGTCACCCGGCGGATCGTCGAGGAGCTCCGCACCCGCGCGCGGTGACGGCCCCGTCCGGAGGCTCGCCGCGAGCCTGCGAGCGGTGCGAGGGACGGGCGGCCCCGTCCGGAGGCTCGCCGCGAGCCTGCGAGCGGTGCGAGGGACGGGCGGCCCCGTCCGGAGGCTCGCCGCG
>NZ_JBJHAT010000042.1:0-21980 GCF_054051175.1 Blastococcus sp. SYSU DS0753 | reverse complement strand
CCCCCCCCCCCCCCCCCCCCCCCCCCCCCCCCCCCCCCCCCCCCCCCCCCCCCCCCCCCCCCCCCCCCCCCCCCCCCCCCCCCCCCCCCCCCCCCCCCCCCCCCCCCCCCCCCCCCCCCCCCCCGCCACCACTCCACCGCAGCCCGTCCCCCTCCAACCGGTCCCCGCCACCTCCAGGAGCCGACCATGCCCCACCCGCCCGCGGCCGACCTCAGCGCCCCCGCCGCAGCGCCCCCACACGTCGCGATCCGGCGGGCCGCACCTGCCGACGCCGCCGTCGTCGCCGCGATGGCCGGCGAGATCGCCGCCCACGAGGACCAGAGCGCACACGTGCACGTCGATGTGGAGAAGTGGCGCCGGATGCTCGACCGCCCCGATGTCATCGTGCTGCTCGCCGAGCGCGCCGGACAGGCCGTCGGCTACGTCTCCGCCCTTCGCCAGCTGCACCTGTGGACCGGCGGCGACGTGCTCAACCTCGACGACCTCTACGTCCGCCCCGGCCACCGCGACGCCGGCGTCGGCCGCCATCTCATGGCCGCCCTCGCCGCTCTTGCCGCGCCCGAACAGCTGCTCATCCGCTGGGGCATGGAGGTCGACAACGCCGACGCCCAGCGCTTCTACCGCCGCCTCGGCGCCACCCTGCGGCCCAAGGTGCTCGCCGCCTGGACTCCCGCCGCCTACCGCCACCTCGCGTCCGCCCGCCCCCAGCCGGAGAACTGATGAGGCTCCACCTACGCCCCGCCACGGCCGGCGACCTCCCGGCCGCGGCCGCGCTCCTCGCTGACGCCTTCACCGACTACCCCTGGACCCGCTGGACCGTCGCCGCCGACGACCACGACCGACGGCTGACCGCGCTGCAGGAGCTGTACCTCACCGCCGTCGCCCTGCCCTACGGGCACGTCGATCTCGGCTACACCGCCGAGCGCCTGACGACGGTCGCCGTCTGGCTGCCCGGCACCACCGTCCCCGACCAGGTGTGGCGTGAGATCGGGGCGACGGTCGCCGACCTGGCCGGTGACCGCGCGGCCACGGCCGCCGCAGCCGACGCCGTGCTCGGCCCGCACCGGCCCGGCGGCGCACATCTCCTGCTGGCCAGCGTCGGCGTGGACAGGAGCCACCAGGGGCGGGGCATGGGAGCCGTCGCCCTCGCACCGGGGCTCGCCCGCGCCGATCGATACGGGCTGCCGGTGCACCTGGAGACCAGCGCGGCGCGCAACGTGCGCTTCTACCAGCGCCTCGGTTTCACGGTGACCGACGTCGTCGACCTGCCCGACGGTGGTCCACGCACCTGGCTGATGCACCGTGCGCCACGCCCGGCCGACGCGGGCCCTGCTGCCACCGGGACGGCGGCTGGAGCGGAGCCCATCAGGTGAGCGGGTTGCTGATCGCCCTCATCGTGGCCTGCGAGGTCGGCTTCTGGTGCCTGCTCGGCGCCGGCCTGGTCACCCGCTACCTCCTGCGCCTGCGCCGCACCAGCGCGGTCCTGCTGGCCGGCGCCCCGGTGCTCGACCTGGTCCTGCTCATCGCCTCCTTCCTCGACCTCCGCTCGGGCAGCACAGCCGGCGCCGCGCACGGGCTCGCCGCCGTCTACGTCGGCTTCTCCGTGGCGTTCGGGCCGCTCACCCTGCGGTGGGCCGATCAGCGCTTCGCCCACCGCTTCGCAGGCGGCCCGCCACCCGCGCGCCCCCCGGAGTACGGGCAGGCACGCGCTCGCCACGAGTGGAAGCTGTGGGCCCGCGCGCTCGCCGGGTGGGCGGTCGCCTGCAGCCTGCTCGGCCTGGCCGTCCTCTCCGCCGACGATGCCGCGCGCACGGCGCACCTGGCCGGCTGGATCAACGGGCTCACCGCCGGCGTCATCATCTGGGCGCTGGCCTGGCCGCTGCCCTACACCTTCTGGCCGAAGACCCACCGTTCACGATGCCCCACCTCGTGACCGGTGCACGATCGGCCGGTCCACCGGCACCGCCGACCGGTTCACGAGCCACTTCGGGAACGGTCACTGCTTCGTCGACGCATGTGCTGCCAGCAGCATCCCGATCAGCAGCGCGAGCGGGTCTCGGCTCAGCAGCTCGTCGGCGGCGTCGTCCTGGGCGATGCAGAGGGTCGGCACACCCGAGATGGTGCCGTAGAGCGATCCGGTGGCAATCACCACCGAGCACCGCGGGCCGTATGGTTCCGCCGGTGGACGATGTGCCTGCCAGAGAGCTCGTTCCAGGTTTTGTGAACGAGCGCTGACTTCCGGCTTCGCTCTACCCCGGTCACCACCACGCCGTCCGCATCCTGGGCGCCGGGCGCCACTTCCCGACATGCATAACGAGCCGGCGCGCGGTAGCGTCGCAACAGTAGTTGAGTATTCAATGAGATACGCCGACTGCTGCCCGTCATGTCCGAACCAACGCGCTACAGGGAGACCCGTGCCCAACATCGCTGTCGTCTACTACTCGTCGACCGGGAACGTCCACCAGCTCGCCGCCGCTGTTGCTGACGGCGCCCGCGAAGCCGGGGCCGAGGTTCGCCTGCGTCGAGTCCCCGAGCTGGCTCCCGAGGAGGCCATCGACTCCAACCCGCTCTGGCGCGCCCACGTGGACACCACCGCCGATCAGGTCGAGGTGGCCACGCCGGCGGACCTCGAGTGGGCCGACGGCTACGCCTTGGGCACGCCGACCCGATTCGGCACCCCTGCAGCCCAGATGAAGCAGTTCATCGACACCCTCGGTGGGCTCTGGTTCACCGGGAAGCTGGCCAACAAGGGCGCCACCGCCTTCACGAGCGCGCAGAACGTCCACGGCGGCCAGGAGTCGACGATCCTGACACTGTTCAACGTGTTCTCCCACTTCGGGGCGGTCATCGTGCCGCCCGGCTACACCGACCCCCTGCTGTTCGAGGCCGGCGGGAACCCCTACGGCGTCTCCAACGCCTCGGGCGGCCAGGCGGCGACCGCCAACCAGGCCGAGCTGGCCGCGGCCCGCTACCAGGGCCGCCGCCTCGCCGAGGTGACCGCCAAGCTCGTCGCCTGACATGGATCACGGTTCCTGGGGCTGCTCCGCGGACTCGCCCCAGGAACCGGCCAGATCCAAGATCCCGGCGCTACCGCCGCAAGGTCGCCAGCGCCTCTCCCGCCCATACGGCACGGAGCGCGAACTCCACCCCGTCACGGGTCACCGGGCGCGTCGGCTGCCGCCCTTCCGGGGGCCACGCGGGTAGCGAGGGACTCTCGCGCCGCGGCCGCTCCGCGGGAAGCCGCGGTCAGAACCGGCCCTCCTCGTCGCGGCGGGCGAACTGCAGTCGACTTCTTCAGCTGCTTCGTCGACGCATGTGCTGGTCCAGCAGCCTCCCGGCCAGCAGGGCGAGGGCGTCCCGGCCGAGCAGCTCGTCGGCGGCGGCGTCCCGGGCGATGCGGAGGGTCGGCACGCTCGCGAATCCAGCCACGGGTCAGCGGGACGCCCTCCTGGCGACCGCGCTCCTCCACGACCGCAGTGCGCCGGAGCGAGACGCCGCCCAGGGCCCGGCCCCGTGACGGCGTGGTGCCGCCGCCCCTAGCCTGGAGCAGATGCAGTGGCCACGGTGGGACAGCTCGGCACGCTGGTGGCTGATGGCTGCGGCCGTCGTCATGGGCGCAGCCGCGGCTGTCGCGGAGCTCTGGTGGACGACCGCCGGCATGGCCGTCCTCGTCGTCGGTCACCTCGCCGCCCTCGTCCGCCAGCGTCGTCGAGAAGCCGGCGAGGATCGCCCGGGCCAGTGAGCCCAGCCGGACGCACCCGCTCTGCGAGCATCGACCCGCAACCGCAGCGCACGTGCCCGGCTCCGCCGCGCAGCACCCGCGCCTCCCCCGGTGCCCTCCACCCCGAGGGGACGCCCCGGTGGGCTCCGCAGGGAGTCGCGGACCGCGAGAGGATCGGGAGATGCCGCGCCGTCCAGCTCTCCGGGCCACCCTGGCGCTGGTGCTGGTCACGACCGTGCTCGCCGTCGCGGGGCTGGTGTGCCACCCGGCCGTGCGCGCGACCGCGAAGGCCGTGTTCGTGCTCGACAGCGCGCTCGACGGGCCGCTCCCCCGGCCGTGGGCGCCACCGGTCGAGCGCAGCGAGCAGCAGTTGGGGGACGTGGTCGTCGACCGCTACTCGCCCGCTGCTGTCGCGCCGCCGGTCCTCGTGGTGCCCGGTGCGGCCCCCGCCGGGCGGGACGACGAGCGTGTCGTGTCCCTGGCCTCGTCGCTCGCCGCCGCGGGGCGGGAGGTGGTGGTCCCCGAGCTGAGCCTCTACGGGCGGGTGCTGGACGTCGACGACCTCGACCGGGTGGTGGAGGTGGCCGCGGAGCTCTGCCGCGGTGGCGATGAGCTGGTGCTCCTCGGGTTCTCCTACGGCGGGTCCCTCGCCCTGGTCGCGGCCGCCGACGAGCGCGTGGCCGGCTGCATCGACCTGGTCGCGACCTTCGGCGCCTACGCCGACCTGGTCGGGGTCCTCCAGGCGGCGGTGACCGGGGTCTCTGTCGTGGACGGTGAGGTGCACCCGTGGCAGGGCTCCGACGAGTCCGTCGTCCGCACGGTGCTCCAAGACGCGGCGACGCAGCTGGTGCCCGAGGATCAACGGGAGCCGCTGCGCCGCGCGCTCGAGCGGCGCGATCCGAGCGGTCTGCCCGCCGCCGCGCGCCACGTCTACCGCATGGCGACCACCGACGACCCGATGCTGGTGGCCGACCTCGCCCGGAGCCTCCCGCCGCCCGGGGACGCCCTCGTGGAGACGTTCTCCCCCGTCGACGTCGCCGACGACGTCGAGGCCGACGTGCTGGCCGCACACGCCCTCGACGACCCGGCCGTACCGGTCGCGGAACTCGTGCGCCTCCAGCGGGCCTTCCCCGAGGCGGAGGTGGCGGCTGTTCGTTCCTTCGAGCACGTCGACCTGGCCACGGACGCCGACCTCGGCGCCCTGCTCAGCGATCTGGTGACCGCGTGGGGATTCATGCAGGGCGTGCTGCGGGCGCAGGAGGACTGGCCCTGGGACTAGGGGCTCAGGGCGCGACCTCGTCGACCAGGTCCTCCGCGGCCCTGTGCGTGCGCCGCAGCAGCACCTCGCCGCCGGCCCAGAGCGCCCCGAGGCCCGCGACGATCAGGACCCACGGCGGATCGGGCCACTCGATGATCGACTGCACGTGGCGGTGCAAACCCAGGACCAGGCCGGCGAGGTGCACGAAGGGCAGGAGGAAGAAGGGCTCGTCTCGATCGCCGCTCCATCGGGGTCGTCCGGCGGCAGGGTCGTGACCGGGGTGACATGTCGCGGACGAGGCGACGAGGCAACGCGGTTCCGCCGTCCCTAGCCCGGGGCCGTGCGCAGGATGCGACCGGAGAGGGCGTCCCGCGACTCCCGGGACGGTCTGCACGGGTGGACCGGCGGCGGAGGCTAGTCCGAGACCTCGCGGGCGTCCTCGTCACCGGAGGAGACGAGGAGCCGCTCGGCGAACGCTGCTTCCAGGCTCTCGGTGAGCAGGTAGACCACCCCGCCGAGGAACGGCGCCAGCGCCCAGACGGCGACGTGCGAGAAGAAGGCGCTCAGCAACGCCGCGGCGCCCAGGCCGACGAGCACGGACAGGATGTTGAGACTGGTGCCGAGCGCCAGGGTCTGGGTGGGGTGCTGGGGCATCGGCCGCCGGAAGCCGGCCGAGAGGAGGCCCTCGAGGAGGGTGAAGGACATGACCGCGCCCGCCGCGTAGAGGAAGATGCGCGGCAGGTCGGGCGGCCCCTGCGTCACCTGGCAGACCCCGAAGGTGACGGTGGCGAGGATGGAGAAGCCGAAGGTGGTGCTCTCCCGCCCGACCGTGCTGCGCATTCCCCGGACGACCGTGCTGCCCACGCTCTCCGTGTCCCTGTCCGTCGGCACGACATCCCCCTCGCAGTTCCGGTAGCGGCGTACTCCGGTAGGCCCGGACCGCTGCGACTGCCCGCCATACCCAGACGCGCCGACCCATGCCTCCGGGGAGCGTCCGCGGCAGCCCCGCTACGGAGATGCGCCCCCACGCTCCTGCGCCGGCCGGGTGCAGCGCAGGCGGGCACCGTGCTGGAACTCGCTCGGCCACGGCCCGCACACGCCCGTGCGAATCACACGCCTGTCCCTCCCGGCCACCTCGGCCCCGCCCCGTTCTGCGGTTACGACGATCACGTGAGCAGTCCTTCGTGCAGGGCACGAAGGACTGCATTCGTCCGGTCGCGTGCGCCCAGCTTGAGCAGGATGGCCGAGACGTGGTTCTTCACCGTGCCCTCCACCAGGAACAGCGCCCCCGCGATCTCCCGGTTGGTACAGCCCTCGGCCATCAGCCGCAGGACCTCCAGCTCGCGGGTGGTCAGCGCCTGGACCGCCGGGGCACCGGCGTCAGCCGGTGGGGCCCCGGAGCGGACGGCCCGCAGCAGCCGATCGGTGATCGATGGGGAGATGAGCGTGCCACCCTCGGCCAGGGTGCGCACCGCATCGGTCAACTGCTCCAGGGTCACGTCCTTGAGCAGGTAGCCCCGCGCCCCGGCTCGGAGGGCTCCGAGCACCAGCGTGTCGTCGTCGAAGGTTGTCAGGACGAGCACAGGGATCTCGATACCGCGCTGGTGCAGCTGCTCCAGCGTCCAGATGCCGTCGTGGCGAGGCATGCGCAGGTCGAGGAGGACGACGTCTGGCGCCGTGGCCGCGATGACCTCCAGTGCCGACTGCCCGTCGTCTGCCTCGCCGACCACCGCCACCTCGGAGAGCTCCAGCAGTGTGCGGATGCCCTGGCGGACGAGGGTCTGGTCGTCCACCACCACGACCCGCGTCACGTCACCGGCGCCCGGGCGGTGACGCGAAAGCCCTCGCTCCCGTCGAAGGTCACGTCACCGCCCAGCGCCTCGAACCGCTCGGCGATCCCACGCAGCCCGTTGCCGGGCGTCGGTTCCCGCGCACCGCGTCCGTCGTCGACAGCGGTCAGGACGGCTCGGGAGCCCTCGGCACGCACCTCGATCCGGAGGGTGCGGGCACCGGCGTGCTTGATCGTGTTGGTCAGGATCTCCTGCACGGCACGGACGAACGCGGCGGTCTCCTCCTCGCCGGCGCGTACATCGCGGTCGACAGCGACGGAGACGTCGAGCCCCGGGATGTCCCGGGCCACCTGACGAAGCGCCTCGGCGAGATCCGGCGACTCGGTCCGCAGCCGGCCCACGGTGCTCCGGACGTCCGCCAGCAGGTCCCGCGCGACCCGGCCCGCTCGGTCGACGTGCTCGCGTGCCTGCTCACCTGGCCGGTGGCGTGCCGCCTCCAGCTCCAGGCTGAGGATGGTGAGCTGGTGCCCGATCAGGTCGTGCAGCTCGCGGGAGATCCGCACCCGTTCGGCCGTGCGCGCCGAGTCCGACAGCAGGACGGCGGCAGCCTGCAGGTCGATGTGCGCCTCGGTCAGCTCCCGCCGCATCCGCTGCTCGCGGATCATGGCCACCGAGCTGAGGACAGCGGCCAACTGGATCAGCAGGTAGAAGCCCGAGACGACGAGCACCTCGGGGGAGGCACCGTCCCGACCGGTGGAGTAGGCGAGAACGGCGGTGTTGAGCCCGACCAGGAGGATGCCGGCACCCAGCGGCGCGACGTGGACGCTCACGGCCGCGGTCACCACGAGGAGGACCGGCAGCAACCCCACGTGGGGGGCGGCCAGGACGACCGACCAGGAGAGGACGACGGCCGTGGTGAGAGCCCCGTACCTGAGCGCAGCCGGTCGCTCGATGGCCACGGCGGACAGCAGCGTGACGATGAACCCGGCGAACAGCACGATCCACCAGCCACGGGGGATCGATGTCTCGGCGACTCCGAACAGCACCGGCCCGACGACCACGACGGTCACGACGAGCATGGCGAGGCCCGACCACTCCTCGGGTCCGAGTCGTCGCATACGAGGAGCCTAGGGGCCGCTCGAGAGCCGGCCAGGTGCCGGAAGTCATGGTCACAGCTCCTGACCATCGGCACAGGCGACCGGGCGCAGGCCGCACCTAGCGTCGCAGCCATGGGAACTGCAGCTCCGGTGATCGATGCCGAGGACCTGCACAAGCACTACGGCGACAGAGTGGTCGTCGGCGGTGTCACCTTGCGGGTCGACCGGGGTGAGGTGTTCGGCGTCCTCGGGATCAACGGCGCGGGCAAGACGACCCTGGTGGAGATGATCGCCGGGTTGCGCAGGCCCGACCGCGGACGGGTGAGTCTCCTCGGCCTCGACCCGCACCGCGACCGGGCCCAGGTGCGCCAGGTCCTGGGCGTCCAGCTGCAGCAGGCCCACTTGCACCACGCCCTGACGGTCGCCGAACTGCTGGCGCTCTACCGCACCTTCTACCCCCGCCCCCGGCCCGCCGAGGAGCTCCTGGAACTGGTCGGGCTGCGAGAGCACCGCGACGCGCGCTTCGAGAAACTCTCCGGCGGCCAGCAGCAGCGACTGTCCGTCGCCCTCGCGCTCGCCGGTCGCCCGCAGGTCGCGATCCTGGACGAACTCACGACGGGCCTCGACCCGCGGGCCAAGCGGGCGATGTGGCGGACGATCGAGCGCCTCCGCGACGAAGGCGTCACCATCCTGCTGGTCAGCCACGCGATGGAGGAGATCGAACGCCTCTGCGACCGCGTGGCCCTCCTCGAGAGCGGCCGCATCATCGCCGTCGACACACCCGGCGGCCTGGTGACCCGGGCAGGTGCCGACGACCTCGACGACGCGTTCGTCGCCCTGACCGGCAAGGAACTGGAGGACGACGGATGAGCACCGAGGCGACGATGCGGCGTCACCGCCCGGGCCTGACGTCGTGGCTGACCCTGATCACCTGCGAGGCCAAGATGGTCGCGCGCGACACCTCCGGCCTCGTCGTGCCGATCGTCGTGCCGCTGCTGATCCTGGTGATGAACGCTTCGGCGGCCGGCGACGAGGTCGTGACCAACGGGCGCACCGTCTTCGACGTCTTCGTCCTGCCACTGGTGTTCACGATCGTCGTCGCGACCATCGGGATCATCAACCTGCCGAGCTTCCTGGCCTACTACCGTCGCACCGGGATCCTGCGGCGCCTTTCGGTCACCCCGGCTTCGCCGGTCATGGTGCTCGCCGCACAGGTCGCCGTGGGCGTGTTCCAGGCACTCATCGGCATCGCACTCGCGCTCGCACTCGCGGTGGGCGTGCTCGACGCCAACCTCCCGGTGCGTCTCGGCGTTGCCACGGGCGTGTTCCTGCTGGCGATGGCCGCGATGTACGCCGTCGGCATGATCGTCGCGGCGACGGCGCCGACACCCAACTCCGCGGTCGCGATCGGACTCGTCACCTTCTTCGCCCTCGGCGCCCTCGGGGGGCTGTTCGGCGGCCGCGACTCCCTGCCGGACGCCCTCGCCCTCCTCGGCGAACGGCTCCCCTTCGGAGCAGCCGTGCAAGCCCTGTCCTCGGCCTGGGCCGGCGTCGCGGTCGACCCCCTCCATCTGCTGAGCCTGGGCGCGACGACGGTCGTAGGCGTAGTCCTCGCCGCTGCGCTCTTCCGCTGGGACTGACGCGGAGGCGCCTGGCCGCCTCCGACCAGCCGGCGCGGACGGGCACGCCTGGCACTGGTCGGCTCGGGGATGCCCGCGAGACGGTCCTCAGCGGGGGTGGCTGTGCGGCCGCGCGCCCTCGGGCGCGGCCCGCCGTTCGACGTAGGCCTGGATGGCCACGAAGGCGGTGACCACGAGGCCGGCGCCGATGGCGAGGGCGAACATCGGCAGCCCGCCGTCGTCCGGTGCCAGCAGGGTCCGCTCCTCGTCCTGCCACGGCCACAGCGCGCGCAGGCACCCCACCATGAGGCCGCTCATGATCGCCAGGGTCAGGGCGCGGTGCCGGTGGAGGGCTGCCTGCAGGGCCTTCACGAACATCCCCAGCCCGAGCGCCGCGCCCAGGGCGAAGGCGCCCACGTAGGCGAGATCGCGGTCGTTCACCGCGGCCAGGGTGGGCTGGTAGAGGCCCAGTGTCAGCAGGAGGAAGGAACCTGACAGCCCGGGCAGCACCAGCGCGCAGATCGCCACCGCCGCGGCGACGACGACCACCGCCAGGGGTGGGTCCACGTCACCTGCGGGCGGCAGGCCGGTGAGCACGAACGCCGCGACGGCGGCCAGCACCGCTGCGGCGGCGTCGCGCGAGGACCAGCGCCCCACCATCCGGGCCGGCACGATGATCGAGAACAGCACCATCCCGAAGAAGACCGCGCGGGCGCCCACGGGGTGGTCGGTGATCACCGGCTCCAGGAGGCGGGCGGCGGCGAGGACGGCGAAGAGCATGCCGACGAGCACCGGGACGATGGTCGACCACTCCGCTCGGCCCACCTGCTCCCGGGCTCGCGCCCACTGGCCCGTCACGGCCAGCCGCAACGCGGTCACGACGTGCCCGGCACCGTCGATGAGCCGCTCGTAGACCCCCACGACGAGGGCGACCGTTCCCCCGCTGACCCCCGGCACGACCTCCGCGGCGCCCATGGCCACGCCGCGGAGGACGTGACCGGGGGCGGGAGGCAGGCGCGACGGCCGCTCGGGTGGGGCAGAACTCGCGTTCACTGGTGGGCGCACCAGGACGAAGTTACCGCCGACACCCTGGCGCGATGTGGTCGTCGACCGGTGCGCCGCGAAGGCGTCGTCCGACGGAGCTGCCCGCCCGGTCCCACCGTTCCCGGCTGGCGCGATCGAGGCCCTCCCGTTGAGGTGGTCATCGGCGTCGACAGTGGCGCCCTGACACCTCCGGAGGTCACCCGCGTGAACCAGACCCAGTTCCTCTGGGACGGCTGGGACCCGATCCTGCGCATCCTCCTGGTCGGCACCCTCGGCTACATCTGGCTGGTGCTGCTGCTGCGCGGCACCGGCCCCCGCAACATGGCCAAGATGACGCCGTTCGACTTCGTCATCACCGTGACGCTCGGCTCGGCGTTCGGCCGGGTGATCACCGCCTCGGAGGTGCCGTTGTCGGAGGCGTTCGTGACGTTCGCGCTCCTCGTCGCGCTGCAGTGGCTGTTCGCCGCGGGGCGGGCGCGGTGGTCTGCCCTCAGGCGGCTGGTGGACCCCGGCCCGACGCTGCTGTTCCACGACGGGCAGCCGGTGGACCGCGCGCTGCGCCGGCACCGCATGATCGAGGCGGACCTGCACTCGGCGGCGCGGGAGAAGGGGTTCGGTTCACTGGACGACGTCGCGGCGGTGATCCTGCAGGCCGATGGCACGCTCGCCGTGGTCGGCGCGGGCAAGATGGGCGACGGCGCCTCGGTGCTCCCCTTCACCTCGGCCGGGAGGTGACGACGACGGCGGCGCGCCGCCCAGGGTCGGCACCGGCCGTCGTCGTGGCCATGATCAGCTTCTCCCGGTCGGTGTGCCGCGACCGATCCGGCAGCACCATCGGCGCCGCGGCTGTGGCGGGGCTGTGCGCCGGCCCCGCCCTCCATGCGGGTCCGCAGGTCCCCGCCCGTCGTCGGCCGGGGCGCGGGAGAATGCCGAGGTGCGAGCGGTGGTGAGCCGGGTGAGTACAGCGGCTGTAACTGTGGACGGCGGAGTCGTGGGCGAGATCGGCCCCGGCTTGCTGTCACTGGTCGGAGTGGGCCGGGACGACGACGCGGACCGGGCACGCGCGATGGCGCGCAAGATCCACGAGCTGCGCATCTTCCCGGGGCCTGACGGCGCGGTGTCCGCGTCCGACCTCGGGCTGCCGCTCCTCGTCGTCAGCCAGTTCACGCTCTACGCCGACACGCGCAAGGGCCGCCGCCCGTCCTGGCAGGACGCCGCCCCGGGCGAGCTCGCCGAACCCCTCGTCGACGAGGTCGTGGCCGAACTGCGCCGCCGCGGCGCGACCGTGGCCACCGGGGTCTTCGGTGCCAGCATGCGGGTCTCATCGGTCAACGAGGGGCCGATGACCCTCCTCCTGGAGGTCTGACCTGCGGAACCGCCCGGGGCCAAATGACATGACTGGGACCCCGCGGCCCCGGGTACCGAGGGGTGACCGAAGACACTCCCTGTCGGTTTGCTGTGAACGGCGGGTTAGCGGAACACGAACCCCCGTGGCGGCCGTTGTGCAGGGCGTACCACACCGGACAGAGAAGAGCGGGACCGGCCGGTGACCCCGTAGCCGTGGACCCGCTCCACGCCTGGACCGCACCGCCGCCCGACGACGCCCGGCAGGTGCATCCGAACCCAAGGCAAGGACGAAGACCCATCGTGACGCTGCTGCAGTCCTCCCCCACCGACACCCTGGACGTGCGCGCCCCCCGGCGGGAGCCCGACACCAGCGGCCTGGTCTCCACCGACCTCGTGCGCGTCTACCTCAACACGATCGGCAAGACCGCTCTGCTCACCGCGGAGCAGGAGGTGGAGCTGGCCAAGCGGATCGAGGCCGGGCTCTACGCCGAGCGCCTGCTCGCCGAGCAGGAGGGCCTCACCCCGGCCCGCAAGCGCGACTACAAGATCCTGGCGACCGACGGCAAGGCGGCCAAGGCGCACCTGCTGGAGGCCAACCTCCGGCTCGTCGTCTCGGTGGCCAAGCGCTACACCGGCCACGGCATGACGTTCCTGGACCTCATCCAGGAGGGCAACGTCGGCCTGATCCGTGCCGTCGAGAAGTTCGACTACACCAAGGGCTTCAAGTTCTCCACCTACGCCACCTGGTGGATCCGGCAGGCGATCACCCGCGCCATGGCCGACTCCGGGCGCACGATCCGGCTGCCCGTCCACCTGGCCGAGCAGGTCAACAAGGTCGTCCGGACCCGCCGGCGCATGCACCAGGAGCTGGAGCGCGAGCCCACCGCCGAGGAGCTGGGGCTGGAGCTCGACCTGCCCGAGGAGCGGATCACCGAGCTGCTCGAGTACAGCCGCGACCTGGTCAGCCTCGACCAGACCGTCGGCGCCGACGAGGAGTCCCGCCTGGGTGACTTCATCGAGGACGCCGACGCCGCCGTCGCGGAGGATGCCGTGGCCTTCCAGATGATGAAGGGCGATGTGCGCACCGTGCTCTCCACGCTGGAGGACCGCGAGCGGGACGTCGTCGTGCTGCGCTTCGGCCTCGACGGCGGCCAGCCCCGGACGCTGGAGCAGATCGGCAAGCAGTTCGGTCTCTCCCGCGAGCGGGTGCGCCAGATCGAGCGCGAGACGATGGCCAAGCTGCGCGACCCGCAGCGCGCCGACGCCCTGCGCGACTATCTCGCCTGAGCGATGACACTGTCGTCCTCCGGACGACACCACGGCCACGAGCCGTCCCCCGGCTGCGCTGAGCGTGTCCACGGACGTCCTGCCGGGAGCCTCCGGCCCCGCGCCAGGACGCCGTTGCGCGCAGAGCGGCTCACCTCGACGAGGTGACTGCCGGGCACGAGAGCCCGTCCCCGACTCCGGGGGCGGGCTCTCGGCGTCTCAGACCGGCGAGCGCATCCTCCTGGGCCCGGGGTCGACCCGGGCGGTGGGCGGACCGATGCGGGCGGTGCCGCCGGCCACCACGAGCGACCGGCCACCGTGCCACGGGTTCTTCGGACCCACGATGACCGGCTCCAGCTGCAGGTGCAGCACCTCGGGCAGGTCGTCGGCGAGGCGGGCCACCCGCAGCAGCAGGTCTTCCAGCGCCTCCACGTCGACCGGCTCCGCACCCCGGTAGCCGTCGAGCAAGGGCCAGGCGCGCGGCGCGCGGACGAGCTCGGCTGCGTCCAGGTCGGTCAGCGGCAGCGTTCGGTACGCCCGGTCGCCGAGCAGGTCGGTGGCCACGCCCCCGACGCCGAAGCTGACGAGCGCCCCGAACGACGGGTCGTCGACGATCTCGACCACGGTGGCGACACCGGGGGCGGCCATCTGCTGGACGATCACCGGATCGCCCGCCGGGATCGCGGCGTAACCGGCGCGGACGGCGTCGGCGTCGACGAGGTCGAGGCGCACCCCGCCGAGGTCGGACCGGTGCCGCAACCACGGCGCTGTGGACTTCAGGACGACGGGGTAGCCGATCTCGTCCGCGGCGGCGACGGCGTCCTCCGCGGTGGTCACCGTCCGCGTCGCGAGGACCGGGACGCCGTAGGCCCCGAGCAGCTCGATCAGCTCGTGGTCGACCAGCTCGCGCCCGCCGGCGCCCTCGGCCAGGACGCGGCGGACCAGGCCGCGGGCGGCGGCCTCGTCGACGTCGGGCAGGTCGGGCACCTCGCCGACCGGGCGGCGGCGCCATCGGCCGTACTCCACCACCTTGGCCAGCGCGATGACCGCCCGCTCGGGCGTGCTGTACGACGGCACCGAGCCGCGGGCGGGCATCCCGTGCTCGTCGAGCACTGCGAGCTCGGGCGGGATGCCCTCGGCGGAGAGGAAGCTGGCCACGATCGGCTTGCCCGACCCGGCCGAGACCTCACGCAGCGCCGGCCCGTACTCGGCCGACCCGGCCATCAGCGGCGGCAGGAACACCGCGATCACCGCGTCGACGCCCTCGTCGTCGACGGCGGCCTGCAGCGCGGCCCGGAACTCCTCGGGGCTGCCGGCGACCCCGATGTCCACCGGCGCGTCGTGCGGCAGCTCCATCCCCTCCTCGAGGACGGCGTCGGCGACGAGCACCCCGATGGCGGTCGAGTTGCCCACGACCGCGACCCGGGTCCCGGCGGGCACGGGCTGGTGGGCCAGCAGCGTGCCGACGTCGAACAGCTGCGCGACGGTCTCCACGCGGATCACCCCCGCCGAGGCGAACAGCGCCGCCACCGACTGCTCGGGCACCGCCACCGACGTGCCCGCGAGGCCCGGGGTGACCCCGACGTGCCGGCCGCTCTTCACCGCGACGACCGGCTTGGTGCGCCCGACGGTGCGGGCCAGCCGGGCGAACTTGCGGGGGTTCCCGAAGCTCTCCAGGTGCAGCAGCACCACCTCGGTGCCGGGGTCGGTGGACCAGTACTGCAGCAGGTCGTTGCCGCTGACGTCGGCGCGGTTGCCGGCGGAGACGAAGGTGGACAGCCCGATGCCCCGGCTGCGGGCCCGCTCGAGCAGCGCGACGCCGAGCGCGCCGGACTGGGCGAAGAACCCGACCCGGCCACGGCCGGGCACCATCGGCGCGAGGCTGGCGTTGAGCCGCACCTCCGGGTCGGTGTTGACCACGCCCAGGCAGTTGGGCCCGACCACCCGCATGCCCGATGCGCGGGCCGCGGCGACCAGCCGGCGTTCGGCCTCACGCCCCTCCGGCCCGGCCTCCCCGAAGCCGCCGGAGATCACGACCAGGCCGCGGACCCGCTTCCGGCGGCAGGCCTCCACCACACCGGCGACCTCGTCGGCGGGCACGGCCAGGATCGCCAGGTCGAGGTCGTCGGGGATGGACTCGATGTCGGCGTACGCCGGGACGCCGCGCACGTGCCGGGCGCCGGGGTTGACCGGGTAGACCGGCCCGGCGAACCCGTAGTCCAGCAGGTGCCGGAGCACCGCGTTGCCGATCTTGCCGGCGTCGTTGCTGGCGCCGACCACGGCCACCGAGGACGGCGTCAGCAGCCGGGCGATCGACCGCGACTCGCTGCGCTGCTCGCGCTCGTAGGCGACCGCGAGCGCGTCCTCCGTCTGCTCGATGGGGAAGGTCAGGTGGACGACGCCGTCCTCGTACGAGCGCTCGGCCTTGTACCCGGCGTCGCGGAAGACCCGCACCATCTTGCTGTTCTGCGCCAGCACCTCGGCGACGAAGCGCTTGATGCCCCGCTCCCGGCCGGCGGCGGCGAGGTGCTCGAGCAGCACCGAGCCCAGCCCCCGCCCCTGGTGGGCGTCCTCGACCAGGAAGGCCACCTCGGCGTCGTCGGTGCCGGGGTACCGGTCGTAGCGGCCGACGGCGACGACCTGGTCGCCCAGCAGCACGACGAAGGCGACCCGGTTGTCGTGGTCGACGTGGGTGAACCGATGCAGGTCGCGCTCGGACAGCCGCTTCATCGGCCCGAAGAACCGGTAGTAGCGGGTCTGGTCGCTGCTGCGCTCCATCAGCCCGTTGAGGCCGGCGGCGTCCTCGGGGCAGATCGGCCGCAGGTGCACCGTGCCGCCGTCGGCGGCGACGATGTCGGCCTCCCAGTGCGGCGGCGGCGTCGGGTTCTGCTGCTGCTCGTCGGGCGGCCCCTCTCCAGGGGCCCGCTGCGAGCCTGCGAGCGGTGGGGGGGAGAGGGGTCCTTGTTCAGTCACGGGGGTCGTCCGGGTCGAGGCCGAAGTAGGGGAAGCTGGCACGACGGGTGCGCATGATCGCCCGGTCGACCCGGGACTCGGTGAAGGTGTCCCACCGGGAGAAGCCGGTGTACCCGCCCTCGGTCATGTGCGTGGGCGGTCGGGCGCGCAGGCCGCGGCGCAGCACGTCCTCGCGCCACGGCTCGGGGATCTCCGTGGCCGGGTCCAGCGTCGCGCCACCGGCCTCGGCGATCAGGTGGGTCCACGCTCGGGGCACGCAGCGCACCAGGCCGTACCCACCGCCACCGAGGGCGACCCAGCGCCCGTCGCAGATCTCGTGGGCCAGTTCGTGCATGGCCTTGTAGCTGGCGCGCTGCCCGTCGACGGTGAGCGCGAGGTCGGCCAGCGGGTCCTCGTGGTGGGCGTCGCACCCGCACTGGGTCACGATGATCTGCGGCGCGAAGGCCTTGAGCACGCTGGGCACGACGGCGGTGAACGCCCGCAGCCAGGACGAGTCGTCCGTGCCGTTGGGCAGCGCGAGGTTGACGGCGCTGCCCAGGGCCTTGCCGGGGTCGCCGGTCTCCTCCGGGAAACCGGTGCCCGGGAACAGCGTCAGCGGCGTCTGGTGGATGCTCACGGTGAGCACCCGGGGGTCCTCGTAGAACGCGGCCTGGACCCCGTCACCGTGGTGGACGTCGAGGTCGACGTAGGCGATCCGCTCGTACCCCTGGCCGAGCAGCCAGGCGATGGCGATGGCGGCGTCGTTGAAGATGCAGAAACCCGAGGCGGCGCCCCGCATCGCGTGGTGCAGGCCGCCGGAGATGTTCACCGCGTGCTGTGCGGCGCCGCTGTGCACCTGCTGGGCGGCGAGCACGCTGCCCCCGGTGATCAGCGCCGCGGCCTCGTACATCTCCGGGAAGATCGGGTTGTCCGGGGTGCCCAGACCGTGGCCGACGCCGGGATCGGCCGGCGCCTGGCGCACCGCCTCCAGGTACAGCGGGTCGTGGACCAGGGTGAGCAGGTCCTCGCCGGCCGGTTCCGGTGCGAGCACCCGCAGCCGGTCGCTGGACAGCAGGCCGAGGCCGTCGGCCAACCGCATCGTCAGGTCCAGCCGCACCGGGTGCAGCGGGTGGTCGCCTCCCATCGTGTAGCCGAGCAGCGCGTCGTCCCAGACGACGGCGACCGAGTCGCTCACGGCACCTCCCCTCCGGCGCGCCCGGCCGGGCGCGGCGGCTCGGTCGCCGACGCTACCGGGTCCCGTGGTGACCGGTACCTCGGCGAGACCGCTCGCCGGGGGCCGGTGACCGCCCTCCGGCCCCGTAGACTGGACGCCGACACGGAGGAGACCTGTGAACGACCTCATCGACACGACCGAGATGTACCTCCGGACGATCTTCGAGCTGGAGGAAGAGGGCATCGTCCCGCTCCGGGCCCGCATCGCCGAGCGCCTGCACCAGAGCGGTCCGACGGTGAGCCAGACGGTCGCCCGGATGGAGCGCGACGGCCTCCTGACCGTCGAGGGCGACCGGCACCTGCAGCTCTCCGAGGAGGGCCGCCAGCTGGCCACCGCGGTCATGCGCAAGCACCGGCTCGCGGAGTGCCTGCTCGTGGACGTGATCGGCCTGGACTACGCCGACGTCCACGAGGAGGCCTGCCGCTGGGAGCACGTGATGAGCGAGGCGGTCGAGCGCCGTCTGCTGTCCCTGCTCGGCAACCCCACCGTGTCGCCGTTCGGCAACCCGATCCCCGGGCTGGAGGCCCTGCGCGGCGACGAACCGCTGGGCGGTGAGACCTCCGCGGTCCTCAACTCCCTGACGCTGCTGTCGACCACCGCCTCGGCAGAGGGCCGGCCGGTGGTGATCCGCCGGATCAGCGAGCAGCTGCAGGAGAACGCCGAGCTGCTGCGTGCGCTGGCCGACCACGGGGTGCGCCCGGGCGTCACGATGACGGCCCAGCTGGTCGACGGATCGGTGAGCCTGGACGGGTACGTGCTGCCCGCCGGTGTCGCCCAGCACATGTTCGTGAGCGCCGTCGACGAGGAGCTGACCCCGCTCGAGGCCGCGCCGCGCCTCTGAGCCGACCGGATGCAGGAGGTGGGCGTGGACGAGCACGCGGCGACGGCTCCCCGGGCCGCCGAGGTGTTCCTCGCGCGGCTGCTGCCCCGGCCCGGCGGGGCGCTGCTGCACCGCCTGCGGGTGGCCGGGGCGTTCGCCTCCGGGCTCCTGTGGGGCCTGCTGCCCGCGCCGTCGGTGCATGACGTCGTGGTGACCCGACGGGACGACGGCAGGGAGGTGCTGCGCTTCCCGGCCGGTGACCCGTTCGCGGCCGGGGACATGCTGCGGGCGGTGGACACGGAGCTGGCGACGCTGGGCCCGGAGGAGTTCCTCCGGGCCTGGGACGTGCGCTGACGCACAGCGGGGCGCTGCCCGGCTCACTACGGTGAGGCGGTCCCCCGCTGCCGTGCGAGAGAAGGCCCTGGTGAGCTCGTCCGCTCCGGCACCCGCAGACACCTCCCCCGAGCCGGCACCCACGCCGTTCCACCGGCTGGCCGATTTCACCGCGTTGCCGCGGATCGGCGCCCTGGCGCTCTCTCCGGACGGGACCCGGCTGGCGGTCTCGCTGCAGACGCTGGACCGCGAGGGCAAGAAGTGGCAGTCGGCGGTGTGGGAGCTCGACCCGCGGGGTGCGCGGCCCGCCCGGCGGCTCACCCGCAGCGCACCGGGCGAATCCGCCCCCGCCTGGGCGCCGGACGGCTCGCTGCTGTTCACCTCGGCCCGGCCCGACCCCGGCGCGGAGCCGGCGGCCGAGCCGAAGCCGTCGCTGTGGCGCCTCCCCGCCGAGGGAGGCGAGGCCCGGCCGGTGCTGGGACGCCCGGGGGGCATCGGCTCCTTCGTCGTCGCCGCCGGCAGCGGGGACGTCGTGGTCGTCTCCGCCACCATGCCCGGCGGCTCCGACCCGGATGCCGACGAGGAGCGGCGCAAGGCCCGGAGCGAGGCCGGGGTCTCGGCGATCCTGCACGAGGCGTACCCGGTGCGGTACTGGGATCACGACCTCGGACCGGCGGCTCCGCACCTGTTCTGGGCCGGGCAGCTCCCGACCGAGGAGCAGCCGGCCGGCAACCCGCCGGTGGAGCTGCGCGACCTGACCCCGGACGCGTCCCCGCCCAACGGGTCGGGCGACGACATCGCGCTCTCCCCCGACGGCCGCCTGCTGGCCCGGGCCGAGGAGGTGCCCGACGGGCCGGCCGGCCGGCGCACCCGGCTGGTGCTCACCGACACCGGCTCCGGCGACACGCGGGTGCTGGTGGACGACCCGCTGGCCGACGTCCACTCCGCGGCCTTCTCGCCGGACGGCGCCCGCCTGGTCTGCGTACGGGAGGCGATGTCCTCCTACGCCGAGCCGCCGGACTACACGTTGCTCCTGGTCGAGGTCGCCGACGGCTCCGCCCGGGAGCTGACCCCCGACTTCGACCGCTGGCCGAGCGCACCGCAGTTCGCCGCCGACGGCACCGCCGTCCACTTCCTCGCCGACGAGGACGGCCGGCACGCGATCTTCTGCGTACCCGTCGACGGCGGGGAGCCGGTGCGGCTCACCGCCGACGGCGCCTACAGCCACCTGCAGGTCGCCCGGGACGGCAGCGCGCTGTACGCCCTGCGGTCCGCGTACGACTCGCCGCCGCTGCCGGTCCGCCTGGACCCGACGGCCCCGATGCAGGACCCGGAGCCGCTGCCGAGCCCGGCGGCGATCGACCGGCTGCCCGGCAGCCTGCACGAGGTGGAGGCGACCGCGGCCGACGGCACCCGCGTGCAGTCGTGGCTGGTGCTACCCGACGGGGCCTCGGCGGAGGCACCGGCCCCGCTGGTGCTCTGGATCCACGGCGGCCCGCTGATGAGCTGGAACTCGTGGTCCTGGCGCTGGTGCCCGTGGGTGCTGGCGGCCCAGGGCTACGCGGTCCTCCTGCCCAACCCGGCGCTGTCCCAGGGCTTCGGCCAGGACTTCGTGCGCCGGGGCTGGGGCGAGTGGGGCGACACCCCCTACACCGACCTGATGGCGGCGGTGGACGCCGCGGAGCAGCGACCCGACGTCGACGCCGCACGGACGGCGGCGATGGGCGGCTCCTTCGGCGGCTACATGGCCAACTGGATCGCCACCCGGACCGACCGGTTCCGGGCGATCGTCACCCACGCCAGCCTGTGGAACCTCGAGCAGTTCACCGGCACCACCGACGCCGCGTACTACTGGGAGAAGGAGTGGGGTGACCCGTTCACCGAACCGCGGCGGTACGAGCAGAACTCCCCGCACCGCTACGTGGACCAGATCCGCACCCCGATGCTGGTCATCCACGGCGACAAGGACTACCGGGTGCCGATCGGTGAGGCACTGGCGCTCTGGTACGGCCTGCAGAAGCGCGGCGTCCCCTCGAAGTTCCTCTACTTCCCCGACGAGAACCACTGGGTGCTGACGCCGGGGAACAGCCGCCTCTGGTATGAGACCGTGCTCGCCTTCCTGGCCGAGCACGTGCGTGGCGAGCAGTGGCGGCGGCCCGAGCTGCTCTGAGGACCGGCGCACGGCTCACCCCGGCCGGCGGCTGCCGCCGTCGGTGCCAGCCCGCGCCAGCAGGTCGCGCAGCCCCGCCGGCGGCAGGCAGGCATCCAGGGCCTGGCGGAGCAGATGGGCCAGGCTGTACCCGGGATCGCCGTCCAGGGCCCGGTCGAGGGCGATGCCGGCCATCGCCCCGTCGCCGCGCAACCAGGCGCTGACCGCCAGCAGGGTGGCCGGGGCCGCGTCGAGCGGCGCGGGCAACCGCCGGGCGCACTCGGTCCAGAGCACCTCCGCCGCTGCGGCGTCGGCGCCGAGCGCCAGCTGCAGGGCGCGGTCGCGCACCTGCACGTCGCGCAGCGCCCAGGCCAGACCGGCCAGCTCGTCACCACCGAGCGGTCCCTCGCCGGACGGGCCCGGCCGGTACCGCGCGACCGCCCGCCGGACCGCGGCCCACGACTCCTCGGCCAGCGCCGCCCACCCCACCTCCCGGAGCCGGGCCGAGCGCTCCTCGGCGGCGCGGAGACAGGCGGCCCGCATGCCCCCACCCGGCCCGGGCGGCGAGGTGAGGCGCTCGGCCAGCGCCGCCCGGTCGGGGGCCACCACCTGCCCGGTGCTGATCGCGGCGGCCGCCAGCGCACTGACCCCGCCGGGCAGGGGCGTCCCCGCCGAGGGTGCGCAGCAGGGGTGCGGGCAGTCGTAGGACCACCAGCGCCCGCGCCGGACGAGCAGCGCGTCGCGCGGGGCGATGCCGGTGGCGGCCAGGGCCAGGACGAGTTCGTGCACCAGCGTCCGGTGCGGCAGGACGCCGGCCGGCCCCTCCTCCGCGCCGCCCTGACCGGTGTCGTCGGGCGCCTCGGAGACCACCACGACCAGCGCGGCCGCGGGCCGGTCGCTGTGCAGGCTGTCGACCAGCAGCCGCGCGATCCCCGCGCCGTCGCCCGACGGGGGGAGGTCGCCCCGGACCGTGAGCCCGACCCGCCCGCCCGACGGGCCGCCCAGGCCGATCAGCACGATCGACTCGGCCGGGTGGAAGCCCAGCAGGTGCGGTAGCGCAGCGGCCACCTCCCCGGGGTCGGAGAGCCGGATCTCCAGCTGGTCGGCGGGTTGCTGCGCGGTGGGCACGTCCATGCGGGCGACCCTGCTCGCGCCCGGGCCGCGGCGAGCGGCCCCGGGTCGATCTGTGGACGGCGACCGCTCCTGTGGACGCCTCAGCCCACCGGAGCGGGCAGGGCGCAACCGCCCGCGGAGCACGCCGTCCCGCCGCGGGTCCGGGACGACTCCGGGTGGGGGGCCTGGCGGAGCTCGTGCCCTGCCCACAGGGGCGGGCAGGGCACGAGCTCCGAG
>NZ_JBJHAT010000041.1:0-29048 GCF_054051175.1 Blastococcus sp. SYSU DS0753 | reverse complement strand
GCTCGCCGCGAGCCTGCGAGCGGTGCGAGGGACGGGCGGCCCCGTCCGGAGGCTCGCCGCGAGCCTGCGAGCGGTGCGAGGGACGGGCGGCCCCGTCCGGAGGCTCGCCGCGAGCCTGCGAGCGGTGCGAGGGACGGGCGGCCCCGTCCGGAGGCTCGCCGCGAGCCTGCGAGCGGTGAGGGGGACGGGGTCCTTCTAGAGATCGCCGGCGCGCACCCGGGCCAGCCACTCGCGGGCGTCGGCGAACGCGGCGTCGGACGACTCCGGCTGCACCGGGCGGTTCTCCCGCCCGTCCGCGCGCGGGTAGGACCCCAGGAAGCGGACGTCCTCGCACACCCGGTGCAGCGCGGCCAGCGCCTCCCCCACGCGCGGGTCGCCCACGTGCCCCTCGCAGTCGAGGGAGAAGGAGTAGACACCCAGCCGCTGCCGGGTGGGCCGCGACTCGATGCGGGTGAGGTTGATGTCGCGGACGGCGAACTCCCGCAGCAGCTCCAGCAGCGCACCGGTGCGGTCCCCCACCACGGCGACCAGCGACGTCTTGTCGTTGCCGGTCGGCGCGGCGGGCGGGGCGGGCGGTTCCACCAGCACGAACCGGGTGACCGCACCGGGGTGGTCGGCGACGTCGGAGACCAGTTGCTCGAGGCCGTAGCGTTCGGCGGCGATCGCCGCGCAGACGGCGGCGTCCACCTCGCCCGCGGCCACCCCCGCGGCCGCCGCGGCCGTGGAGTTGGTCGGCAGCGGCTGGACGCCGGGCAGCAGCTCGGCCAGCCGCCCGCCGGTCTGCGCGAGGGCGTGCGGGTGGCTGGCCACCGACCGGACGGCGGACAGCGCCGTCCCCGGGCGGACGGCGAGGACGAAGGCGACCTCCAGGTACACCTCGCGGGTGATCACCAGCGGCGCGCCGTCGGCCAGCCCGTCCATGGTCGCCGGCACCGACCCCTCGACGGAGTTCTCCAGCGGCACGAGCGCGGCGTCGGCGTCACCCGATCGGACGGCGGCCAGGGCCGCGGCGACGCTCGGGTGGGGGTCCCGACGTCCCTCGGCGGTGGCGATTGCCCTGCTCAGGGCCGCTTCGGCGAAGGTACCCTCGGGCCCCAGATAGGCGAATCGCGTCGGAGACGAACTGGGTGGCATCCCGGGCATCCGACGAGGGTAGTGCGCACGGGACGAGGCGGTCGCCCGGCCCGGACGGGCACCGGGAACCGGCAGCACCGGCCCTCCGGGGGCCCACCGCGGAGGGGAGGGATGCGTGACCGCAGGTCGTGCCCGCGTCGCTCCCGGCGCCCTGCACACCGCCCTCTGGCGACTGCTCGACGCCAGCGACCGGGAGGACCACGCTCCCTTCCTGGCGCACCTGGACGAGGTCGACGAGGCCTTCGCCGGCAGCCCCGACCCCGCCTGGCGCGCCTGGCGGCACGCGTTCGACGCCCACCGCGCGCTCGTGGACGACGACCCCGCCGGCGCTGAGGTCCGGATCGCGGCGGCCCGCGAACAGCTCGACGAGTGCCCGGTGTCGTCGCAGACGGCCCTGCTCATGGCCTACCTCGCCCACGTCGAGGCGACCGCCGACCACCTCGACTCGGCCCTGCTGCTCGCCGTCGACGCCAGCCTGCTCACCGACGGGCCCGCCGTGCCGCCCTCGCGCGCCCTGCTGCAGGCCCACCGCTGGCTGTCGATGACGCTCTCCGGGCTGGACCTCGAGGAGCTCGCCGTCCACCACGCCGTCCGCGGGCACCAGGTGGCCGCGGAGCTGCCCGACGTCGGTGACCGCGGCCGGCTGCTGCTGCTCACCGCCCGCCAGCACGTCGAGCTCGCCCAGACGATGCGCCGCCGCGGCGACACCGAGCGCGCCGCCGAGCTGGCCACCGAGGCGATCGCCTGCGCGACCGCCGCCCGCGAGCTGGACTGGTCTCCCGAGCAGGCCGACGCCGACCTGCTCGACGTGGTGCAGGCCTGGGCGCTCATGTGCAGCGGCGACCCGGGCGCCGCTCTCGGGCCCCTGCGCCGCGTGCGGCGGGCCCTGCAGCGCGACGGCGGCGGCCTGTGGCTGCGCGGCTACACCGACCTGGCACTCGCCCGCGTGCTGGCCGCCCTCGGGTCCGGCGGACGGGACCCGGCGGCGGGCGAGGAGGCGATCACCCTGCTTGTCGACGCCTCGGGCGCGTTCGCCGCCGTCGGTGACCGACGCCGCTACCGGCAGAGCCTGCTGGAGCTCGGACAGGGCAGCGCCGACCTGGGCCGGCCGGCCGAGGCGCTGCACTGGCTGGAGGCCTACCGCGCCGACACCGGCCGGGCGCACGCCCGCAGCCGCGAGCTGTGGGCGGAAATGTTCGTCCGGCGCAGCCGGCTGCGCGAGGCCGAGCGGCAGGAGGCGGTGCTCCGCCGGCACGCGCTGGAGGACCCGCTGACCGGGCTGGGCAACCGGCGCAGCGCGGAGCGCCGGCTGGGGGCGCTGCGGCTGGGCGAGGAGCCGCTGTCCCTGGCCGTCGTCGACGTCGACCGGTTCAAGGAGGTCAACGACGACACCTCGCACACCCACGGCGACGCCGTGCTGCGCCGGGTCGCCGACCTGCTGCGGGAGCACAGCCGCACCGGCGACGAGGTGTACCGATGGGCCGGGGACGAGTTCCTCGTCGTGCTGCCGACCGCCACCGAGGCGCAGGCCGTGGTCGTCATGGAGCGGCTGCGGTCGGCCGTCGCCGAGGCCGACTGGCGCGACCTGCAGCTCTCGGGGCCGGTGACGGTCAGCATCGGCGTGGCGACGGCGCCGGCGGTCCCCGACGGGCAGCCGAGCCCGGTCGCCGGCTGGCGAGCGCTCTTCGACACCGCTGACCTCCACCTCTTCTCCGCCAAGCGGCTCGGGCGCAACCGGGTCCGCGCGCACGGGCCGGCCGACGTCACCCCGGCCGATCGCGGGGCGACTGCGTGACGACCCTGCGCGTGTGGGACGGGAGGGACACGACGGACGAGGGACGGCGCGTTCCCCGTGACGTCCTCGACACTGTCGGTGACGACATGCACAGTGCGCTCGTGCCACCGGGAGCCCTGCACCAGCGGGTGACCGCCGCTCTGAGCAACTGGCAGCTCGACGACGCCGAGCAGCTGCTCGCCGGGGTCGAGCGGGACACCTCGCCCTACGTCGCGGCCGCACCGGCCGCCGACGCGCCCGACGGCGCCCCGGCGTCGCTCGGCCGCGCGTGGGCCGACACGCTGCGCGCCGAGCTGCTGGTGCGGCGGCTGCGCGTCGCCGGCTTCACCCTCGTCGGCGACCCCGTCTCCCCCGCCGAGTCCGCCCTCGACCTGCACGCCGGGGTCGCCGGGCTGATCGACGGCGACTGCGCGGACGCCGACCCGCGGTCGGAGTCGGCCTCCCGCGCGGCGCTGGCCATCGCCCTGGTCCGCTCGGCCAAGGCGGCGTTCGACGCCGCCGACGACGACCTCCAGCGGGCCGCCGGGCTCGCCCGCCACGCCCGCATCGAGCTGCTGTCGCGGCGCATCGACGCCGCGATGGACGAGGCCGTGGAGGCCGCGAGCCTCCTCGACCCGGGGTTGGCACCCAGCCCGCTGCTGGTCGACACGCTCGGCACGCTGGCCGGCGTCCTCGCCGACCTGGAGCTGATGCCGCTGGCGCTGGACTACCAGCGACGCGCGGTCGAGGCCGCCCAGGCGGTCGCCGCGAGCGGGGCGGAGGAGACCGATGCCGACGTGCTCGTCGCCGTCGCAGCCACCCGCCTCGGGGAGCTGTGCGCCGAGCTCGGCGAAGGCCTCCTCGACGACGGCGCCCCCGATTCGGCCGCGCCCTACTTCGCGGAGGCCCGTGGGCTCGCCGAGCAGGCACTGGTGCAGCTGCCCCCGGACTCCGCCGGTGTCGTGCCCGCCCAGGTCGTGCACGGGTGGGCGCTGGTGGGCCTGGGCGAGCAGGCCGCCGCGGCCGGGCCGCTGCGCGCCGCGATCCGGCTCTCCGCGGCCGCCGCCGACCGGGACCGCATGGCCTCGGCGCAGCTGGCCCTCGGCCGCGCGCTGCGCCGCCAGGGCGAGGGCCGGGCCGCCGACGAGCACCTGGTCGCCGCCCTCACCCTGGCCACCGAGCACGGCCTGCCGCGGCTGCGCCGGGCCGCCCTGCGGGAGCTCTGCACGCTGCACGCCGACCTCGACGACGCCGGCCGCGCCCTCCCTTACCTGCAGGCCTACCTCGCCGACGAGCTGGACCGGGTCGACGAGCGGCGCACCCGCTGGGTGGAGCTGTTCGGCCGGCGCAAGAGCCTGCTGGAGACCGAGCGGGCCGCCGGGCAGCTGCGCCGGCAGGCCTACGAGGACCCGCTGACCCACCTGCCCAACCGGCGCTACGCCGAGGCGCGGCTGGACGGGCTGCTGGCCGCCGGCGACGTCCCGGCGCTGGCCGTGGTCGACGTCGACAACTTCAAGGCGATCAACGACACCGCCGGGCACCCGGCCGGCGACGCCGTGCTGCGGACCATCGGCGAGCTGCTGGTCGCCGGGGTGCGCGACACCGACGAGGTGTGCCGCTGGGCGGGTGACGAGTTCGTCATCCTCCTGCCCGAGACGACGGCGGAGCAGGGCGAGCGGGCGCTGGAGCGCATCCGCGCCTCGGTCGCCCGGTACCCGTGGACCGACCTCGGCCTCGACCTGCCGGTGACCATCAGCGCCGGCATCGCCTCGGCCACCCGGGGCGACGACCGCAAGACGCTGTTCGCCGCGGCCGACGGGGTGCTGTACGACGCCAAGCGCAGCGGCCGCGACCGCGTGGTGCGGCTCTCCGCGGTCACCCAGACGCGGGCCGCCGACGGCGCGCCCGAGCCGGCCGCCCAGGAGGCCGCGGCCCCGGAGGCCACGACGCCGGACGCGACGACGCCCGGGGAGACGACGCCCGGCGCCGCGCCGCCGGAGCCCGCGGGAGCCACGCCCGCCGACGACGCCGCCCGCGCCGCCGCCGCCGTCCGCGCGGAGGCGGCCGGCTTCGCCGCGCTGCTGGGCGGCGCGCACCCCCCGCTGGCCACCGCACGCCCGGGCGAGCCGCTGCTGGCCCCCGTCGCGCCGGCGCCCCCCGCCGCGGGGGTCGGCCCGGTGGTGGTTCGCGCCGCGGGCCGCACCACCGAGCAGGTGCTCGCCCTGGTCCGCGACGCCCGCCGCGAGACCCCCGACCGGCCCGTGCTGGTCCTGCGCGCGGCCGCCGAGACGCTGGTGGCGTTGGCCACCGAGCACGGGTCCGGCACCACCCTGGACGGCGCCGCGCGGGCCGCGGCCGTCGGCCCGCTGCCGGAACCGGCCGGCCGCACCACCGTGCTGTGCGCCGACGGTGCGGACGCCGCCGTCGCCGCCGAGGCCGCCTTCGCCGCCCGCGTGACCGGCACCGAGGTCCGTTTGATCGAGGACGGGACACTCCCCGAGGGCACCGACTGCCTCGTCGTCGTCGCCGGGGCGGACCCCGGGCTGGCCGCGACGATCGGCGCGCGCACCGACGTACCGGTGGTCGCGGTGCCGACCTCGGCCGCGCACCCCGGTGGGCTCGGCGGGCTGGGCGCGCTCGTCACGATGCTGCACCCGGCCGGGTCCGGGGTGGTCGTCGCCGCGGTCGACGACGGCTGCTCGGCGGGCATCTTCGCCGCGCGCACGGCGCGGAGGGGCGCCAGGAGGGCGTGACCCCGGGCCGGGGGACGGCACCTGGCCGCGGTGTCGTCCGGAGGACGACGATGTCACGGTGATCGGCTGGCTGGACCTCGCGGCCGGGGCCTCGGGCGACATGCTGCTCGGCGCCCTGGTGGACGCCGGCGTGCCCCTGGACGTCCCGGCCGGGGCGGTCGCCGCGCTCCCGGTCGAGCGCGTCCGCCTGGAGACCGAGCAGGTCACCCGGCACGGGCTGGGCGCCACCCGCGTGCACGTGCACGCCCCGCCCTCCGACGTCCACCGCACCTGGGCCGACGTCCGCGCGCTGCTGGGCGGCTCCGCCCTGCCGGCCCCGGTCCGCGACGGCGCGCTGGCGGTGTTCGAGCGGCTCGCCGTCGCCGAGGGGCGGGTGCACCGCGTGCCCGCCGAGGAGGTCCACTTCCACGAGGTCGGGGCGCTGGACGCGCTGGCCGACGTCGTCGGCGTCGTGGCCTGCCTGGAGCACCTGGCGCTCGACCGGCTCACCGCGTCCCCCGTGGCCCTGGGCAGCGGCTCGGCGCGCGGTGCGCACGGCGTGGTGCCGATCCCGGGGCCGGCCGTGCTGGAGCTGCTCACCGGCGTGCCGGTGCACGCCGGCCCGGTGCCGGCGGAGACGTGCACGCCCACGGGGGCAGCGTTGCTCGCCGCCCGGGTGGAGGAGTGGACGACGCTGCCCGCCCTCCGCGTCCAGCAGGTGGGCACCGGCGCCGGCGGGCGCGACCCGGAGCAGCTGCCCAACGTGGTCCGGCTGGTCCTCGGCGAACCGGCCGAGCCGGCACCGTCCGGGCCGGTGGTGCTGGAGGCCAACGTCGACGACCTCGACCCCCGGTTGTGGCCCGGCGTGCTGGAGGCGCTGCTGACCGCCGGCGCCTCGGACGCCTGGCTGACGCCGATCGTGATGAAGAAGGGCCGCCCGGCGCACACGCTGTCAGTGCTCTGCCGCCCCGACGCGGTCGCGGCGGTGCAGGGCGCCGTCTTCGCCAGCACCTCCACGATCGGGCTGCGGGTGGTCCCCGTGGGCAAGGTCGCGCTCGACCGCACGCAGGCGGCCGTCGACGTGCTCGGCGGCCGGGTGGGCGTCAAGATCGCCTCCGCGGGAGGCTGGCGGGTGAACGTCAGCGTCGAGTTCGAGGACGTCGCCGCGCTGGCCCGCGCCCGGGAGCTGCCGGTCAAGGAGGTGCTGCGGGCCGCCACCGCCGCCGCGTCGGCTGCCTACCCGGTCGGCCCACCCGGCGACGCTCCCCCGCCCCGGGGCTGACCTCACCGCCGCCGCAGGCCGGCCGCCGCCACCGGGACGACGGCGAGCACCAGCAGCCCGACGGCCGCCGGCCCGCCCAGCGCCCACACGGCGAAGACCAGCAGCGACGAGAGCTCGACCCCCATACCGGCGACCGAGGTGATCGTCGCGCGGTGCGGGCCGGTGATCCGGCGCTGCAGCTCGGCCTCGGCGGCGACGAGCACGGCGAGGTACAGGCCGTAGGCCACCGCCAGCACGGTGACCACGAGGAACCCGCCCGCGGCCGCGGCGAGCAGCACCCCGGTTCCCGCCGCCGCGAGCAGCGCGGCCAGCAGCCGGCCCGGGGGCCGCACCAGCCGGCCACCGAGCGCGGCTCCGGACGCCCCGGCGAGGGAGACGACGAGCACCGACCCGGGCACCGCCACCTCCGGCACCCCCCGGTCGGCCACCAGCACCGGGAAGTACTCCTCCATCCCGTCCAGCCCGCCGACCAGCGCGACGGCCACCACGGCCGCGAGCAGCGCGGGGCGGCGCAGCGCGACGCCCGGGCCGGCGGCCGGCTCCTCCTCGGCCCCGGCGCCGGGCGCCGCCGCCTCGGGGAACCGGAGCGCGAGCGCGGCGGCGCCCAGGCAGCCGGCGGCGCTGACCCAGCCGACCAGCGGGAAGCCGCCGGCGATGTAGAGGGCGGTGGCCGCCAGCGCCGTCGGCACCTGGACCAGCAGCTCGGCAGCGGTCATGGCGGCGTTGACCCGGGCGAAGCACCCCGCGGCGCCGACCTCGGCGAGCCCGTCGTGCACCAGGGCCTCCGCCGCGCCCGACGTGCCTGCGCCGGCGAGGCCCCACAGGACGAAGCCGGCGGCGAACGCGCCGGTCGAGGGAGCCGCCGCCCACACGCCGAAGGCCGCGGCCTGCAGCACGCCCGAGAGGGCCAGCACACCGCGGCGGGACCACCGGTCGGCGAGCAGCCCGGCCGGCACCTCGGCCAGCAGGGCGGTGACCGACCAGAGGCCGAACAGAAGGGAGAGCTGGGCGGCGGAGACCCCGGCGTCGAGGAAGAGCAGGGCGTACAGCGGGTACAGCGGCACCCACTCGGAGAGCGCTGCCCAGCCGATGGCCAGGCGGGCGAGCGGCCTGGCCGCGGGAGGCAGCGGGGGCGGTGCGGATCAATGTCGGCGCATGGCCCGCAGGCTAGCCCGGACGCCGCCCCGGCGCACCGGGGTAACAGCGGGGCGGGTGGGCATGACCCCTGCGGGTGGAAGGAGCACGCCGGGGACTCAACCGCCGGCCACGGCACGCCGTTGCGAGACTGAAGAGACCGGATGCTCCGGTCCCGCCCGCGGAGGGACGCAGGATGACCAGCACGGCCGAGCCCACGCCGGTGCCCGGCGGTCCGGGTGCCCGCGAGGAGGACCTCGAGCGGCCGGTCATGGACACCGACCCCGCGCTCGCAGGCCTGGTGCGCGTCGCCGCCGCCGTCACCGGCACGTCCTGGGCCTCGGTGATCACCATGGACACCCCCGTCATGCACGTGATGGCGGTGCACGGCTTCCGGGGAGCGGCGTGGCCGCGCGAAGGGTCCATCGTGTCGATCGTGCTCGAGCGCGGCCCGGGGGTGCAGACCTGCGACGACCTGAGGGCGGAGCCGCGGTTCGCCCGGAGCCCGTGGGTCGACGGCCGCCGCGCCGGGATGCGCGCCTTCGGCACCGCCCCGGTGGTCGTGGACGGCCGCACGCTGGCCGCGGTCTGCGTCTTCGACCCCGCCCCGCACGCCTTCACCGACGAGGAGCGCGCCCGGCTCGCCGACGTCGCCACCGCGGTGGCCTCCCTGGTGCGCGCCGCCCAGCAGGCCCGTCAGCTCGCCGACCTGGCCGCCGCCAGCCAGCTCGCCCGCGCCGAGACCGCCCGCGCCCACCAGGTGCTGGCCCGGTCCACCGCCTTCAGCCAGGCGCTGCTCGAGGTGCTCCCCGTGGGCGTCGTCGGCGCCGACGCCGAGGGCCGGGTGACCCTGTTCAACGCCGCCAGTCGCCGATGGCACGGCCTGGACGCCGACCCCACCGTCGAGCCGACGGACATCCCCGGCACCTACCGGCTCACCGACGTCGACGGCGCGCCGCTGCCACCGGATCAGGTGCCGCTGCGCCGGGTCTACGCCGAGGGGCGGCTCGACCAGGCCGAGGTGGGCATCGCGGTGCCCGGCGAGCCGTTCCGGCACGTCTCCTGCTCCGGTGTGCAGGTGCACGACGCCGAGGGTGCACTGCTCGGCGCGGTGGTCACGCTCTCCGACGTCACCGAGCAGCGGGCTCTGGAGTCGGCGCTGCGCGAGGCCGCGCTGCACGACCCGCTGACCGGCCTGCCCAACCGCAACCTGCTGCTCGACCGGCTCGACCAGACGCTCGCCGCCGCCGAGCGGGCTCGAAGGCCGATGGCAGTGCTCTACTGCGACCTGGACGGGTTCAAACCGGTCAACGACACCGCCGGGCACGCCGCCGGCGACGAGGTGCTGGTCGAGGCGGCCCACCGGCTGGCCGCCGCCATCCGCCCCGGGGACAGCGTGGCCCGGATCGGCGGCGACGAGTTCGTCGTGCTGTGCCCGGAGGCCGGCTCCGAGCAGGCCGCGCAGGTCATCGCCGATCGCATCACCGCCGCCTTCGACCGCCCGCTGCGCCGCCCCAACGGCGCCGAGCACGCCGTGGGCATCAGCATCGGGGTCGCGCTGTGCGGGCCGGGCGAGACGCCCGACTCCGCGCTCGCCGCCTCCGACGCCGCGATGTACCGGGTGAAGGCCGCCCGCCGGGCGGGGCACCCGCACGCGCCGCGGCCGGTGCCGGGATCCGCCGTGCCCACCCCCTGACCCCTCCGCCCGCCCCGTCCGGCGGCCGCTACCGTTGGCCGCTGAGAAGGTCGCCTGCCCGAGCTCCGCCCGGCAGTGCCGCGGAGGAGGGCTCGTCGTGATCTGGTCGGTCGTGCTGGCCGCGTTCGTCCTGGTGCTCCCGGTCGAGCTGCCCGACAAGACCCTGTTCGCCAGCCTGGTGCTCGCCACCCGGTTCCCCCCGCTGCCGGTGTTCGTGGGCGTCGCCACCGCGTTCGGCCTGCAGGTGGCGATCGCCGTCACCGCGGGCTCGCTGCTCTCCCTGCTGCCGGAGGCGCTGGTGAGCGGCGTCGTCGCGCTGCTGTTCCTGGTGGGGGCGGTGATCCTCTGGCGCAGCGCGACCGGCGAGGCGGAGGACGCCGGAGCGGCCGCCGACGGCCGCGAGCCGACGTCGTTCCTGCGGGCGGCGGCGATCTCCTTCGGCGTGCTGTTCGCCGCCGAGTGGGGCGACCTCTCCCAGCTGGCGACCGCGGGGCTGGCCGCGCGCTACGAGGCGCCGCTGTCGGTCTTCGTCGGCGCGTGGGCCGCGCTCCTGGTGGTCTCCGGCCTCGCCGTCTTCCTCGGCAAGAAGCTGGCCGACCGGCTGCCGATCGCGCTGATCCGCCGGGTCGCGGCGGGGCTGTTCCTCGTGTTCGCCGTGGTCGCGGTCGTGGAGACGGTCCGGGCGCTCAGCTGACCGGGGGCGCCAGCAGCGCCAGCCGCTCGACGAGCGCCGTCAGTTGGGCATCGAGGTCGGGCCAGCCCACCTCCGGCGCCGCGGACCGCAACGTGACGACGCCGTGCAGCGCCGTCCACACCAGCGTCGCCTCCTGGTGCGGGTCGCGGCTGCGGGAGCGCCCCGCGGCCATGCACGCCTCGACGCCGCCCACCAGGACGGCGAAGGCCCGTTGCCCGCTGGCGACCCTCCGCGGGCCGAACATCGCCCGGTAGCGGGCCGGCGCGGCCAGCCCCGCCAGCACGTAGGCCCGACACCCGGCGAGCAGCCGGCGCGCGGGGTCGGATTCGGCGTCGACGGCGGCCAGCACCGCCGCGCGCAGCTGCTCGAACCCCTCGTCCAGGACGGCACCCAGCAGCGCCTCGAGGTCGGCGAAGTGACCGTAGACGGCTGGCGCGCTGACCCCCGCCTCCCGGGCCACGGCCCGCAGGCTGACCGCGGCGAGCGACCCCTCTCGCTCCAGCAGCGTCGTCGCGGCGGTCACCAGATCGGCGCGCAGGTCCCGGGGCACGAGCGGCACTTTACAGCTGTAAAGAGGGCGGCTACCGTGCTTTACAGCTGTAAAGCTGGCGCCGAGCGAGGAGACCACCGTGCCGCTGATCCCCGATCTCACCTGGACCGCCCCCGACCGACGTCCGGGCCCGGGCGTCGTCGTCCGCACCGAGCTGCGACTGCGGCGACTGCGCGACGTGCCCGCCTTCGTGCGCACCTCGCTCGCCGTCCACCGGCAGGCCGTCGCCGCCCCGGGCGCCCGGTCGGTACGGCTGCAGGCCGAGCCGCTGGCCCGGCGCTTCCGCACCGTCTCGTGGTGGGACGACGCCGCGGCGGCGCGCGCCTACGCGATCGCCGAGCCGCACCGCTCCGCCATGCGGGACTGGCGCGAGCGCCTGGCGGTCGCCGAGGTCACGCGGGAGCCCGGCGTCGAGGGCGCCGCGCCGGAGGTGGCCACCCGGTGACGCGCGGCCGTGGCGACTAGCCCAGGGTCGGGATCCAGTCCGCCACCGCGCGGCCGATCTCGTGCGGCGAGTCCTCCGGCACGAAGTGGCTGCCCGCGACGGTCACCTCGGTCAGCGCCGGCCAGCTGCGCACCACCTCCCGCTGGCGGCCGACCAGGATCGATCCCGGGTCGGCGTCGATGAACAGCTTCGGGACGTCGCTGCTCGCGAGCCACGCCCCGTACCGCTCGACCCGCTCCACCACGGCCGCGGGCTCGCCTTCGAGCGGGATCGACCGCGGCCACTCCAGGGTCGGCCAGCGGTCCGCGCGCTCGCGGAACGGCGCCCGGTAGACCTCGTGCGCCTCCGGCGTCAGCCCGCGGGCCACCGACGCCGGCAGGATCCGCTCGACGAACACGTTCTTGTCCAGCACCGCCGCCTCGCCGTCCGCGCTCCGCATGAGCTGGAAGATCTTGCGGGCGTCGGCGGGCCAGTCGTCCCATGTCATCGGCGTGACGATCGCCTCGGTGAAGGCGATGCCGCGGACCCGGTCCTGGTGGCGTTCGGCCCAGTCGAAGCCGAGCCCCGAGCCCCAGTCGTGCAGGACGAGGGTGACGCGGTCGCCGACGAAGACGCGGTCGAGGAATTCCTCCAGGTACGCGGCGTGCGTCTCGAACGAGTACGTGCCGGGGCCCGGGTCGGGGAGCTTGTCCGACTGCCCCATGCCGATGAGGTCGGGGGCGATGCAGCGGCCGAGGTGCTGCACGTGCGGGATGACGTTGCGCCACAGGTAGGACGACGTCGGGTTGCCGTGCAGGAAGACGATCGACTCCCCGGTGCCGACGTCCACGTACGCCATCTCGGCGCCCTTCACGGAGATCCGGGTGCGCGGGAACGGGTCGTCGGGTGAGATCTCGTCAGCCATGCGGCGATCCTCACCCCGCGGCGGCGGGACCACCTCCGGAACCACCGGACCTGGCCGCCGCCGCGCGCGCGGCGGCCTCGATGCGACCCCGGTAGGTGGCCCACTCCTCCGCGGTGCGCTCGGGCAGGTTGGCGTTGCCCGCGCTCAGCCCTGCCGCGCCGTCCAGCGTCTCGCGGAGGATGTCGGCGTGGCCGGCATGCCGGGCGACCTCGGCCGCCACGTGGACCAGGAGGGTGTGCAGCGTGGGGCGCCGCCTCTGCTCCGACCACCAGGGAACCTCCCCCACGGCGTCGAGCGGTAGCGCGTCGATCGTCGCGTCCGCGTGCGCGGCCGAGAACCGGTAGAGCTCGATGATCTCCGCACGGGACTCCTCGGCGGTGGCCCACATGTCGGCGTCGTCCTCCCCGTCGCCGTCCCACGGGTAGGCCCGGCCGCTCGGCCGGCCGAGCACCTCGCCGAAGTAGCCCAGCTGCACGTACGCGACGTGCTTGAGCAGGCCGAGCAGGTTGGTGCCGGTCGGCGTCAGCGGCCGGCGGACGGCGTACTCGTCGAGCCCGTCCAGCTTGGCGAGGAGATCGTCGCGCCCTTGCCGCAGGTAGGTGTGCAGGACGGTCTTCTGGTCCGGGTCGGTCGTCTCCATGCCGGCACCCTGCCGCAGCAGGGTGACGAATCGGACCGCTACGACCGACTCTGCATGCTCCCGTCGCCCGGCCGGGCGACGAGCACCCGGAACAGGTTGTGCAGCCGGTAGCCGTCCTCACCCGTGCGGTAGGGCTCCAGGTGCTCGAGCACGGTGTCGCGCACGACGTCCGGCCCGGCCTGCCGCGTGGCGGCGCGGCCCAGCGGGGTCGCCAGGAGCGGGACGAGCAGCTCGTCGGCGTCGGCGTAGTCGAAGGGCACGAGCACCTCGTGCAGCTGCTCGACCACCAGCCCGGCCCGCTCCGCCATCGCCCGCAGCCGGGCCGGCTCGCTCACCGCCGGCGTCCGCGCCGGGCGGCCGGACGCCAGGGCCTGCTGCAGCACGCGCAGCTCGCACTCCCGGTCCCGCCCCCACACCGTCGCGGCGACGACGCCGCCGACGCGCCCGGCCCGGCGCAGCACCGCGACCGGGTCGGCGACGTGCATCAGCAGCTGCACGGCGGCCACCACGTCGAACGGCCCGGGCGGCGGGTCCTGCGCGTGCCGCACCAGGAAGGTCCCGCCGGGCACCTCCGCCGCGGCCTGCGCGACGGCATCCGCGTCGAGGTCGACGCCGGTCACCCGGGCGCCGCGGTCGGCCGCCGCCCGCGCGAACAGCCCGGTGCCGCAGCCCAGGTCGAGCACGCGGGTGCCGCGGCCCACGCCGGTGGCGTCGAGGACGGCCTCGTGCAACGGCGCGCCCCAGCCGCGCGGTTCCTCGCTCACCGGGTCGACCCTAGGCGGCGCCCCGTCCTCGGGAGGCCGGCCCCGGCCGCGAGGCCCGGCAACCGCGCCGAGTGCGACGAACTCGTGGTCATCAGCGCCTGATGGCCACGAGTTCGTGACACTCGACGGGTCGTGGCCACCACGTCGTCCATGAACGGGCTTGACCCTGACGCGACGTCAGGCTGTTGCCTGCAACGTGTCAGGAGAAGGGAGGACCCGATGAACGTGGGTGAGGTCGCGGCGCTGGCCGGCGTCACGGTGCGCACGTTGCACCACTACGACCGGATCGGCCTGCTGTCGCCGTCGGGACGGACGTCGGCCGGCTACCGGCAGTACGCGCCGGCCGATCTGGAGCGGCTGCACCAGGTGCTGCTCTACCGCGAGCTCGGGTTCCCCCTCGAGGAGGTCGCGACGCTGCTCGACGACCCGTCCGCCGATCCCGTGGAGCACCTGCGCCGGCAGCACCGGCTGCTGCGGGACCGGCTGGAACGGACGTCGGCGATGGTCGCGGCCGTCGAGAAGGAGATGGAGGCACGTGCCATGGGGATCTCGTTGACCCCGGAGGAGCGGTTCGAGGTGTTCGGCGACTGGCTGCCGGAGGAGTACGCCGCCGAGGCCGAGGAGAAGTGGGGCGACACCGAGGCGTGGGCGCAGTCGCAGCAGCGGACGCGCGCCATGACCAAGGACGACTGGCTGCGGGTGAAGGCGGAGTCCGACGACGTCGAGCGCCGGTTCGCCGAGGCGCTGACCGCCGGCGTGCCCGCGGACTCGGAGCGGGCGATGGACCTCGCCGAGGAGCACCGGCAGCAGATCAGCCGGAACTTCTACGACTGCCCGCCGGAGATGCACGCCGGGATCGGCCGTATGTACGTGGAGGACGAGCGGTTCACCGCGTACTACGAGCGGATCGCGCCCGGCCTGGCGCAGTACGTGAGCGCCGCCGTCCAGGCGAACGCCGCGCGCCAGGGCTGAGCAGGCATGTGCGCCGGTGCCCGGGTTCCCGCACCGGAACCGGGCGCCGGCGCACACACCCGGGGTCACCCGCGGGTGACCAGCCCCTCGGAGACCATCCAGTCCAGCGCGACGTCGGCGGGCTCCTCCCCGTCGACGTCGACCCGCGCGTTGAGCACCTGCAGCACCTCGTCGGTCAGCAGCGGGGTGATCCGGCCGAAGATGTCGGCCAGCTCGGGGTGCTCCTCGAGGGTCTCGGTCAGCACGACCGGGGAGATGTTGTAGGCCGGGAAGAACTGCCGGTCGTCCTCGAGCACGGTGAGGTCCAGGGCGGGGATGCGGCCGTCGGTGGTGAACACCTCGCCGAAGTTGCACAGCCCGTCGTCGGTGGCCTCGTACACCGCCCCGGTGTCCAGGATGCGGATGTTGTCCCGCGGCACGCCCTGCGGGTCCCCGAGCGGGATGCCGTAGGTCTCCAGCATCGGGGCCAGGCCGTCGTTGCGGCTGGCGAACTCCGACTCCACGCAGAACGTCCGCTCCTCGACCGGGAGCTCGGCGATCCCGGAGAGGGTGGAGATGCCGCCCAACTCGGGCACCGCCTCGCTGCGGACGGCGAAGGCGTAGGTGTTGTTCGCCTCGGCCGGCGGCAGCCACGTCAGGCCGTTGGCCGCGTCGGCGTCCCGCACCGCCGCCCACTGCTCCTGCGGGTCGGGGATCGGCTCCGCCTCGCCGAGGTAGGAGAGCCAGGCCGTGCCGGTGTACTCCCACTCCATGTCGATGTCGCCGTCGACCATGCCCTGTCGGGCGGGGACGGAGCCGGGGATGTTGGTCCGGTCCACGACCTCGAAGCCGGCGACCTGCAGCGCGATCACCGCGATCTTGCCGAGGATCAGCTGCTCGGTGAAGTTCTTGGCGCCCACGACGATCTCGGCGCCCTCGGCGCCGTCGATCGGTTCGATGCTGCCGGGTGCCGACGGCGGGGTGTACTGCGTGGCCGCCTGGAGACCGCAGCCGCTGGTCGCCAGGCAGCCCGCGACGACCAGTGCGACGAGTCCGGCGGGCGGGCGCGGGCGCATCAGAGTCCCTTCGGCCGGGCGACGTGCTCCACGACACGGCCCAGCCAGTCGATGGCCAGTGCCAGCAGGGCGACCAGCACCGCCCCGCTGATCAGCAGGGCGTCGAGCGACAGGTTGATCCCGGTCGTGATCAGCAGCCCCAGCCCGCCGCCGTTGATGAAGGTCGCCAGCGTCGCGGTGCCGACGAGGAGCACGAGCGCGGTCCGCACGCCGGCCAGCAGCACCGGCACGGCCAGCGGGAGCTCCACGCGGAGCAGCACCGCCAGGGCGCTCATCCCCATGCCCCGGCCGGCCTCCACCAGCCGGGCGTCGACGCCCTGGATGCCGACCATGGTGTTGCGCAGGACGGGCAGCGCCGCGTAGACCACCAGCCCGATCACCGCCGTCCGGAAGCCGAAGCCGCCCCAGGCGGCCAGCAGGACCAGCAGGCCGATGGCGGGGGCCGCCTGCCCGGTGTTGGCCACGCCGATGATCAGCGGGCTGAACCGCCGCATCCCGCCCCGGGTGAGCGCCACGCCGAGCGGGATCGCGATGACCAGCACGATGACCGCGGAGGCCGCGGTGAGCTGAAGGTGCTGCACGATGGTCCGGGACAGCGCGTCCCAGCCCAGCTGGCGGGACTCGGTCTCGCTGAGGTCGGCGGTCAGCCGCCAGACGACGAAGGCCAGCACCGCGACCGCGAGCATGACCGGCTGCCACAGCAGGGCCCGCCAGCCGCCGGCGTCGGCCCTCGCCGAGCGCTCGTCGGCCGCCTGGGTCGCGGGCTCGGGGGCGGTCGGGTCGGGCGTCCCGTCCGGGCGGAGCCCGGTGGAGGCGGTCACCGGTTCGCCCCGCTCCGGGTGCGCTGGATGGCCGCCATCACGGCCTCGACGGCCATCACGCCGGCCAGCGCGTCCCGGCGCCCGGTGACGACGACGCCGCCCTGGCTGGCCGCCAGCATCGCGTCCAGCGCGTCGTTGAGGGTCGAGCGGAGCCCGACCACGGGGAGCCGCTCGTCGACGGTGCCCGGCACGGTCCTGGTCCGCTCGAGCTCGGCCAGCGTGGGCCAGCTGAGCGGCCGCCCCCGCTGGTCGAGCACCACCACGTAGTCGTCGCCGGCCGCCCGCGCCGCCGCCACCGCGGTCGCGGAGTCCGAGCCGACGGTCGCCGTCGTCGGCCGCTCGAGCTCCACGTCGCCCACCCTGGTCAGGGTGAGCTGCTTCAAGGTGGCGCCGGCGCCGACGAAGTCGGCGACGTACTCCTCGGCCGGCTCGGCCAGGATCCGCTCGGGGGTGTCGTACTGCACCACCCGGGCGCCGACGTCGAAGACGACGATCTTGTCGCCGAGCTTCACCGCCTCGTCGAAGTCGTGGGTGACGAAGACGATCGTCTTGCCCAGCTCCTCCTGGATGCGGATCAGCTCGTCCTGCAGGCGCTGCCGGGTGATGGGGTCGACGGCGCCGAACGGCTCGTCCATCAGCAGCACCGGCGGGTCCGCGGCCAGAGCGCGGGCGACTCCCACCCGCTGCTGCTGGCCACCGGAGAGCTCGCGCGGGTAGCGGTCGCGGTACTGGTCGGGGTCCAGGCCCACCAGGTCGAGCAGCTCGTCGACCCGCGCGGTGACCCGGGCGTCGTCCCACTTGAGCATTTTCGGGACCAGGCCGATGTTGGTCGCCACCGTCATGTGCGGGAACAGCCCACCGGCCTGGATGACATAGCCGATCCGCCGGCGCAGCTGGTCGGGCTGCTGGTCGGTGACGTCCTCGTCACCGAGGTGGATGCGCCCGCCGGTCGGCTCGATCAGCCGGTTGATCATCTTGAGCAGCGTGGTCTTCCCGCAGCCGGACGGGCCGACGAACATGACCGTCTCCCCGGCGGCGATCTCCAGGGTCACGTCGTCGACGGCGGGGACCTCCTGACCGGGATAGCGCTTGGTCACGCCCTCCAGCCGGATCGGCACACCACTGATGTGCCGGTCGCTGCCGGACCCGGCAGCGGACGTCGGAGCGGGCAGGGTCTCAGACACGGATCCCCCTGGGGGTGGTCAGCCGGCCGGCCAGCACCAGCAGCAGGTCGAGGACGAGCGCCAGCAGGACGATCGCGATCGTCCCGGTGAGCGTGGAGTTGAGGGCGTTGGCCCCGCCGAGCCGGGACAGCCCGGAGAAGATGAAGCCGCCGAGCCCGGGGCCCAGCACGTAGGCGGCGATCGCGGCGATGCCCATGACCATCTGGGTGGACACCCGGATGCCCGCGAGGATGACCGGCCAGGCCAGCGGCAGCTCGACCCGCAGCAGGGTGCGGACCCGACTCATCCCGATGCCGCGGGCCGACTCGACCAGCGACCGGTCGACCCCGGCCAGCCCCACGACCGCGTTGCGCAGCACCGGCAGCGCCGCGTAGAAGGTGATCGCGATGACCGCGGGCGTGATGCCGAACCCGAACGGCGCCAGCAGGATCCCCAGCAGCGCGAACGAGGGGATGGTCAGGCCCACGGCGGAGAACCCGTTGGCAGCCGACGTCGCGGTCGGGTTCCGGTAGACCAGCACCGCCAGCGCGACGGCGATCAGCGAGCCGAGGAGCACGCACTGGACCACCAGGCTGACGTGCTGGAAGGCCTGGAAGGCGATGAGATCGGCACGCTCGGTCACGTACTCCCACATCGCGGCAACGCCTTCCCCGCCCGACGTCGTCATCGGGCTCGTCGTCGTTCCTCGTCTGCGCACCGCGACCTGCACCGGCGCGCGGCAGTTCCCCATGACGGTAGCGGCTGCCGCTCCCCGGGCGCCCGGTCAGGTCGGCGTCACCCCGTCCGGCGGCGCCGTGCCGCGCCCCGGGACCCGGCGCGCGCCCGAGCCGCGGCACCGGTCATCCTGGGCGGGATGAGGGCCGTATGGGTGTGGCTGCACCGCCCGGCGGCGCAGCGAGGGGTGCGGGCAGCGGTCGCTGCGGGGCTGGCCTGGCAGGTGGCGGTGATGCTGCCGCCGCTGCTGTCGGAGTACGCCTACTACGCCCCGCTCGGCGCGGTGATCGCCGTCCACCCGACGATCGCCGACTCGGCGAGCGCGGCGTGGCGCAGCGTCCTCGCGATGCTCATGGGCTTCGCCCTGGCCTACGCCGTGTACGAGCTGACCCGGACCGTCCCGGACGCCCTGACGATCGCGCTGATCGTCGCCCTGGCCATCGGGGTCGAGCAGTGGCGTCGCCTCCTGCGGGACCAGGCCGCCTGGGTCAGCTTCGCCGCGGTCCTGATGATCACCGTCGGGGCCGGTCAGCCCGGGCCCTACGTCCTGCGGTACGCCGGCCTGACGCTGGTCGGCGCCGCCATCGGCGTCCTGGTCACCGCCGTGCTCTTCCCACCCCTGCAGCTCACCCAGGCCGTCGACCGGATCGCCGCCACCCGCGCCGTCCTCGCCGAGCACCTCTCCGACATGGCCGGGACGTTGCGCGAGGGGCAGGTCCCCGATCCGGGCGAGTGGACCGAGCGCAACCGCCGGCTGGACGGCGCGCTGGACCGCATGCGCGCCGCCGAGCGCCAGGTCGACCGGGCCCGCCTCGCCAACCCCCGGGCCCGCCGCTGGAAGGGGCGGGCCGAGAGCATCCGCGCCGAGTCCCGTGCGGTCGACCGCGTCGCGGTGCTCGTCGACGACCTCACCTCGCTGGTCGTCGAGTTCCACCCGCACCGGCGCGGCATCGACCACGCCGACGCCGGGACCGGCTGGGTGCTCGCCGAGGCCCTGGACGGGCTCGCCGACGTGCTCCGCGCCGGCGAGGGGACGGCGCCCGGTGAGCGCGACGCCCGGCTGGCCCGCGCCGTCGGCGCGCTGCACCGGCTGGTGGGCCTCGTCCGGAGCAGCACGGTCTCCGACGACGAGGGCTTCTTCGCCCTCGGCGCGGTCGCCGTCGGGGTCCGCCGCAGCCTCTCGGCGCTCGGCGCGCAGGACGGCCTGCGCGCCGCGGCGTGAGCCTCAGACGCGGACGAGGAGCTCGCCGTGCAGCATGCCCAGCCAGCCGTCGTCCGCGCCGGCCCAGCGCAGCCACGCGTCGGCGATCCGCTGCAGCTCCTCCGGCGTCGCCAGCCCGTAGGCCAGCGCCTGCTCGGCGAAGGACGACGCCGTCGCCCGCCCCGCCCACGAGGTGCCCCACCACTTCCGCTCGGCCGGGGTCGCGAAGCACCACGCCGACGCAGACACCGTGAGGTCCCGCAGCCCGGCGGCGTGCGCCCAGCCCACCAGCCGGCGCCCGGCGTCGGGCTCGGCTCCGTTGCGCCGGGCGACCTGCTGGTAGAGCGCCAGCCAGCGGTCCAGCCCGTCGTCGGCGGGGAACCAGGTGGTGGCGGCGTAGTCGACGTCGCGCACGGCGATCAGCCCACCCGGCCGGCAGACCCGCGCCATCTCCCGCAGCGCGGCCACCGGGTCGGTGAGGTGCTGGAGCACCTGGTGGGCGTGGACGACGTCGAACGAGGCGTCGGGCAGGTCGAGGGAGTAGACGTCGCCGACGGCGAAGATCACCGCCACGCCGGCGCGGGCGGCGAACGCCTGCGCCTCGTCGAGCGGCTCCGGTGAGACGTCGAGCCCCAGGACGCGGCCGGGCGCCACCCGCGCGGCGAGGTCGACCGTGATCGTCCCCGGGCCGCAACCGACGTCGAGCAGGTCGAGGCCCCGGCGCAGCGCCGGCAGCAGGTAGCCCGCCGAGTTCTCCGCCGTGCGCCAGCGGTGGGACTGCAGCACCGGCTCGCCGTGCCCGTGCGTGTAGGTGTCCACGCCCGCATCGTGCACCGTGGTCCCACTCTGCGAAACAGCGTTCCCATTGCGCGAGACGGCGCCCACTGCGGGGGTGCTCTTCGCGCTCCCCGGGTCGTGCAGCACCCCCGGACCACGCGCAGGACCCCCCGAGCGCGTCCCCGCCGGATCAGCCCTCGGCGAGCACCTGCAGGGCCACCGGCACCGCCCGCTCGCGGTCGGCCGCCACCAGACCGATGCGGGTGCGGCGGTCGAGCAGGTCGGCCACCGTCCGCGCGCCCTCGTGGCGGACGGCGAAGCGCAGCTCCCCCACCGTCTCCGGTCGCCCGGCCACCACCAGCGCCGGCCCGAGCGCCTCGACCGCCGGCGCCTCGGTGCCGTACCGGGCCACCAGCCGGGCCGGGGCGGCCACCTGGTCCAGCGCCACCCGCGGCGCCGCCCCCACCAGTGGCAGCCGGGCGGTGACCGAGCGGGTCGCGCCCCGCTCCAGGCGGCTGACCACGGCGTCGACGGTCTCCTCCGCCATCGCCCGGTAGGTGGTCAGCTTCCCGCCGACCACGGAGAGGACCGGTCCGTCCCAGGCGAGCAGGTGCTTCCGGGAGAGGTCGGCGGTGCTGTCCCCCGGCCCGGTGCCGGCGGATTCGGGCAGCACCAGCGGCCGGTAACCGGAGTAGGCGCCCACCAGGTCCGCAGCCGTCAGCGGCTCGGCGAGCACCTGGTTCACCGTGTCCAGCAGCAGCCGCACCTCGGCGTCGGAGGGCACCGCGTCGTCGTCGGGCACCGGGCCCTCCACCGGCTCGTCGGTGAGCCCGAGGTACACCAGCCCGTCGGGCTGCGGCAGCGCGAAGACGTACCGCGACCGGGACCCGGGCAGCGGCACGGTCAGCGCCGCCGCCGGCGAGCCCAGCCGCACGCCCGGCACCACCAGGTGCGAACCGCGCGAGGGCACGAGCCGGAGCCGCGGCGCCAGGCGCTGCGCCCACACCCCGGCCGCGTTGACCACCGCGCCGGCCCGCACGGTCAGCGACCCCTCGTCGGTGGTGACGTGCACGTCGGCGCCGTCGACGGCGGTGACCGTGGCGCCGGTGAGGACGCGGGCCCCGTGCGCGGCCGCCGTCCGGGCCAGGGCGACGACGAGGCGCGCGTCGTCGGTCAGCTGCCCGTCCCAGAAGACGACACCACCGCCCCCGGCCCGCACCCCGGGCACCAGCCTGCCGACGTCGGCGGCGTCCACGCGCCGGGTCGGGGGCAGCGAGCCGCGGCCGCCGGGCACCGAGAAGCGCACCGCGTCACCGAGCCGCCCGCCGAGCCCGGCCAGCGCCGTCACGTCCCGGCCGGCCGCGTCGGGCACGAGGAACGGCAGCGGGCGCACCAGGTGCGGCGCCGTCGCGCGCATGAGGACGGCGCGCTCGCGGGCGCTCTCCCGTGCCAGCCCGATCTCCCCGTGCGCCAGGTAGCGCAGGCCGCCGTGCACGAGCTTCGACGACCACCGGCTGGTGCCCGCCGCCAGGTCGGTGCGCTCGCACAGGAGCACCGCGAGGCCGCGCGACGCGGCGTCCAGCGCCACCCCGGCGCCGGTCACACCCCCGCCGACCACCACCAGGTCGACGGTCGCGCCGGCCACCTCCGCGAGGTCCCGGGCCCGCCGAGCGGGTGACAGGGAGCCGATCACCTGGCTGTCCAGCGCTGCGGCACCGGCAGACTGTAGCCGTGCCCGAGCAGCCGGAACTGACGATCCAGGGCTGGGGCCCGCGCCCCGCCCCCCAGGGCGACGAGAGCCCCGACGGCGCCCTGACCAAGGCCGCGCGCCGCCACCTCACCCGCGAGCTGGGCTGGGAGCCGCGGTCCACGCCGCCCGTGCCGGTGGCGCAGATCCGGCTGGCGCCCTGCCGGCTCCCCGAGGAGGACCGCGCGGCGCTGGCCGGCCTGCTCGGCGAGGAGCACGTGCGCACCGACCGGGAGTCGCGGCTGCGGCGGGCCGGCGGCAAGAGCTACCTCGACCTGCTGCGCCGGCGGGAGGGCGACGCCTCCGACGCGCCCGACGCCGTGGTGCTGCCCGGCACCACCGAGGAGACCGCCGCGCTGCTCGCGCTCTGCAGCGAGCGCGGCATCGTCGTCGTCCCGTTCGGCGGCGGGACCAGCGTCGTCGGCGGGCTGGCCGGCGTCGACCCCGACGACCGGCCCGCCATCGCCGTCGACCTGTCGCGCATGTCGTCGGTGCAGGCGCTGGACGTGCCCTCCTCGCTGGTCACCGTGGGCCCGGGCATGCGCGGGCCCGCCCTCGAGCAGGCGCTGGCCCAGCAGGGCCTCACCTTCGGCCACCTGCCGCAGAGCTGGGAGTTCGCCACGCTCGGCGGCTACGCCGCGACCCGGTCGGCCGGGCAGTCCTCGACCGGGGTCGGCCGGTTCGACGACCTGGTCGCCGGCCTCACGCTGGCCACGCCGTCCGGGGTGCTGGAGCTGGGCTCCCCGCCCGCCTCGGCCGCCGGCCCGAACCTGCTCGGCCTCGCGCTGGGCTCGGAAGGGACCCTCGGCGTCATCACCGAGCTGACGCTGCGGGTGCGCCCCAAGCCGTCGGCCAGCGCCTACGAGGGCTGGTCGTTCCGCACCTGGCCGGCGGGGCTCGCCGCCCTCCAGCTGCTCGCCCGGCACGACCTGCTGCCCGACGTCGTCCGGCTCTCCGACGCCGACGAGACCCGCGCCAACCTGCTCATGGCCGCCGGCGCCGGGGCGAAGGCGCTGCGCGGCAGCCTGCGGGCCCGGGGGCGCGGCGAGGGCTGCATGCTCGTCGTGGGCTGGGAAGGGGTGCCCGACCTGGTGCGCGCCCGGATGCGGGCCGCCGCCTCGCTGCTGCGCGACGGCGGCGCCGTGCGGCTCGGCCGCCGGGTGGGCGACTCCTGGCGCCGGCACCGGTTCGAGGGGCCGTACCTGCGCGACCGGCTGATGGACGGCGGCCTGCTGGTGGAGACCCTGGAGACGGCGGCCACCTGGACGGCGCTGCCCACCGTGTACGACGCCACCCGCCGCGCGCTGCAGGGCTCGCTGACCCGCGGCGGGCATCGGCCGCTGGTGCTGGCGCACGTCTCGCACGGGTACGCCACCGGCGCGTCGCTCTACCTGACCGTGATCGCCGACCGCGACGACGCGCTGCCCATCCAGCAGTGGCTCACCGCCAAGCGGGCGGCGACCGACGCGCTGCTGGCCGCCGGCGGCACGCTCACCCACCACCACGCCGTCGGCGCCGACCACCGCCCGTGGCTGGAGCGCGAGATCGGGCCGCTGGGCGTGGAGGTGCTGCGGGCGGTCAAGCAGCGGCTCGACCCGCGCGGCATCTGCAACCCCGGCGTCCTGCTCCCCGACTGAACGGGCGAGATCTGCACACTGACCCCCATCAGCGGCCTGATGAGGGCCAGTGTGCAGATCTCGCCCGGTGGTTCAGGCGGTCGTGGCGATCCCGCCGTCGACGGGGATGACCGCGCCGGTGACGTAGGCGCCGGCCCGCGACGAGAGGTAGACGACGACGCCCGCCATGTCGTCGGGACGCCCGATGCGGCCCAGCGGCGACTTCGCGGCGATCTCGGCCCCGAAGGCGTCCAGCGTGGCGGCCATCATCTTCGACTCGAACGGCCCCGGCGCCACGGCGTTGACGGTGATGCCCTTGGGCCCGAGCTCCTTGGCGAGCACCCGGGTGAGGTGGTGCAGCCCGGCCTTGCTCGCGGCGTAGGAGTAGGTCGGCATCGGGTTGACGTGCAGGCCGTCGATGCTGCCGACGTTCACGATGCGCGCCGGGTCGCCCTCGGCGGCCGCGGCCTCGAGCTTCGGCAGGAAGGCGCGGGTGAGGAAGAACGGCGACTTGAGGTTCAGGTCGAGCAGCTTGTCCCACGCCGACTCGGGGAAGGTCTCCAGCGGCTCGCCCCAGGTGGCGCCGGCGTTGTTCACCAGGATGTGCACCCGCTCCTCGGAACGGCCCACCTCCTCGGCCAGCCGCACGCACTCCGCCTCCGTGGAGAGGTCGGCGGGGATCGAGACGGCGGTGCCGAACTCGGCGAGCTCCGCGACGGCGGCGTCGCCGGCCTCGGCCTTGCGGGAGCTGAGGTAGACCTTCGCCCCCGCCTGCAGCAGCCCCCGGGCCATCATCAGGCCGATGCCGCGGGTGCCACCGGTGACCACAGCCACCTTGCCGGTCAGGTCGAACAGGTCCACGGGTACCTCCGGTTCGGCGTCGCGGCGCCGTCGTCGGCACCACCTCCGGCACCCTAACGAGGGCCGCAGCGGGCGGCGCCGGAGCCAGGTGTGCCAGCCTGGCTCCCATGATCGGATCCGCCGCGACCCCGGGCGCCACGAGCGAGGTCGGCCCGCTGCGCACGGTGATGCTGCACCGGCCCGGCCCCGAGCTCCGCCGGCTGACGCCGCGCAACAACGACCAGCTGCTCTTCGACGGCGTCCCGTGGGTGGCCCGGGCGCAGGAGGAGCACGACGCGTTCGCCCAGGCGCTCACCGACCGCGGCGTCGAGGTGCTGCACCTGGCGACGCTGCTGGCCGAGGTCCTCGCCTTCCCGGCCGCCCGGGCCGAGCTGATCGGCGCCGCCGTCGACGACCCGCGGCTGGGCGCGACCCTGCAGCGCGACGCCACGCGGCACCTGGCCTGGCTCTCCCCCGAGGACCTGGCGACGGCGCTGATCGCGGGCCTGGCGCACGACGAGCTGCGCGGCCACGGGCTGGCCTACCAGCTCATGGACCGCTCGGACTTCGTCGTCCCCCCACTGCCCAACCTGCTGTTCACCCGGGACTCCTCGGTGTGGATCGGCGACGAGGTGGCGGTGACCTCGCTGGCGATGCCGGCGCGGCACCGGGAGAGCACGATCACCGAAGCCATCTACACCCACCACCCGCGCTTCGCCGGGTCCGAGCAGCTGTACGGGCCCGGCCTGGAGCACCTGGAGGGCGGTGACGTGCTGCTGCTGGCCGAGGGCGTCGTCGCCGTCGGGGTGGGCGAGCGGACGACGCCGGGCGGCGCGGAGCGGCTGGCGCGGCGGCTGTTCGCCCGCGGCCTGGCGCACACGGTGCTCGTCGTCCCGATCGCCCAGGAGCGGGCGACCATGCACCTGGACACCATCGCCACGATGGTCGACGTCGACGCGATGGTCATGTATCCCGCGGTCGCCGACTCGCTGGTCGCCTGGACCGTGAAGGCTCCGTACGGGATCGCCGACGACGCCGACACCACCGACCTCGCCGTCACCGGCCCCCAGCCGTTCCTCACCGCGGCCGCGACCGCGATGGGCATCGACAAGCTGCGGGTGATCGACACCGGGCTGGACCCGGTCACAGCCGAGCGCGAGCAGTGGGACGACGGCAACAACACCCTGGCGCTGGCCCCGCGCCTGACGGTCGCCTACGAGCGCAACACCGTCACCAACGCCGCACTCGAGGCCGCCGGCATCGAGGTGGTGCGGATCGCCGGCTCGGAGCTCGGCAGCGGCCGGGGCGGCCCGCGCTGCATGTCCTGCCCCGTCTCCCGCGCCCCGCTCTGACGCCGGGCGCACGACACCGGGCGCACGACACCGGGACGGCGGCGCGGCGCTCCGACCGGGGGACTCTCCGCACCGGAGCCCCCACCAGCGTGATCGCGACCACTACGCTGCCAACTTCCCGCGCCGGGCCCGGCGCTCGGCGAAGGGATGCCTGGTGGCACGCACGGAGACGGCACGGCGGACCGGCCGGATCGCGGGGATCGGCGGAGGGCTCGTCGGCTACCTGGTCTTCGTCGAGTTCACCAGCGGCGTGCTGCAGGGCTACTACGTCCCGCTGCTCACCGACATCGCGCGTTACCTCGGGGTCAACGACGCCGACGTCAACTGGCTCGAGGCGGCCCAGCTCATGCTCTCGGCCATCGCGGTGCCGGTGCTGGCCAAGCTCGGCGACCTCTACGGCCACCGCCGGGTGCTGCTGTGGTCCGCCGTGGTGGTCGCGCTGTCCACCGTCGTGCTCGCCTTCGCCCAGAGCTTTCCGCTGTTCCTCGTCGCCTGGGCGCTGCAGGGCATGTACGTGGTCTGGCTGCCGCTGCAGGTGGCGCTGATCTGGGACCGGTCGCGCCGGACGCCCGGGGCCGCGAGCCAGACCCGGCGGGCGACCGGGCTGATCGTGGCCGCGCTGCAGGCGGGCGCCATCGTCGGTGCGCTCGGCGGCGGGCAGATCGGGCAGAGCCTGGCCGGCACCTTCTGGCTGGTGCTCCTGGCCCCGCTGGTCCTGGTCGTCGGCGTCTGCGCGATCGTGGCCTTCCTCGTGCCGGAGAGCGAGGACCGCACCGGCGGCAGCGTCGACGCGACGGGCGCGGCCCTGCTGAGCCTGGTGCTGCTGGTCATCACCGGCGGGCTGAGCTTCGTCCGCCTCAACGAGGATGCGCTGTGGCCGTGGGCGGTCACCGCGCTCGGCCTCGTGCTGCTCGTCCCGTTCGTGCTGTACGAGCTGCGCCAGGACGACCCGCTGGTCGACTTCCGGGTCCTGCGCAGCTCCTCGATGTGGCCGGTCCAGCTGACCGCCGGCCTCTTCGGCATCAGCGTGCTCGGCGCCCAGGGCCCGCTCTCCACGTTCGCGCGCACCGACCCGGAGGTCTACGGCTACGGCCTCGGGCTCTCCACCAGCGAGGTGTCCATCGTCATCGGTGCGTACGTCGTCTCCATGCTGGTCGGCGCCAGCCAGTTCTCCCGGGTCAGCCGGCTGACCACGCCCCGGCGCACGCTGATCGGCGCGGCGACCCTGACCGGCGTCGGCTACCTGCTGCTGGTGCCCTTCCACGACACGCTGGCGCAGATGCTGGCCTGCATCGCGATCGCCGGCCTCGGCTCCGGGGCGCTGGTCGCCGCGCTCCCGGCGGCGGCCGCCGCGGCGGCGCCGGTGGGCCGGACGGCCGTCGCCACCGGGCTGACCAACACCACGAAGGTGCTCGGCGGGTCGTTCGCCTCCGCCGCCTTCGCCATCGCGCTGGCCTCGAACGTGCCGCTGCTGCCCGACGGGTCGGCGGGCACCGCCGGCTCGCTGTCGGGTTACATCACGGTCTGGGTGGTCTGCGGGACGACGGCGCTGCTGGCCGCGGTCGCCCTGGTGTTCGTGCCACGGCTGGCCTTCTCCGACGGACCGGTGACCGACCAGCCCCTGCCCACGGCGGACGAGAGGAGCCGGGCGTGACGACCGGAGCGGCCGAACGGCTGGCGGAGCTGATCCGCATCCCCACCGTCTCCTCCCGCGACCGCGAGCGGGTCGACCAGGCGGTGTTCGCCCGGTTCCGCGACCGGCTGGCCGAGCTCTACCCGGCCACGCACGAGGTGCTGGAGCGCGAGGTGCTGGGCGACGGCGCCCTGCTGTACCGGTGGCGCGGCACGACCGACGAGCCGCCGCTGGTCCTCATGGCCCACTACGACGTCGTCCCCGTCGACGGCCAGGAGTGGAGCCGCGACCCGTTCTCCGGCTCGATCGAGGACGGCGTCGTGCACGGCCGCGGCGCCATCGACGACAAGGGCTCGCTGGTCGCGATCATCGAGGCGGTCGAGTCGCTGGCGGCGGCCGGCTTCACCCCGCGCCGCGACGTCCACCTCTCCTTCGGCAACGACGAGGAGGTCGCCGGGGTCGGTGCCCAGCTGGCAGTGGACTCGCTGCGCGCGCGGGGGATCCGGCCGTGGGCCGTGCTCGACGAGGGCGGCGCCGTGGTGAGCGGCATGTTCCCCGGGGTGCCCGGGCAGATCGGCGTCGTCGGGCTCGCCGAGAAGGGCCTGCTGGACGTGGAGCTGGCCACCAGCGACCCCGGCGGGCATGCCTCCTCCCCCACGCGTAACGGCGCGCCGACCCGGCTCGCGCGAGCGATCGTCGCCCTGGAGGAGCACCCGTTCCCGGCCCGCCTCAACGACGTCGTCCTCGGCATGATCGAGGCCGTGCGGCCGAAGGCGCCCGCACCGGTGCGCGCCGTCCTGGGCCGGGCGCACCGGCTGCGGCCGGCCCTGGCCGCCGTCCTGTCCCGCGCCGGCCGCGAGGCCAACGCCATGGTGCGCACCACCGTGGCGGTCACCCAGCTGGAGGGCAGCCGGGCGGCGAACGTCCTGGCCACCCGGGCGACGGCGCACCTGAACATCCGGATCGCGCTGGGCGAGACGGTGCAGTCGACGGTCGACCGGCTACGCCGGGTGATCGGCGACCCGGCAGTGGAGGTGCGGGTGGTCTCGGGCAGCGACCCGACGACGATCTCCCGGGCCGACAACGACGCCTTCGCCGCCATCCGGGCCTCGGCGCTGGCCGTCTACCCCGACGCGACCGTGGCGCCCTACGTGATGGTGCAGGCCAGCGACGCCCGGCACTTCCACGCCATCAGCGACAGCGTGTACCGGTTCATGCCCTTCGACCTCAGCCGCGAGGAGCTCGGGGCGCTGCACGCCGCGGACGAGCGGATCCGGGTCGAGACCCTGGAGCGGGGCGTCGAGTTCTTCCGGCACCTGATCCGCGGCCTCTGAGCGCACCGTCCTCCGGACGGTCGGGCCCTGCCCACCAGGGTGGGCAGGGCCCG
>NZ_JBJHAT010000040.1:0-31670 GCF_054051175.1 Blastococcus sp. SYSU DS0753 | reverse complement strand
CACCTGCGCACCGGTCTGCGCCGACCAGTGGATCTCCCCACCCTGGAACGGCGTCATGTAGCCACGCCGATCCGCCGTCGGCTGATCGTCCCCGGTCGGGTACCCCAGCGCAGCCGGACCACCGGCCGCCTTGTACGCGGCCAGGATCGCGCCCCGCACCACCTTCGTCCCCGTGCTCGGCCCCCAGTACAGCGAGCCGCTCTGGAACTCCACCACGTACCCACCGCGCCCGGCCGGGGCATCGCTGGTCGTCGGGAAGCCCAGGTAGCCACCCGAACCGCCGGCCCGCTTCCAGGTGTCCAGGATCGCGCCCCGCACCACCTGCGCACCGGTCTGCGCCGACCAGTGGATCTCCCCACCCTGGAACGGCGTCATGTAGCCACGCCGATCCGCCGTCGGCTGATCGTCCCCGGTCGGGTACCCCAGCGCAGCCGGACCACCGGCCTGCAGGTACCGGTCCTTGATCGCGCCCCGCACCACGTGGGCCTGGGTGGCCGCCGACCAGTACACCTCGCCGCCCTGGAAGGAGTTCATGAACCCGCCACCGGGCGCCGGCGTGTCCCCGCTGGTGGGATAGCCGAGGGGGCCGGCCTGCGCCCCGGTGGAACGCCACTTGTCGCGGATGGCGCCCCGGACCTCCTGCGCCTCCGTCTGCGCCGACCAGTAGATGGACCCACCCTGGAAGTCGGTGAACCAGCCGGTGCCCCACGGGGCGGCGGTGTCGTCACCGGTCGGGTACCCCAGGAGCTGCGGTCCGCCGAGCTGCAGGTACCGGTCGAGGATGGCGCCGCGCACGACGTGCGCCCCGGTCCCCTTCGACCAGTAGATGTGCCCGCCGGCGTAGGTCCGCCGGCAACCGCCGTGCGGCAGGTCGCACCGCACGTCCGAGGTGGGCCCACCGATGTCCACCCCGGCGGCGCGCAGGGCGTCGTACTTGTCGAGGACGGCCGAGCCGCCGGAGTTCTGCGTGCTGCCGAACCAGTCGGTGAAGTAGTTGAAGAAGTTTCGGTTGCCGTAGGCGGAGCAGGAGTCGCCCTCGGCGTACCCCGCGTTCAGCGCGGCCTGGTTCGGGACGTATGGCGTGTAGTTGTAGAGCCCCGCGGTGGCCTGGTTCTGGATGTAGACCTGCGCGGTGCCGCAGCGCCAGTTGTTGAGGTTGTTGTTGCGCTCGGTCGCCGGCGAGTAGCCGATCGTGTTGGTGAGCCCCGGCCGGTACCCGTACTTGCTCGGATTGGCCTGGTAGAGCTTGAACTGCCGCGACGCGGAGTACATCTGGTTGTAGAAGCCGTAGTACTGGGTGTCGCAGGCCGCGGTGTCCGGGCAGCCGTACCCCATGGCGATGCGCAGCTTGCCGTCCGAGGGCCCGGTGGAGGTGATCAGGCCCTGCTCCTTCTGCAGGGTCACCAGCAGCACCTGGGGGTTGATCCCGCAGGCTCGGGCGACCTTCCAGATGATCTGCGCGGCGGTCTCCTGACCGGCGCCCTGGTACGGCCCGCAGCGCGTGTCCCCGGCACGCGTCCACGTGTCCTGCCGGAAGTTCTTGAGGCAGTTGCTGCCCGAGCAGTTGCGCCCCTTCTCCTGCAGGAAGGCCTGGATCTGCTCGACGTTCATCGTGGAGGTGTCGTAGAAGACGCCGTCGCTGATGATGTTGCCGGGGTTGAACAGCGCCAGGTTCGCCGACTCGCGCAGGTCCGGGGTCGGAAGCGAAGCGGTGCCCAAGAGGCCGGCGAAGGCCAGGACGAGCAGCCCGGCCACGAAGAGCACGGCCCGCCTGGTCACGGGACCACCACCGAGAAGACGGCCGACTCACCGGTCGACCGGGGCGACGTGTAGCTGAGCACGGCCTCCCAGCTGCCGGAGACCAGGCGCCCTCCCCCGGCCCGGACCTCGCCACAGCTGGTGGTGCTCGCATCCGGGGTGGCATCGGCGGTGCCGCTGGTGGTCACCCCGTCCTGCGTCAGGGTCAGGGTGCACGTCCCGCCCGTCTCGACGACGTCGCTGACGAAGCCCCCGACGACGATGTCCTGAGTGCCGGGGTCCCAGCCGGCGTAGGTGTGGCTGACGACGACGGAGCGGAGGCCGCTGGGCTCCTCGGACGGCACCGGATCCACCTCGGCACCGTTATCGGCAGGGGCGGTCGGCGTGGGCGTGAGCGGCTCGAGCACCTCGTCCTGGACGGGGGCGTCCGGGCCGCGCTCCTCGGTGGCTCCAGAGGCGCCCGCGGCCCCGCCGCCCGGAGCAGCGGACCCGTCCGGACGAACGGCCAGGAAGAGCAGGGCAGCGCCTCCGACCACGAGCAGCGCGAGCGCACCGAGCACGGTGGCCCGGCGGCGTGAGGTGGAACGAGACATGAGGAGATCTCCCAGGGCGACCGGCGAGCAGCGCCGTTCTCGAGCGTCTGGTGGTGGAACCACGGACGGAGAGGGCGACATGACCGACTCCTCCCCGTGTTCGGGAGACTACGTTTCGTTGTGACGTCGGTCCGGGAGCAACGCGGGACGGACACCAACTCGCGGCGGTGGTACGGGGCCGCGCCCCCGCCGTCGGGCCGTCGGGCACACATCGGCCGCGCACGGGTGCGGCGCGGACGCGGGCGCCCTCCGGCGACTCCTGTGGCGGATGCGGTTGTTGTGCATCCCGGTGCCAGGCGGGCTGGCTCACCTCGCCGTCCTGGCAATTCCTACGTGTCGGAGGGCTGCTGGACCCCTGAACCACACCTAGCCTTGCCAACGTCGATGCACAAAGCGTCACAACCGGTCGCACTCGCGGCGCCGGCTGACGCCCGCGCCCTCGAACCGGCGCGCAACACCGCTGTGAGGACCACGTGAGCCGAGACCGGAACGAGCAGGGCCGCCCGGCCGGGCGTCCGCTGCCCCCGCGCCTCGACCCCCGCGCGGGGCGGCCGCCCCGGCGTGGCACCGGGGCGGAGCACCCGTCCGACGGCCCGACGGGCGCCACATCCCGCGGGCGCCGCGGCGGCCGCGCGGCGGTCGCCACCCGCGTCGTCGCCGGGGTCGTCGCCGCCACGCTGCTCGCCGGGTCCGGCTGGGGCTGGTATCTCGGCCAGGTGGCGTCCGCGACGGTGAACCGCACCGACGCCATCCCCAGCGAGGGCAACGAGGGCAACGGCGCTGCCGGCGAGGCCATGAACCTGCTGCTGGTCGGCAACGACAGCCGGGCCGCGCTGACCGAGCAACAGCTGACCGACCTCAACGCAGGCACCGACTCGGGCATCAATACCGACACGATGATCCTGGTTCACGTGCCGGCGGACGGATCCCGCGCCTCGTTCGTCTCCTTCCCCCGCGACTCGTACGTGAAGATCCCCGGCTACGGCTGGGACCGGCTGAACGCCGCATACGCCTACGGCCGGATGAACGCCCCTTCCGGCGCCTCCGAGGAAGCCCGCTCCGCGCAGGGCTCCCAGCTGCTGGTGCAGACCATCAGCGGGCTCACCGGTCTGCAGATCGACCACTACGCCGAGGTAGACCTGCTCGGCTTCTTCGAGCTGTCCAACGTCGTCGGCGGTGTCGAGATCAACCTGTGCAAGGCGGTCGACGACCGCGAGTGGTCGGGGGCGTACTTCCCGGCCGGGGTGCAGACGATCAGCGGCGCCGACGCGTTGAAGTTCGTCCGGCAGCGGCACGGCTTCGGACCCCAGGGCCGAGGTGACTTCGACCGGATCGTCCGCCAGCAGGTGTTCCTCGGCGGGGTGCTGCGGAAGATGCTGTCCGAGGACGTCCTGCTCGACCTGGGCAAGCAGCGTGCCCTCGTGCAGGCCGCGGCCGACGCGCTGACCGTCGACCGGGACCTGGACCTGCTGCAGCTGGCCCAGCAGATGCAGTCGGTGACCGCCGACAGCATCGAGTTCCAGACCGTGCCGAACCGCGGGACCGGCGAGGAGGACGGCAAGTCGATCGTCCGGCTGGAGGACGAGGCCGCGCTGCACAGGTTCTTCGCCGACCTCTCGGCCGAACCCGAGCCCGAGACCGCCGCCACCCCCGAGGCCCCGCAGACGGTCGCCCCCGCCGCGGTGACGGTCGACGTCTACAACGGGTCGGGCACCTCGGGGCTGGCAGCGTCAGCCGCCTCGGCCCTGACCACGGCCGGCTTCCTGGTGGGCACGACCGGCAACGCCTCCTCGATGGACCACGAGCAGACCGAGATCCGGTTCGCCGCCGGGGACGAGGCCCTGGCCACCACCGTCGCCGCCGCGATCCCGGGCGCGGTGAGCAAGATGAGCGACGACGCGACCAGCGGCACCGTGCAGTTGGTCCTGGGCAGCGACTTCAACGGCGTGGGTCAGGCGGTCACCCCACCGGCCCCTGCCCCGGTGGTCGAGGGCCAGGACGCCCGGACCGCGGCGGACACCACCTGCATCAACTGACGTCGCCGCCGTGCCGCCCCTTCCGGGACCCCGAGCGCCACGGCAGCTCCGGTGACACGCTGGGACCGTGCCCGCCACCCTGCCAGCTGACCTGCTCACCTCCGTCGTCCGACGGGACGGCGCCGCCCCCCTGCTGACGCAGTACGACGACGCCACCGGGGAGCGGGTGGAGCTCTCGGCGATCACCCTCGCGAACTGGGTGGCCAAGACCGCCAACCTCCTCCAGGAGGAGTTCGACGTGGCACCCGGCAGCAGGGTGGCGGTGGCACTGCCGGTGCACTGGCAGACCGCGGCCGTCCTGCTGGCCGCCTGGAACTGCGGTGCAACGGTCGTCGAGACCGCGGCGGAGGACGACGGCCGGCTGGACGACACCGACGTCATCCTGGCCGCGCAGGACCGGCTGCCGGCTCTGGAGGAGCTGGACCTGCCAGAACTGCTGGGCCTGTCGCTCCACCCGCTCGGCATGGGCATGTCCGGCTACGCCGGGCCTGCCCGGGACTTCGCCCTCGAGGTGCGTGCACACGGGGACGTCTTCCACCCGTGGCAGGAACCCGACCCAGCCACCCCGGGGCTGCGCGCCGGCGGCCTGGCGCTGACCCTCGGCGGCGTGGTCGAGGCCGCTGGGGAGCTGGCCGACCGCCTCGGCCTGCGTGCGGGCGACCGCGTCCTCGTCGACGAGGCGACCGCCACGGAGGCCGGCCCGGTCGCCTGGCTCCTGGCCCCGCTCGCCGCCGGGGCCTCGATCGTGCTGGTCCGCGCCCCGGACCCCGCGCTGCTGCCGGCCCGCGCGGCCGCCGAGCGGATCACCGCGACCCTGGGGCCGAAGGTCGACGGCGTCCGCCAGCTGGGCCGGCCACCAGCCTGACTGCGTCGCGACCGGCTGCCCGCGCCTGTGGACGCAGCGCCCCGGAACAGCAGTGGCCACGACGCCGGGAGGACGTCGTGGCCACTGCCCCCGGGAGATCAGCCGGGCGGACGGTTCAGCGGAAGTACTGCTGCACGACCCGCCGGGCCATCGCGACGGCGTAGCTCTGCCCCCGGTCCTGCGGGTAGATCTGCGACATCGTGGCGAGGACGACCCCGGGCATCGACGTCTCGTGCGGCGGGATCGAGTCCCGGTAGTCCGGGGTGACGACGGGCTGGGCGAAGGGCGCGCGCGAGAAGTGCCAGTCCTTCACCCACGACAGGTCGAAGTCCGGGTTCAGCTTGCGCAGCCACGGCTCGTACTGCTTCAGCAGCTCGGCGGGGTCGGTGGTGTAGCGCCAGTCGTCGCGCGGCACGTAGTTGCCGACGTAGACGACGTGCCGGCCGCCGTAGTCGGACCCGAAGACCATGTTGGTGTGCTCGACGACCGCCAGGAACGGGAACGAGGTGTCGTTGACGTTCAGCCAGTAGTACGGGATCACGCTGCGGTCGCACTCGAGCACGAAGCAGGTGGCACCGAGGTACTCCGCCCGCTGGAGGGCATCCTCCGGGGCAGCGCCCGCGGCCTGCGCGAACACCGGCTGGGGGACGGTCACCAGGACCTTGTCGTACTCGTACTGCGCGCCGTCCTCCGTCCGGACCAGGACGGGGCCGGCCGGGTCGGGCTGCGCGATGTGCGCCAGCCGCTTGCCGAGCTCCACCTTGCCGCCGCGCTGCTCCACCGCCTGCAGCAGTCCGTCGTACACCTGGTGGAACCCACCGTCCATGTAGCCCAGCTTGAACGTGCGGTAGTGGATGCGGGCCCACAGCCAGGCCATGGAGATCTCCGACGCCCGCGACCCGAACTTGCCGGTGAGCAGGGGCTCCCAGATCACCTCGCTGGCCCGTCGGCCGGCCCAGCGGTGCACCCAGTCGAGCGCGCGGCGGTCGCCGAGACGCTCGCCGTTCCGGATGACCTTCAGCATCGCCGACGACGCACCGAAGCGGACGCGGTCGATCAACCGCAGCGGCGGGAACTTCAGCATCTCCACGGGCGTGGAGAAGTCGTGCAGCCGGCCGTCGTGGTAGATGCCGGTCGTGGTCGAGTGGAACGTCAGCTTCGGCCGCAGCCCGAGCTCCTCGATCAGGTCGATCATGGCGCGGTCGGTCTCGAAGATGTGGTGGTAGTAGCGCTCCAGGGGGGTGCCCTGCACCACCAGCGAACCGGCCAGCCCGCCGATCTCGTCCGCGCCCTCGAGGACGGTGACGTCGTGCCCGTCCTTGACCAGGTCGTACGCCGCGGTGAGGCCCGTGGCGCCGGCACCGATGATGCCGATCTTCATCCGAAACTCCATCTCTTGTTGAGGACGAACTGGAAGATCGCGACGATCGGCATCGAGACGACCTTGACGATGTTCGCGTCCACCCCCAGCCAGGTGTGGAAGACCAGGAGCAGCACCGCGACGAGCGCGATGCCGAGCAGGCCCACCGAGTAGAACCGGGCGAACCGGCGGAGCATCCCGTCCCGCTTGCGGAAGTTCAGGTAGCTGTTGAGCAGGAAGTTGTTCGTGATGCCCGCCGAGGTGCTCAACGCCGTCGCGAGCTGCTCGTGCATCCCCACCACGTTGTAGAGGACGAGGAAGAGGACCAGGTCGAGCAGGACGCCCGAGACCCCGATCAGCTGGTAGACGAAGAACTGCCGGTGGCGCTGCCAGAGCTCACGCGCCGGCGCGCGAAGTTTGCTGTCCGCCGTCGCCATGGTCCACCACCTTCTCCACGATGTAGAGCGGGCGTGCCTGCACCTCGGTGTAGATGCGTCCGACGTAGGAGCCGATGACCCCCAGCGACAGCATCTGCACCCCGCCCAGGAAGAGCACCATGATCATCAGGAGGGTCCAGCCGGGGACCGAGACGTCGGGGAAGAACAGCCGCAACCCGACTGCGTAGAGGATGCCGAGGACGGCGAGGACGACCGTGCCCAGGCCGAGCCGGGTGATCATCTTCAGCGGAACCGTGGAGAAGCTGGTGACGCCGTCGGCGGCGAGCCGGAGCATCTTCGGCAGCGGGTAGTTCGTCTCGCCCGACGTCCGCTCGTCGCGGTCGAACGGCACGGCCGCCTGCTTGAAGCCCAGCGAGGCCACCAGCCCGCGCACGAAGCGGTTGCGCTCCCGGTGCGAGCGCAGCAGGTCCGTGGTCGCCCGGTCCATCAGCCGGAAGTCGCCGGTGTCCACCGGGATCTCGATGTCGGCGAACCGGTGCAGGAGCCGGTAGTAGGCGTGCGCCGTGAAGCGCTTCATCGGCGTGTCCTTGCGACTGCGCCGCTGCGCGTACACGATCTGGGCGCCGCCCTCCCACGCCTTGATGAGCTCCAGGCTCACCTCGGGCGGGTCCTGCAGATCGGTGTCCATGACGATGATCGCGTCGCCCCGGGCGTAGTCGAGGCCCGCCGTGATCGCCATCTGGTGGCCGAAGTTGCGGGAGAAGTTGACCACCCGGACCTGCTCGCAGGACTCGGCGATCTTCTCCAGGATCTCCAGCGACGCGTCCCGGGAGCCGTCGTTCACGTAGACGAACTCGAAGTCCAGGTCCGGCCGTTCCCGCGAGGCGGCGACCAGCCGGTCGTGGAACTTCTCGATCCCGTCGGCCTCGTTGTAGACGGGGAGCACGTAGGAGACGAGCCGTCGCTGCGGTGGTTCCGTCACCACGGCCCGGTCGTCAGGAGCGTGGTTGGGTTCGATGACAGGGGTCGCCATTGCGGCCTTCCGTGGTCTCGGCGTCGCCGGCGCGGCCGGTCGTCATTCTTCGGTGCTGGACGGGGACCGTTCCCGCAGACGTCCGTGCGGACGGTCGCCTGCCGCGGCCCGGAGGTGCCGGCCGGGGTCAACGATCCCCCTCCCAGCCCCACAGCGTGATCGTGTCCGTCGATCGGTCGTACTGGTCCCGGCCCAGAGGGTAGTCAAGCCGGTACACGTGTCCCCACTCCTCGTGAGGGGCTCCGTCCAGGCGGCTGGGCACCTCCCGGCGGTCGGCCTGCGACACACCGGCGAAGCTCCCGCCCTCGCGGGGGATGTAGGCGATCTGAGCACCGCCGTGCCAGTTCGGGGCGCCGACGATGACCGTCGGCGTCTGCGCCAGGCCGTCGGACACCACCGGGAAGTCCGAGACGCAGGGCAGGTGCCAGGCCAGCGGCCAGTCCGGCAGCACCGGCCCCGTGCCGGCGAGGTAGTCGTGCAGGCTCTGGGCCGTGCGGATCCGGGGGCCGGTCACCGCGAGCCAGCCGCCGACGTCGGTCGTCGCGTCGCCGGCGACCACGCGCACCCGGTCGGCGGTCGCCGGCACGTCGTCCGTCCCGACTGCCAGCGGGCGCCAGGACGGCCGGTCGAACGCTCCGTCGTCGACAGCCCGGAGGCCGAGCGTCGTGACGTCCTCCGTGCCGTCCCCGGACCGGCCGAATTCCAGCTGCAGGGAGTTGGCGCCCCCGACGCGACCGGCCGCCGCGACCGCGACCTCCTGGTCCTCGGAGAGCTCCGGCAGCTCGAACCAGGGCGTCACCAGGCGCCCGATCGTCCGCTCGCCGTCCACCAGGCTGCCCCAGACGTGGGTCGCCGCACCCGAACCAGCTCCGTCCGGTGGCTGCTGCGCCTCCAGGAAGCCACCTCCGCTGACGAAGCCGTCGGCGACCGGGGCCTCCGCGTCGGCGACCGGAGCGAGCGGGCCGCCGGGCTCGTCGATCAGCAGGTCGACCGACTCCGGGATCCCGCAGCTCGTCCCGGTCAGGGTCTGGACGTTCTCCAGGGCGAGTGCATAGCCCCCGGCGTCGGCCTGCCGCAGCGGAGCGACGCTGAACCCGACCAGCAGGACGCCCACGGAGACGGCGGTGGCCGCAGCGGTGACCACGACCGGGGCCGCGACCAGCGGGGCCAGGTCCCGCCCCCGACCCCGCCGGGAGCGCACCCACCAGGACGCGCCCACCGCGAGGGCCGCGACCAGCAACCACACCGCCGGGTTGCCGAGCGGGACGCCCAGCGGGGTGATCGGAGCATCCCGGTACGGCAGGCCGTAGACCGAGTACATGAACCAGGCGTTCGGCCCGGAGTAGGCGAGCCCGGCCGCCAGGGCGACGACGCCCGTACCGGCCAGCGCGATCACCATCGTGGCCCGGTCCCGCGAGCGCGCCCGTGCCGCCTCGAGGAGGAGGACGCAGGCCAGGACGAGGAACGGTGCGCCCAGCCCCGCCACCGACCCGAAGTGGTGCGACCACTTGGACGGCGTCGCGAACAGGAGCGCGAACGCCAGCGCCACGGAGGCCGTGAGGATGTGCGCATCGGGGAAGCGGCGCAGCTCGGTGAGCCGCCGGGACAGCAGGAGGGCGACGACGAGCAGCAGTCCGAGGGTGAGCAGCACGGCCAGGCGCTTGGTGGCCGTGCCCTGGGGCCCCGCGCCGAGCAGGAATGCGTAGCGCGTGGCCTCCTCGTACCACCCCAGGCTCGGGCCGATCTCCGTGTGCAGCTCGGTGGCCTTGGCCACCCCGTGCAGGGACTGGTCGGCGAACATCAGCACCAGCCCGCTGCCGGCGAGCGCCGCCAGCAGCGCCGCGATACCCGCCGTCGTCCACCAGGACGAGCCGGCCGCACGCACGGTCCGCCAGATGCGCGGCAGCAGCACCAGCACCGGCGCGAGGGCGACGACGCAGGACGGCGTGACCGACAGGCAGATGCCGGCGACCAGCGCCGCGGCACCGATGGACAGCAGCGGGCGGCGGGCCGTCGGCGCGGTGCCGCGCAGCAGCAGCGCCAGCACGGCTGCCGCGCCCAGCGCCACGAACGGCTCGGGCCGGACGCCCGTGTTGAACGGCAACCACCAGGCCAGGAAGCAGAGCGCCGACAGGACGGCGACCAGCGGGCCCCGCGACGACCGAGGCAGCACGGCCCCGAGCACACCGCGGCTCACGACGAACCACGTGGCGAGCCCCACCAGGTAGCTGGGGACGCGCAGCCACAGGGGCGCGGCGGAGACGGCGGCGAACGGCTGCACGATGTGCTGCACCAGCGTGAACGGCGCCTCGGAGGCGTTGAACCAGTGGTAGTAGTTGCCGATGTCGCCGCTGGCCAGGCCGTTGCGGATCGTCATCGTGGCGTAGCCGTCGTCGTCGGTCTGCGGCGCGATGAACATCCACAGCGAGAGCGCCCCGACCACGGCGGCGTCCACCGCCAGCCGGACGCGGCCGTCGGGGGCCCGCTCGGATCGCAGCTCCTCCGCACCGCGGGAGCGCGCGGCGGCCGACCGGGCGAGCATCGCGAGAGCGGCCAGGACCACGAGGGTGTAGACGGCCATCATCGCGATCTTCAGCCCGCTGGGCGAGCTCTCGAACCAGGTGCGGGTCCGGGCGGTCACCGCCGTCCCGTCCGCGTCGTCCGGCTCGAGGTCGGTGGTGAAGGCGAACACCTCGGGCACCGGCTCCGCGCTCAGCACGGTAGGGGCATCGGCGCCGACGACGACGCTGGTGGCCGTGTCGTCGGAGTCCACCCGGACGTCGCAGCCGGTCTCCGGCGGTGCCGCGGCGTGCACGACCCGGCCGTTGACCGCGACCCGCAGCTGGCCGTTCTCGGTGTCGACCACCAGACCCGACGCCGGCCCCTGGTCCCGGACCAGCGACGTGGCCAGCAGGGTCGTCCGCTCCCCGGTGCCCAGCCCCTCCTGCACGGCGGCGCAGGGGACCGTCGCGTGGATCTCGGCCGGGCGGTAGGGCACGAAGAACGCCGTGGTCGACGTCGGCTGCTCCCCCTGCGCCGGCCAGGTCACCTCGGTGCGGTCGGCCACGACCGGGGCCAGCGGCAGCGCCACGGCGAGGCCCACGCCCAGCAGCCCGACGAGCAGGGCCACGACGGCGCGCGTCCGCCCGGGGAATCGGGCCGGGTCGGGCGCGGCAGGGGCCGGCGCAGCCGGCAAGAGCGTCGTCGACACGTGGCGCCTCTCGATTGCCCGGGGCCTCTGCGCCGCAGCGAGCTTGATGGTGCGTCTGAGCAGCGGGAGGGCGGCCGGGCGAGCGCGGGCTCGGTGGCGACCTGCCGGAACAGGCCCGGGAGACTCCCTGGACACCGAGCGTAGCCCACCTCGGCGCCCCTTCCGGGGCGCCAGGGACGGCCGAGTGCTGGTGAGCGACACGTCTCGGAAGTGACTGGTGGGACGGACCGGTCCGGGTACGCGGCGGCTATTCTCGGCGCCGGGACGGAGCGCGCCGGGACCCGTGGCGCAGCACCCGGCGGCCCCTCCGGTCGCCGTCGGGCGGGAGGACGGAGCGCCTGGTCACGTGCTCAGCGAGGAGGCGGCGACGCCGCGCCGCCGTGTCTCTCACCCGGCAGGGCCCCGGTGACCTTCTCCGTCCTCGCCCGCGACCCGGGCTCCGGGGACCTCGGCGTCGCTGTCTCCTCCTGCATCCTCGCGGTGGGCCGGGCGGTGCCCAGCGCGCATCCGGGGCTGGGCGTGGTCGCCGCGCAGGCACGCAGCCGCCGCGGCCTGGGGCGGTCGCTGCTGAGCGGGCTGGCCGACGGCGGTGCGCCGGCCGCGCTCGTGCGCCGGGCGGCGCACAGCGCCGAGGACGCCGACCGGCAGATCGCCGTCCTCGATGCCACCGGCCGGGTGGCCGCCGACACCGGCCGGGGGTGCTTCCCCGTCAGCGGCCACCTGCTGGGCGACGGGTTCAGCGTGCAGGGCAACATGCTCGCCTCGGACGCCGTGCTCCCCGCGATGGCCGAGGCGTTCACGGCCGGCGGCGGGGACCTCGCCGACCGGCTCCTGGCCGCGCTCACCGCCGGGCAGGAGGCGGGGGGCGACCTGCGCGGCCGTCAGTCGGCCGCGCTGCTGGTGGTCAGCGGCGAGCACCCGTCCGACGACGACGACGGCGTGCGCATCGACCTGCGGGTCGACGACTCCGGCCACCCGGTGCGCCAGCTGCGCATGCTGCGCAACCTGCAGCGGGCCTACGACGAGCGGGACTACGAGTACCTCGCCCTGTTTGCACCGGAGGGCGCGCGCGACCTGTACGCCGCGCTCGCCGCCTCCGGGCGGGGCGACCGCGAGGCGGCCCGTCAGGCGCTGGAGGCGATGCGGGCCCGCCCCGGCTGGTCGGCGTGGCTGAGCGCCATGGCCGGTGACGCGCGCCTGTCGGCGGTGTCGCAGCTGCTCGGCTGAGCCGGGACCGGCCGGCTCAGAGGGTGTCCGGCCGCAGCCGCGCCAGCACGGCGGGGTCGATCTCCCGGTCGTGCAGGGGCAGCACGAGCTCCGTGACGAGGTCGGTCAGCTCGGCGACCCGCAGGTTGAGCCGGCGGGATTCGTGCAGGCCGTCGCGCAGCTCGGCCACCTGCCGCTCGAACTCGGCCAGGCGCTCCTCCGCCGCGTCCAGCCGGCTCCGGAGATCGTCGGCCTGCTCGCGCAGCCGTGCGTTGTCGTCGGTCAGGCGGGCGAGCTGCTCCGGCAGCTCCAGCGCCGCGGGGGCGAGGGCGCGGCGGACGGCCCACACCGCCCCACCGCGGGTGGGACGCGACTGGGACTGCGGGCTCATCGGGGCCTCCGTCGGAAGGTCAGGCGGTGCACGGGGACGATCTGCTCCTCGGCCGCGCCGAACCACCGCAGCGGCTCCAGCCGGGGCTCGGCCTCCTCGAGGACGAGCCGGTGCCGGTCGGCCTCGGCCACGACCTGGTCGACCGTGAGGTGGCGGTAGGGCGGGATGCCGGCGTAGCCGTGGTCGGCGACGAGGTCGAAGAACGCGCGGCCGGCGGGGCGCAGCACCATCCCGCAGAGCCGGAAGGCGTTCTCCCGCCCCCGGTCCTCCAGCGCGTTGAGCAGGCGCCGGCCGAAGACCGTCCAGGTCTGTGGCGCCGCCGCGAGCTCGGCGCCGAGCCGGAGGACGGTGCGCACGTCGAGCAGGTTCTGCACCTCGAAGGCGACCGGGAGGTCGGTGCCGGCGAGGCGCGACCGCGCCGTGGAGACGGCGTAGCGCGAGTAGTCGATCGCGCGCACGGTGCGGCCGCGCGCCGCCAGCGCGAGCGCGTCGGTGCCCACCCCGGTGCCGAGCTCGAGCAGGGCGCTCCCGTCGGGCGTGCGCTCGTCCACCCAGCGGGCGAAGCCGCTCATCGCCGGGTCGTGGGTCAGCGCGCCCGGCGGCGCGAGGAGGACCAGGTCGTCCCACGCCTCGCGCTCGACGTTGTAGTCGGCGAACCACCCGTAGAAGCGGGCCCCCGTGCTCTCCGGGACCTCGAAGGTGAAGGAGGGGTCCGGCGTCCGCCAGCCCTCCCCGTACACCGCCCGCAGGGCCAGCTCCTGGTCCCGGGGGGCCGGCTCCTCGCGACCGGACACCTGCACCCTGCTGGGTGGCAGCAGGTCCTCGCGACTCGCCTCGGCGCGGATCATGAAGTGCTGCATCCAGTGGTCGCCCAGGACGAAGCCCGGGAAGACGTCGACGTAGTGGTCGGGGCGACCCTCGTGGGAAAAGACGACCTGCAGGTGCCCGACCGACAGCCGGACGACCTCGTACCCGGCCGCGCGCAGCAGCCGACCGACGGCGAAGCTCTCCAGCGCCACGTCGGCGGGGTGCTCGTACCGGCTCAGGTAGGCCAGGTCCGCGTCGTCGTCGTGGGGCAGCAGGCGCCCCTCGCGGACCGGACCCAGGAGGGTGCCGCAGGTGACGTAGACGACCGGCCCGAGCTCGGACTCCAGCAGCTCGCGGATGGCGGTCATGTGGTCGAGCATCCGCTCGACCATGCCCGGCGCGGCATCGGCGAAGGCCTGTCCCAGCCGGCCCCACTTGTTGACCACGAGGGGGCGGCCGTAGTGGTCGACGAGCTCCGGCGGCCCCGTCCCGCCGTCCAGGCTGACGGTCGCCTCCGGGCCGGTGTCGGTGCCGCTGACCCGCACCCGCACGCGGAAGGTGCCCCGCAGGCGGGGGCGCAGCGCCGGCGGCCACGGCTCGAACCGCAGCGCGCCGTCCTGGAACGCCGTGTACCGGAGATCGGCGGGCACGTCGTCGGGGGCGACGACGGGCGGCGATGCCCGGAAGGAGAAGACCCGCCGCCCGTCGAGGTCGACGTCGAGGACCTGGTCGTCGTCGGCGGGCCCCGACGTGCGGTAGAAGAGGCCGGACGGGGTGGGCCACACCTGGTCGATCGGTCTCTCCTCGTCGGTTCCGGGAACGCCGCGGACGCACGCAGAGCGGGAGTCTACGGGCATGCCCCGTCAGGCGGCGGGGCCTCCGACGCCCGGCCCGCGGCCGTCAGTCGTCCTCGGGCGCCGCGTCGGCGAGCACGACCAGCCGACGCAGGCAGTGCTCCCGCAGCGGCTCGGGGAACCCGTCGGCCAGCCGGTAGTACACGACGCGCCCCTGCTTCCGGTTCGTGACGAGACCCGCCGTGCGCAGTAGCCGCAGGGCGTAGCCGACGGCGTCCTCGTTGACCTCCAGGGCCAGGGCGAGGTCGCCGACGCAGAGCTCCTCCACCACGTCGAGCGCGAACAGAACCCGGGCCCGGGTGGGGTCGGCCATCAGGCTCAGCACGCTGGTCAGCCGGGCGGCCTCCTCCCGGCCGGGGAGCCGCGCGCGGGCACGGGCCGTCCGCTCGGGGTCGACCGGGTGGGCGTGCAGGGATCCAGGCATCGGCGGGCACCTCCGCGGACGGCCTACCCGTACGGATCCACGGGCACGCCGCCGTCCCGGGCTCGCGCCCCGGGCCCCGTCGGCGTTTGTCCGTACGACCGTACGGGCATGCGGACCGTCGCCTCGATCCCGCGACGCCGTCGACCCGCACGTCGGCCCCGGGGGATCACCGTGGGACGAGAGCGCAGCCGTCGCGGCGGCCGCGGGACGACGCGCGCGGCTGCGCGCACGGACGACGGAGAGACGGAGAGCGGATCCATGGCGACGAAGCGGAACCACGACGGCGACGAGCACGATCAGGGCGGCATGTCCCACGAGGCGAAGATGTACCTGCGCTTCGCGGCCATGATCAGCACGTCCATGGTGGTCATGTACTTCACCATGTTCGCCGGCACGTGGGAGTGGAGCCACGTCCGGTTCAGCGAGAGCCGCGTGTTCATGGCGCTCACCATGGGCGGGACCATGGGGCTGGTCATGCTCGCCTGGATGCTCTCCATGTACAAGAACGTGAAGGGCAACATCGCCATCGTGGCGGCGAGCCTCCTGCTGCTGGGCGGCGGGATCTTCCTCGACCGCAGCCAGGTCACCGTGGACGACGTCAACTGGATGAGCGCGATGATCCCGCACCACTCGCTGGCCATCACCCGCTCCGAGCGCGCGGACATCGACGACGTCCGGGTGTGCCAGCTGGCCGTCGAGATCATCGAGGCCCAGGAGCGGGAGATCGCCGAGATGGAGTGGCTGATCCAGGACATCCGGGAGAACGGTGAGGCCGAGACCCTCGAGGAGGCGCAGGCCCGGCCCGTCCCGGAGTTCACCGGCTCCGCCCTGCGCGACTGCCCGACGGGCTGATCCCGGGGGACGCTCCCCGCGTCGAGGACCGGCCGGTGAGGGCCCGGGCAGCCGGGGCCTCGCGGTGGCTACCTCAGCAGGCTCCGGGCGATCACCATGCGCTGCACCTGGTTGGTGCCCTCGTAGATCTGGGTGATCTTCGCGTCGCGCATCATCCGCTCGACCGGGAAGTCCTGGGTGTAGCCGGCACCGCCGAAGAGCTGGACGGCGTCGGTGGTCACCTGCATGGCGACGTCGGAGGCGAACGCCTTGGCCGAGGCCGAGACGCGGGTGACGTCGGGCCGCCCCTGCTCCCCCGCGGCGGCGGCGACGTAGACCAGGTGCCGGGCCGCCTCGATCTTCATCTCCATGTCGGCGAGCATGAACTGCACGCCCTGGAACTCCCCGATGTTCTTGCCGAACTGCTTGCGCTCCTTGACGTAGGTCACGGAGGCATCGAGCGCGCCTTGGGCGACGCCGACGGCCTGCGCGCCGATGGTCGGCCGGGTGAAGTCCAGCGTCCGCAGCGCGGTCTTGAAGCCGGTACCGGGCGCGCCGATGATCCGGTCGGCCGGGATGGTGCAGTCGGTGAAGTAGAGCTCGCAGGTCGGCGAGCCCTTGATGCCCATCTTCCGTTCCTTCGGGCCGACGGCGAAGCCCGGGTCGTCGCGGTGCACCGCGAAGGCGGAGATGCCGTTGGCACCCTTCTCCGGGTCGGTGACGGCCATGACCGTGTACCACTCGGAGATGCCGGAGTTGGTTATCCACGCCTTGGTGCCGTTGAGCACCCAGGAGTCGCCGTCGAGGCGGGCGCGGGTCTTCATCGCGGCGGCGTCGGAGCCGGCCTCCCGCTCGGAGAGGCCGTAGCTGATCATCGCCTCGCCCGAGGCGATCGAGGGCAGCACCTTCTGCTTCACGTCCTCGGACGCGGACAGGATGATCGGCATCGAGCCGAGCTTGTTGACCGCGGGGATCAGCGAGGCGCTGACGTCGACCCGGGCGACCTCCTCGATCACGATGCAGGTCGCGATCGCGTCCGCACCCTCGCCGCCGTACTCCTCGGGGATGTGGGTGGCGTGGAAGCCGGCGGCCGTCAGGGCCTTCTGCGCCTCGATGGGGTACCGGGAGTCGGCGTCCACCTCGGCCGCGTACGGCGCGATCTCCCGCTCGGCGATGTCACGCACCGCCTCGCGGATCGCCTCGTGCTCCTCGGTCAACGCGTACAGCCCGCTGTCGGTACCCACGACCCGATCGTAGGACGTCCGACTACCCGCCGGTAGCGAGGCGCTCCTGGAGGGTGAGGTCCCGCGCGACAACGCGCTCGACGAGATCGGCCTGGAACCGCTCGACCCGGCCGCGCAGCTCCGCGTCGCTCGCGGCCAGGATGCGCACCGCCAGCAGCCCGGCGTTGCGGCCTCCCCCGATGCCGACGGTCGCCACCGGCACGCCCGCCGGCATCTGCACGATCGACAGGAGGCTGTCCAGTCCGTCGAGCCGGTCGAGCGGGCGGGGCACGCCGATGACCGGCAGCGGCGTGGCCGCGGCGACCATCCCCGGCAGGTGCGCCGCACCGCCGGCGCCGGCGACGATCACCCGTAGCCCACGCCCGGCGGCCTGCTCGGCGTAGTCGAGCATCCGCCGGGGCGTGCGGTGCGCGGAGAGCACGTGGGCCTCCCACGGAACGTCGAACTCCGCGAGCGCCTCGGCGGCCGGCTGCATCATCGGCCAGTCCGAGTCGCTGCCCATCACGATGCCGACGACGGGGTCGCTCATGCCCTGCTCCTCAGTGCTCGTGGTCGTGCGCGAAGGCGAAGGCCGGGTCGACCACGCCGTCGGCGAGGTAGCGGGCGGCAGCCACCGCCCGCGCCCGCACCTCCTCGAGGTCGGCCCCGAGCGCGGTCACGTGGCCGAGCTTGCGGCCCGGTCGCTGCGTCTTGCCGTACCAGTGCAGCTTCACGTCGGGCCAGTGCGCCATGAGGTGGTGGATCCGCTCGTCCAGCGCCGGCCCCGACCAGCCCTCCGCCGCGGCGGCACCGCCGAGCACGTTGGCCATCACCGCGACCGGGGCGACCATCTCCGTCGAGCCCAGCGGGTAGTCCAGGACGGCGCGCAGGTGCTGCTCGAACTGGCTGGTGCGGGCGCCCTCGATGGTCCAGTGCCCCGAGTTGTGCGGGCGCATGGCCAGCTCGTTGACCAGGACCCCCTCGGCGGTCTCGAACAGCTCGACCGCGAGCATGCCGACGACGCCGAGCCGGTCGGCGATGCGCACCGCGAGTTCTTGGGCCGCGGTGGCCAACTCGTCGGAGAGCCCGGGGGCGGGGGCGTACACCTCGGCGCAGACGCCGTCGCGCTGGACGGTCTGCACCACCGGCCACACCGCCACCTGCCCGAACGGCGAGCGGGCCACCTGTGCCGACAGTTCCCGCACCATGGCCACCCGCTGCTCGGCGAGCAGGGTGCCGTGCCGGTCCAGCAGCTCGTCGGCGGCTCCGGCGTCCCCGACGACGAAGACGCCCTTGCCGTCGTACCCGCCGCGGGGGGTCTTGAGCACGACCGGCCAGCCGTGCGCCGCGGCGAAGGCGGCGACGTCAGCGGCGGAGCGGACCTCGGCCCAGGCCGGCTGCGGCTCCCCCGCCTCCGCGAGCGCGCGGCGCAGCACCAGCTTGTCCTGCGCGTGCACCAGCGCCTCCGGGCCGGGAGCGACGCGGGTGCCCTCCTCGACCAGCGTGCGCAGGTGCTCGGTGGGCACGTGCTCGTGGTCGAAGGTGACCACCGTGGCGCCGTCGGCGAGCGCCCGCAGGTCACCCAGGTCACGGTGGTCACCGATCCGGACGTCCGCGGCCACCAGCGCCGCGGACTCGGCCGGGCCGGCGGACAGCACCCGCAGCGACTGGCCGAGCGCGATCGCCGCCTGCTGGGTCATCCTGGCCAGCTGCCCTCCGCCGACGACGGCGACCACGGGCAGACCGGTACGCGGGTCCAAGGCGGCAGGCACGGTTCCGAAGGCTATCCGGAGAGCCCCGGCGGGCTACCGGGCGTGGCCCGCCGGGACCGGGCGGCGATCGGGCGGCGATCGGTCAGGCGGCGGAGCCGACCCGCAGGCGAGCGACCCACGGGTCCTCGCCCTTGTGCGGGGCCAGTCCCTGACTCTCGACCTGCTCGAGCACCCGCAGGCCGCGGTCGGCCAGCTCATCGGCCACCTGGGCCACCGGGAGGTACTGCCGGTAGTGCTCCCCGAAGACCTTCTCGGCGGCCGCATCCTTGTCGGTGCGGAACTCCAGCCACCCCTGTCCGCCGGCCGAGACGACCTGGACCAGGAGCGTCCAGAGGTTGGCGCGGGCGTCGTCGGTGATGGCGTGCACCAGGAAGCGTGCGTAGAGGTTCCACCCGCGGCTCCAGTCGAGGCCGTCGGCGAAACCGGCGATCGACCGCTCGTCGGACAGGTCAACGACCTGGAATCGCGCGCCCCAGCCTTCCTCCTCGGACCGCCGGGTGGCGGTCTCCACGGCGGCGGCGGAGTAGTCGACCCCGACGACCTCGTGGTCCTTCATGCCGAAGAAGCGGGCATCCCGGGCGGTACCGGTGCCGACGTCCACGATCGGCGGCTGACCGTTCATGCGCTCGGTGACCCAGCGGGCGAAGGTCGACTCCTCCAGGGGGACCCGCTCCGACGCCGGGCCGCTGTAGAAGGACTGCCAGTGGTCGTTGCGCATCGGTGCACTCTCCGCATCAGCTCTGGAGCCGCCACCCGCGAGATCGGGTACGGCGGGCGAGAGGCGTGGCACTCCCTGGCCTCACCCTCCGGACACCGGGTGGAAGGTCTTCGTCACCGCGGATACCCCGAACGTTACGTCACCGGACACCCGTTGGTCATCATTTCGACCGTCTGCGTGTCGACTTGTCTACTCTGCGTGATCGCACCGGTCAGCCGGCCAGGCGGGAACCGTTCCGGCCGGCGATCACCTCGAGCCTGGTCGGGATGCGGGTGCGCAGCTCCTCCAGGTGGCTGATGACGCCCACCGTGCGTCCGCCCCGGCGGAGTTCGTCGAGCACCGTCATCACCGCGTCCAGGGCCTGCGCGTCGAGGGTGCCGAACCCCTCGTCCACGAACAGGGTGTCGATCCGGACGCCGCCGGTCTCCGCGGTGACGACGTCGGCGAGCCCCAGCGCCAGCGCCAGCGAGGCCATGAAGCTCTCCCCGCCCGAGAGCGTCTTGGTGGGACGGCGGGCGCCGGTGTACTCGTCGAACACGTCCAGCCCCAGCCCACCGCGAGCGCCGTGCCGCCCCTGCGCGTCGCTGTGCAGGAACGTGTACCGGCCCCCCGACATGTCCAGCAGCCGCCGGCTGGCCACCTCGGCCACCTGCTCGAGGCGCGCGGCGAGCACGAACGACTGCAGCCGCATCTTCCGGGTGTTCGCCCCGCGGCCGTGGGTCAGGTCGGCCAGCCCGGTGACCTGGTCGGCCCAGGCGCGCAGCTCGGCCAGCGTCAGCTCCGCCGCGCTCACCTTCCCGACCAGGTCGTCGAGCGCACTGCTGCAGCGGCGCGCCTGCTCGAGCGCGGCCACGGCCTCCTCCCGCCGGCGGGTGCCTCCCGCGCAGCGGTCCTCGAGGGCGGCGAGATCGGGCCGGTCGGGGAGGTCTGCGAGCTCCGGGGCGGCCAGCTGGGCGCGCAGCACGGCGACGCGCTGGTCGTGCTCGTCGAGCTGCCGATCCAGCTGCGCCAGACGGCCCGCGCCGGCGAGGGCGGCCGCCGCGGCCTGGACGTCGCGGAAACCTGCGGCCCCGGCGCGCTCCTCCGCCGTCCGGCGGGCCGACTCGGCCTCGGCGCGGGCACGCAGCTCCTCGACCTCGGCGGCCACCACCGCCTCGCACGCCTCCGCGGCGGCCGACAGCCGGGCGACCCGGGCGGCCAGGTCTGCGTCGCCGCCGCGGGCTGCGTCCAGCCGGCTGCCGAGCTCGGCGAGGCCGGTCGTCAGCGCGTCGCGCTCGGCGGTGCGGGCCCGGAGCTCCTCGCGGTCGACGGCGAGCCGCCCGGCCGCCTCCTCGCGCTGATCGAGGAGCCGCTGGAGGCGCGCCTCGGCCGGCGGTAGCCCGGCGGCCAGCCCGGCCGCGACGCGCTCGGCCGCCGCCAGTTCCGCGACGCGCGCGGCCTGCTCGTCCACCGGCAGTTCCCCGGCCCGCGCCCGCAGGCCGGCGAGCTCGCGCTCGACGGCCTCCAGCCGGCCGGCGGCCCCGGTGAACGCGGCCTCGGCTGCATCCGCGAGCGCCCGCGCGGCGTCCTCGTCGGCCGCGGTGACCCGTTCGCCGCCCGGCTCCGCCGGCCGAGGGTGCTCGGTGGAGCCGCAGACCGGGCAGTCGGCGCCGTCGATGAGCCCGGCGGCGAGCTCGGCGGCCATCCCGTCCAGTCGCCGGGCGCGCAGGTCCAGCCACCGTTCCCGGGCGTCGGCGCGGGCGTCCCGCGCCCGGGCGACGTCCTCGCGCAGCGACCGCAGCGTGCGGTCCAGCTCCCCGGCCGCTCGTCCCGCGGCGAGAGCCGCCTCCGCGGACTCCAGGGCGGCGCGCAGGCCCGGCAGCTCCGCGGCGGCCGACCGCGCCGCCACCACCTCCTGCTCCTGCTCGGCCAGCAGCCCCGGCAGCGCGGCGACGGCCTCCTCCCCCGCGCGGCACCGGTCGGCCAGCTCGCGGGCCTGCCGGTCGAGCGCGGCGATCGACCGCTCCAGGGCGCGGGCGCGCTCCACCTCGGGCAGCAGTGAGCGCGCCTCGGCGGCCTGGTCGCGCAGCTCGCGCGCGACCACACCGTCGGCGGGGCGGCCCCCGGCGACCGGCTGCCAGGCCGCCACGGCGCCGGCCAGGTCGTCCGCGGCCCGCTCTGCCGCCCGCCCGGCCGAACGGGCCGCGGCGAGCACGTCGCGCAACGGCTCGGCCCGGCGGGCGGCGTCGCGCTCGGCCCGCAGCGGCGCGAGCTCCGGCTCCCGCCGCTCCAGTGCCGCGAGCTCCGCGGTGGCCTGGTCGCGCCGGTCGTGCCGTCCCGCCAGCGCGCGGGCGGCCGTCAGCTCGGCGTCCGCGGTGGCCGTCTCGGCGGCGGCCGCATCGGCCCGCGCGGTGGCCGTCGCCAGGCGCCCGGCCGCGGTGGCCCGCACCTCCGCCACCCAGCGCAGCACTCCCCCGCCTGCCCCCGCGCCCACCAGCTCCGGGGCTAGCTCCTCGGGCACCTCGACGTCGGCTATCTGGGCGACCCGGTCGAGCAGCGTGCCCAGCTGGTAGCGCGCGTCCTCGGTGCGTGCGCGGGCCACCGCGCGCTCCTCTGCCAGCCACTCCTCGGCCCGGGCGAAGCGGTCGACGTCGAACAGCGTGCGCAGCAGCTCGGTGCGGTGCTCCGGCTCGGCGCGCAGGAACCGCGCGAAGTCGCCCTGCGGGAGCAGCACCACCTGGCAGAACTGGTGCACGTCGAGCCCGAGCCGCGTGCGCAGGTGCTCGGACCCCTCGTCGATGCGCGTGCTGACCGGCTCCCACCCGCCGTCGGTGAGCCGGGAGACCACCAGCTTGGCCTGCTCGGTCGCCCAGCCCTCGCCGCGCTTCTTGGGCCGTTGCTGCTCCGGCCGCCGGACGACGCGCAACCGCTCGTCGCCGAGGGTCAGCTCGCAGCTGACCTCGGTCCGCGTGGCGGCGTCCGCGTGGTCGCTGCGCAGCCGCTTCTCCTCGCCGCGCGCGCCCGGGACGCGGCCGTAGAGGGCGAACACGACGGCGTCCAGCAGCGTGGTCTTGCCCGCCCCGGTCGGGCCCCACAGCAGGAACAGCCCGTCGCGCCCCACCTCGTCGAGGTCGACCTCGACGGTGCCGGCGAAGGGCCCGAAGGCGGTCAGCGACAGCCGGTGCAGCCTCATCGGGCGGCGTCCTCGCGGTCGGCGGCCCCGAGCGCCCGCGCCAGCAGCTCCCGCTCGGCGGCCCCGGCGGGTACGCCCCGCACCGCGCTGACGAATTCGTCGGCGATCTCCAGCGCGCTGCGCCCGCGCATCCGCTCCTGGTAGCTGCCGCGCTCGATCACCGCGCCCGCACCGGTCCAGTCCAGGTGCACGCAGTGCGGGAACCGGGTCTGCAGGCGGCGCATGGGGTCCGCGGGTCGCGTCGGGTCGGTCAGCCGAGCGGAGACGAAGTGCTGCTCGGCCGCCTCGTGCGCCGGCTCGGCGAGCAGCTCCTCGAGCGTGCCGGTGAGCACGCTGAGCGGCCGCGGGATGGGCAGCGGGACCGCCCGGACTCCGGCCAGCCCGCCGGCGTCGAGCTCGACCAGCCAGGCCTGCTTCTGCTGCCCGGCCTCGCCGAAGGAGTAGGCCAGGGGCGAGCCGCTGTAACGCACCCGCGGGCTGAGCGTCTGCGGACGGTGCAGGTGGCCGAGCGCGACGTAGTCGACGCCGTCGAAGACCGACACCGGCACCAGGTCGACGCCGCCGACGCAGATGTCCCGCTCGCTGTCGCTCGCCACGCCGCCACCGACGAAGGCGTGCGCGAGCACCACCGAGCGCACCCCCGGCCGGAGGAAGAGATCGGCGCGCACGCGGTCCATCGCCTCCTGCAGCACCGCCTCGTGCCCACGGGCGCCGGGGACGCCGAGCTCGTGCCGGGCCACCTCGGGCTCCAGGTAGGGGATGCCGTAGACCGCGACCTCGCCGTGCTCGTCGGCCAGCAGCACCGGTTCGTCCAGCCGCGGGGTCGCCGCTCGCACGTGCAGGCCCGCGGCGCTGAGCAGACCGGAGAAGGTGCCCAACCGGCGAGCGGAGTCGTGGTTGCCGGGGGTGAGCACCACGCGGGCCCCGGTGGCCAGCAGCCGGCCGACGACCCGGTCGAGCACGGCGGTGGCGTCGGCCGAGGGCGCCGCCCGGTCGTAGACGTCACCGGCGACGACGACGACGTCGACGCCTTCCTGCGCGACCACCGCGGCCAGCCCGCTCAGCACCTCCTCCTGCTCGGCGAGCAGATCGGTGCCGTGCAGGGTGCGGCCGATGTGCCAGTCGGAGGTGTGCAGCAGCCGCATAGCCGCAGAAGGTAGGGAGGGGGTACGACAGAACCGCCGAGGCGCGCCGTGACGGACCCGTCACATCCGGTGGACGTCAGAGGATCTCGGTGGAGCGCCACCCCTCCGGCGGCGGCCACCCCTCCTCGCCGCGGACGTACCCGGCGTTCTCCCGGGCCCGGCGCTCCGCGTCCTCCTCGATCATGACGTTGAGCAGCTGCTGCACCCCGTCGCTGTCGGGGATCTGCCGCAGTACGGTGGGGCCGCTGTCGCCGGCGGTCTCGATGGTGAGCGTGCCGGATCGGACGATCCGCTCCCAGAGCGTCTGCCGGTAGGAGACGTCGGTGATCCGGGAGAGCCCGAGATCGCGGCCGCGGCGGGCGAGGATCCCCTCGCGGAAGAGCAGCCGGTGGGTGGTGACCACGTAGTGCGTCGTCCGCCAGCGCAGCAGGGGCACGAGCACGAGGAACACCAGCAGGAGGAGCGCCACCACCACGATCGCCAGCCGGATCATCCCCTGCTGCCGGCCGGGCGGGACCAGCGCGGCACCGAACGACGCACCCCCGACGACGAGCAGGAAGAGCACGACCGGCCAGAAGACCGTCAGCCAGTGCGGGTGCAGGTGCCGCACGACCTCTTCGTCGTCGGCGAGGAGCTTGTCGGGGTACGGCACCCCACCAGGATGCCGCCGATCCGCCCCGGGTCCGGCGATCGACGCCCTCGGCGCGTCCGCACGGACGGCGCTCGACGCCGAAGCCGGGCCGGGGGCGGCGATGCCGTACCGGGTCAGGCCCGCCGCACGTGCCGGACGTCGCCGCTGGCGAGCTCCACCTGTCCCTCGGGGGTGTCCACGACCAGCCGGCCGTCCCAGTCGATCGCACGGGCGGTGCCGACCATCGCGGACCCATCCGGCATCGTCACCTCGACCGTGCTGCCCACCGTCGAGGACCACGACAGGTAGTCGCGGGCGAGACCCGAGACGACCGGGTCACCCAGCGCCTCGCGCCAGCCCAGGTAGCGCCGCTCGACGGCCCGCAGGAAGCCCAGCAGCACCGAGCCGCGGTCCACGGTCGCGCCGGTGACGACCGACAGCGACGTACCCGTTCCGGGGAGCTCGGCCTCCGACGTCGACACGTTCAGCCCCACGCCGACGACGACCCCGGACGGCTGCCCTGCTCCACCGACCGACTCGGCCAGGATGCCCGCCAGCTTGCGCCCGTCCCGGGCGAGCAGGTCGTTGGGCCACTTCACGGTCGAGAGCACGCCGGCCACCTCCCGCACCGACTCCGCCAGCGCCACCCCGGTCAGCAGCGGCAGCCAGCCACGGCGGGCGGCGGGCACGTCCGGGCGGAGGAGGAAGGAGACGGTCAGGCCGGCGCGCGGCGGCGACATCCACACCCGGTCGAGCCGCCCGCGGCCGGTGACCTGGTGCTCGGCCACGAGCACGGTGCCCTCGGGGGCGCCGTCCGCGGCCGCGGCGGCCAGCGCGGCATTGGTCGAACCGATCTCGTCGACCACCTCGACCGAGCGCCACAGGGCGGTGTCGCGGGTCAGGGCGGCCTGCAGCGCGGAGGCGTCGAGCGCGGGACGCTCGAGGTCCGACCAGCGCGAGGAAGGTGTGTCGGGCACGGAGGAGACGGTAGCCACGCGCCGCCGCGGGGTGCGCGCTCGCACCGTGGGCGGGACTCCGGAAGGAAGGGGGCGAGCGGCTCCCCTACGCTACGGATCCCGTGGCCCCGCATGCGCGGCCACGCCCCGTGCACAGCAGCGCCGCCACGGCGGCCGACGAGCGCCAGCGAGGAGAACGAGGACGCGTGAGTGCCGCCGAACTGGAGAGCGCCGGGGAGCAGGTCCCCGACGACGTCGACATCCACACGACCGCCGGGAAGCTCGCCGACTTCGAGCGCCGGGTGCAGGAGGCCGTCCACGCGGGCTCCGAGCGCGCGGTCGAGAAGCAGCACGCGGCCGGCAAGATGACCGCCCGCGAGCGGATCGAGGCGCTGCTGGACCCGGGCTCGTTCACCGAGTTCGACGAGTTCGCCCGGCACCGGTCGACGAACTTCGGGATGGCCGACAAGCGCCCGTTCGGCGACGGCGTCGTCACCGGGTACGGCACCGTCGACGGCCGCCCGGTGGCGATCTTCTCCCAGGACGTCACGGTCTTCGGCGGCAGCCTCGGCGAGGTCTACGGCGAGAAGATCGTCAAGGTGCAGGACTTCGCCATCAAGAACGGCTGCCCGGTCATCGGCATCAACGAGGGCGGGGGCGCCCGCATCCAGGAGGGCGTGGTCTCCCTCGGCCTCTACGGCGAGATCTTCCAGCGGAACGTGCACGCCTCCGGCGTGATCCCGCAGATCTCGCTGGTCATGGGCCCGGCCGCGGGCGGGCACGTCTACTCCCCCGCGCTCACCGACTTCGTCGTCATGGTCGACAAGACCAGCCAGATGTTCATCACCGGCCCCGACGTGGTGAAGACGGTCACCGGTGAGGACGTCACGCTCGAGGAGCTCGGCGGCGCCCGCACGCACAACACGAAGTCCGGCGTCGCGCACTACCTGGCCGAGGACGAGAACGATGCGCTCGACTACGTCAAGGCGCTGCTGTCCTACCTGCCGAGCAACAACCTCGACCCGCTGCCGGCCGTCGAGATGGCGCCGGTCGAGACCGTCCTCCCGGACGCGCTGACCGACGAGGACCGGGAGCTCGACACCTTCATCCCCGACTCGGCGAACACCCCCTACGACATGCACGCGGTCATCGAGCACGTGCTCGACGACGGCGAGTTCCTCGAGGTGCAGCCGCTGTTCGCGCCGAACATCCTCATCGGCTTCGGCCGGGTCGAGGGCCGACCGGTCGGCGTCGTGGCCAACCAGCCCACCCAGTTCGCCGGCACGCTGGACATCGACGCCAGCGAGAAGGCCGCGCGGTTCGTGCGCACCTGCGACGCCTTCAACATCCCGGTGCTCACCTTCGTCGACGTGCCGGGCTTCCTCCCGGGCACGTCGCAGGAGTGGGAGGGCATCATCCGTCGCGGCGCCAAGCTGATCTATGCGTACGCGGAGGCCACCGTCCCGAAGGTCACGGTCATCACCCGCAAGGCCTACGGCGGCGCCTACGACGTCATGGGCTCCAAGCACCTGGGCGCCGACGTGAACCTGGCGTGGCCCACCGCGCAGATCGCCGTGGTCGGGGCGCAGGGCGCGGTCGGGATCCTCTACCGCAAGGAGCTCGCGGCCGCCGAGGACCCCGACGCCCGCCGCGCCGAGCTCATCGCGGAGTACGAGGACACGCTCGCCAACCCCTACATCGCCGCCGACCGCGGGTACGTGGACGCCGTGATCCCGCCGTCGCACACCCGCGTCCAGGTGACGAAGGCGCTGCGGGTGCTGGCCAACAAGCGCCAGACGCTGCCGCCCAAGAAGCACGGGAACATCCCGCTGTGAAGGCGACCGATGAGGGCGGCCCCCTGCAGGGTGCCCGCCGCGAGCCTGCGAGTGGTGGGGAGCAGGGGGTCCTTCCTCCGTTGCTGCGCGTCGTCAAGGGTGAGCCGACGCCCGCGGAACTCGCCGCCCTCACCGTTGTGGTGGCCGCCCTCTCACAGCGCCGCACCCGCCGCCGGCCTCCCGCGCCGGTCGGCGCGTGGGCGTCCTACGGGCGCACCCACCGCCGTCCGCTGCAGGCCGGCCCCGGTGGGTGGCGCGCGGCCGGGAGCCCGGCATGAGCGCCGACCGCAGGCTGGTCCTGGGCTCGGCCTCACCGGCCCGGCTGTCGCTGCTGCGCCAGGCCGGCCTCGCCCCCGAGGTCGTCGTCAGCGAGGTGGACGAGTCGGCGCACTCCGCCCCCCGGGTCGCCGAGACCGTCGCCCTGCTGGCCGCGGCCAAGGCGGCCGACGTCGCCAAGCGGGAGACCGACGCACTGGTGATCGGCGCGGACTCGCTGCTGGAGTTCGCCGGGAGGCCGCAGGGCAAGCCGGCCGACGCCGCCGAGGCCCGCGACCGCTGGCGGCGGATGGCCGGGCGTTCCGGCGTCCTGCACACCGGTCAGGCCCTGTTCGACGTCCGGGACGGGTCCGTGGTGAGCCGGGACATCGCGGTGGCCTCCACCGTCGTCTACTTCGCCGACCCGACCCCGCCGGAGGTGGAGGCCTACCTGGCCACCGGTGAGCCGCTCGCGGTGGCCGGCGCGTTCACCCTCGACGGGCTCGGCGCGCCGTTCGTCCGTCGGGTGGAGGGCGACCCGGCGGCCGTCGTGGGGCTGTCGCTGACGGTGCTGCGCACCCAGCTGGGAAAGCGGGGGCTGACCATCACCGACCTCTGGCGACGTTGACCGCCGGGCCGCGTGTGACAGGTGTGAAGGGATGGCACTCCGGGATGGCGATCACCGACGGCGACAGGTACCCATGGTGACCATGAGTGCGCACCGGGTGATCGTTCATGTCGGTACACCGAAGTCCGGCACGACCTACCTGCAGGACCTGCTCTGGAACTCCCGGGCGGCCCTGGCCGACGCCGGGGTCCTCTACCCGGGCGACGTGCCCGAGGCGCACTTCCACGCCACGCTGGACCTGAAGCAGGAGGGCTTCAACGGCTGGGTCGACCCCGCGCTGGACGGGGCCTGGAACCGGCTGGTCGAGGCCGCGCGGGCGCACGAGGGCACCACGGTCATCTCCCACGAGCTCTTCGGCGACCTGCCCCCGGAGGCGATCGCGCGGGTCCACGCCGACCTCTCCTTCGCCGAGGTGCACGTGGTCGTCACCGCTCGCGACCTGGCCCGGCAGCTGCCCGCCGTCTGGCAGGAGGACGTCAAGAACCGGCACTACCTGCCCTTCGGCGAGTGGCTCGCCACCGTGGGGTCCGAGGCCTGGAGCGACACCTGGTACGGCCGGGCGCTGTGGCTCCGCCAGGACCTCCCGGCGCTCGTGGAGCGGTGGGGGGCGGAGCTCCCGGCCACCCAGGTGCACCTGGTCACCGTCCCGCCGCGGGGGGCCGACCCCGCCGCCCTGTGGCAGCGCTTCGCCCAGGTGGTCGGCGTCGACCCTGCCCTCGCCACCCCGCCGGACGGACGGCGCAACAAGTCGCTGGGCCGGGCGGAGGCCGAGCTCCTCCGCCGGCTCAACGAGCGGCTGGACTACGGCATCGACTGGCCGATCTACGCCGCCCGCATCACCCACCACGTGGCCGTCGACGTCCTGGCCGAGCGCCCGTCGTCCGGCTCGCTGACCGTGCCCGCGAGCGCCCGGCCATGGGTGGTCGCCCGCGCCGCCGCGATGGTGGACGAGCTGCTCGCAGCCGGCTGCCAGGTGGTCGGGGAGCTCGACGAGCTCCGGGTGCCGCCGGCGGGGCCCGCCGAGGCGCCGGCACCTACGGCCGAGGAGATCCTCGATGCCGCCCTGGACGCGATCGTCGCGCTCATCCCCACGCACTCGGCGCCCGAGCCGGAGACCACCGGCGCCGCGCCGGACCCGGGCGAGGAGGACGCCGCGGCGCTCCCGGAGACGGCCCCGGCCGCGGGCTCGGAGTCCGCCGAGCCGGTGGACACCCCGGTGGCCGCGGCCGTCGCCCCCGACGCGGACGACGCACAGCAGGACCCGGTCCGACGGCGGGTACGGCAGCGAACGCAGCGGATGGCGCGCTTGACGCGCCGCCTCGCCGGATCGCTCACCGCGCGCTGACCGGTACCGGTACCGGACGTCTGCAGCCCTGCCGCGGAGGCGACGCGGCCTGCTGGCTACAGTCCGAGCCGTCCGAACGAGAGGGAGAACACCGGTGCAGAAGGTTCTCATCGCCAACCGTGGCGAGATCGCGGTCCGCGTAGCCCGCGCCTGCAAGGACGCGGGTCTCACCAGCGTCGCGGTCTACGCCGAGCCCGACCGCGACGCGCTGCACGTACGCGTCGCTGACGAGGCCTTCGCGCTCGGCGGCACCACCCCGGGCGACTCCTACCTGGTGATCGAGAAGATCCTCGACGCGGCCCGGCAGTCCGGGGCCGACGCGATCCACCCCGGCTACGGCTTCCTCTCCGAGAACGCCGACTTCGCCCAGGCCGTCCTCGACGCGGGGCTGACCTGGATCGGCCCGTCGCCGCAGGCGATCGTCGACCTCGGCGACAAGGTCGCCGCCCGGCACATCGCCACCAAGGCCGGCGCCCCGCTGGTGCCCGGGACCAAGGACCCGGTCGGGGGCGCCGACGAGGTCGTGGCCTTCGCGCAAGCGCACGGTCTCCCGGTCGCCATCAAGGCGGCCTTCGGTGGCGGTGGCCGCGGGCTGAAGGTCGCCCGCACGATGGAGGAGATCCCGGAGCTGTTCGACTCGGCGGTTCGCGAGGCGGTCGCCGCCTTCGGCCGCGGCGAGTGCTTCGTCGAGCGATTCCTGGACAAGCCGCGGCACGTCGAGGCGCAGGTGCTCGCCGACACCCACGGCAACGTGATCGTCGTCGGCACCCGCGACTGCTCGCTGCAGCGGCGCAACCAGAAGCTGGTCGAGGAGGCGCCCGCGCCGTTCCTCACCGACGACCAGCGCGCCCGGATCCACGAGTCGGCCAAGGCCATCTGCAAGGAGGCCGGCTACCACGGTGCCGGCACCGTGGAGTACCTGGTCGGCGCCGACGGCTCGATCTCCTTCCTCGAGGTGAACACCCGGCTGCAGGTGGAGCACCCGGTCTCCGAGGAGACCAGCGGCATCGACCTGGTGCGCCAGCAGTTCCGCATCGCCGAGGGCCTGCCGCTGGAGATCACCGAGGACCCCGAGCCGCGGGGTCACAGCATCGAGTTCCGGATCAACGCCGAGGACGCCGGCCGCAACTTCATGCCGGCCCCGGGCCCGGTGGACCGGCTGGAGATCCCGCAGGGCCCCGGTGTGCGCTGGGACTCCGGCGTCGAGACCGGCGGCGAGGTCGCCGGCGCGTTCGACTCGATGCTGGCGAAGCTGATCGTCACCGGCGCCACCCGCGAGGAGGCCCTGCAGCGGGCCCGCCGCGCGCTGGACGAGCTGGTGGTCGAGGGCATGCCCACGGTCATCCCGTTCCACCGGGCCGTGGTGCGCGACAAGGCGTTCACCAGCGAGCCGTTCACGGTGCACACCCGCTGGATCGAGACCGAGTGGGACAACCAGGTCCCGCCCTACGACGCCGTCCCGGCCGAGCAGGACGAGGAGGCGCCGCGGCAGACCGTCGTCGTGGAGGTCGGCGGCCGGCGGCTCGAGGTGTCCCTGCCCGCCGGGCTCGCCGCCGGCGGTGGCGGCGCGGCGCCCGGCGCGGCGGCCAAGCCCCGCAAGCGCGGCGGCGGGGGTGGCGGTGCCGCTGCCTCCGGTGACTCCCTCACCTCGCCGATGCAGGGCACCATCGTCAAGGTCGCCGTCGAGGACGGCGCCACCGTCGAGGCCGGTGACCTGGTCGTCGTCCTCGAGGCGATGAAGATGGAGCAGCCGATCACGGCGCACAAGGCCGGCACGATCTCCGGCCTGGCGGCCGAGGTCGGCGCCTCGGTCACGAGCGGCGCGGTCATCTGCACCATCGCCGACGCCGAGTAGGGCCGCGCGTCGATCGGGGCCCGTTACCAGCTGGTGACGGGCCCCGATCACGTCCGGCTCAGGAGGCCCGCACCTGCCCGGTCCGCATCGACCAGTGCAGGGTCCCGCCCTGGAACCGCTGCCATGCGTCGCCGTCGGGCGCGCGGACCGCCGGGGCGACCGGGTAGCCGAGGTACCCGTTCTCCCAGCCCAGCTGCCCCCACCGGGCGCGGATGGCTCCGTCGATCGCCTGGGCACCGGTGAACGGCGTCCAGTAGATCGACCCACCCTGGAAGTGCTGCAGACACCCACCGTTGCGCAGCCCGCAGCGGGCATCGGTCACCGGATAGCCGTAGTACCCCAGCTCCCAGCCCAGCTGCCCCCACCGG
>NZ_JBJHAT010000039.1:0-33887 GCF_054051175.1 Blastococcus sp. SYSU DS0753 | reverse complement strand
TCAGCGCCGATGGTACTGCCCTGGAGACGGGGTGGGAGAGTAGGACGCCGCCGGACAACCATTCCCGAAGGGGCCCCAGCATTCGTGCTGGGGCCCCTTCGTCGTTCCCCCAGCTCGGTCGGCATCGCACGGTGCCCGCTCACGGCGCCTCTCCGCACGTCGCGGAGGAGCCGGCAGGGGCGGCGGGTCACCGGTCGCCTGCCCGGGTCATCGCCGGGGGCGGGGCTCCTTCGTGGTGGCGCCGACGTTGTCGGCGAGCCACGCGTTCAGCCGGCCCAGATCCCGCCAGGCGGCGCGAACCCGGTCGACGGCCTCCCGGGTGTGCAGCCAGTCCTCCGGCGTCCACCGGCGGGTGGCGTGCAGCGCCTTGTGCCTGAGCAGCTCGATGCGGGGATCCGCAGCCGAGTACCCGGCCGGGACCCGCACCAGGCGGTCACCCTCGATCTCCCAGCCGGCGGTGCGCAGGCGGGACACCTCGGCCTCCAGGCGGGGCCCCTGCACCGGGTCGGCCACCGCCCGCCGGTACCTCGCCACCTGGTCGGACTCCAGGCGCCAGGCGCCGCCCGAGACGGACAGCCCGTCGGCGGAGATCTGGACGTACCAGGCGCCCGCGCCGCGCCCCTCCGGGTTGACGACGGCGCCCTGGTGGGTCTTGTAGGGGGTCTTGTCGTGGCTGAACCGGACGTCGCGGTACGGGCGGAAGACCTTCACCGTCCCGAACTCGGGCGCCAGCTCCTCGACCAGCGCGGTCATCGGTGCGCGGACGTGGGCGTCGTAGTCGGCGCGGTGCGCGGTCCAGTAGGCCTTGCTGTTGTCGGCCTCGAGCCCCTCGTAGAAGACCAGTCCCTCGTCCGGGAAACCGTCGAAGGTCATCGGTCCATGTCCTCGTCGTCCAGCGCGACGTGCCAGCGCAGCTCCCGCAGAGGTGCTGCCCCGGTGTCCAGCGTGCGCGCCCACCCGTCGGGCGCCCAACCCGCCGATGCGTAGAAGTCGGCGGACGCCCGGTCGGATTCCGCGAGCCACACCTGGAGCCGGGCGGTGCGGTCGGCAGCGGCGAGGTCGGTGACCGCGGCCAGCAGGCGGCTGCCGTGGCCGCGCCGTCCCCACCGGGGCTCGACCAGCAGCGTGGTGATCTCGGCGGCGTCGTCCCCGGGCGTCACGGCGGCGAAGCCCACGACCGCCTCCCGCTCGACGGCGACCAGCACCCGGTGCCGGGTCGAGGGCGGGCTGGCGACGGCCGACCGCCAGGACGCCGTGACGGCCGCCTCGTCCCAGCTGTCGAGGACCTCCGGCGGCAGCAGCGCGCGGTACGCGGTCCGCCAGGTGACGCCCTGCACCCGGGCGATGGCGGCGGCGTCGTCCGGTCGGGCCGGTCGGACCGACACGTCGGCGGAGCCCGTGCGGCGGGGGAACGGGAGCGAGGTCACCCGGGCAGCGTAGGTCCGGTGGCCGGAGCGGCGGGTGTCGTACCGGGCGGGCAGGATCCTCGGGCGTGACCTCCGTCGAACGGTTGCCCGCCGCGCTGGCGAGGCGGATCGCCCTGGCCGCCCAGGGCTTCGCCGAGCCGCGGCCGGTCGCCGCCGTCGGGACACGGCAGCTGCGGCGGCTCACCGAGCGGCTGGCCGTCGTCCAGATCGACTCGGTCAATGTGCTCTCCCGCTCGCACTACCTGCCGGCGTTCAGCCGGTTGGGGCCCTATCCGCGCGAGGCGCTCGACGGGTTGGCGAACCGGCGGCACGACCTGTTCGAGTACTGGGCGCACGAGGCGTCGTTCCTCCCCGTACGGCTGCAGCCCTTCCTGCGCTGGCGCATGGCGGCCGTCCAGCGGGAGGCCTGGGGCAGCATGACCCGGGTGCACCGGGAGCGACCCGAGTACGTGGCGGCGTTGCTCGAGCGGGTGCGTCGCGACGGCCCGCTCCGCGCCGGCGAGCTGCAGGAGGAGCGGCCCAACCGGCCGGGCAGCATGTGGAACTGGCACGCGGGCAAAGCCGCGCTGGAGTACCTCTTCTTCACCGGCGCGCTCACCGCCGCCCGCCGGACGGCGGGGTTCGAGCGCGTCTACGACCTGCCGGAGCGCGTCCTGCCCTCCGCCGTCCTCGCCGCCCCCACCCCGGAGCGGCCCGACGCCGTGCGGGAGCTCGTCCGCACCGCCTCGCGGGCGCTCGGCGTCGCCACCGAGACCGACCTGCGCGACTACTTCCGCCTCACCCCGGCCGACGCCAGGACGGCGATCGGCGAGCTGGCCGACGCCGGTGAGCTCCTTCCGGTCGAGGTGGCCGGCTGGGGGCGCCCGGCCTGGCTGGACCCCGCGGCCCGCCGTCCTCGGTGGATCCGGGCGCGGGCGCTGCTCAGCCCGTTCGACTCCCTGGTGTGGGAGCGGCCACGGGTCGAGCGGATCTTCGGCTTCCGCTACCGGCTGGAGATCTACACACCGGCGCAGCAGCGGGTGCACGGCTACTACGTGCTGCCCTTCCTGCTGGGCGACCGGCTGGTGGCTCGCGTCGACCTCAAGGCGGACCGGAAGGCCGGCGTCCTGCGCGTGCAGGCGGCGCACGCCGAGGCCGGCGTGGAGCACGCTGCGGTCGCCGCCGAGCTCGCCGACGAACTGCGGCTGATGGCCGGGTGGATGGCGTTGGACGACGTCGCCGTCGTCCAGCGGGGGGACCTGTGGCCCGACCTCAGCCGTGCGCTGGGGGCCCCGCCGCTCCCGGCCTGAGGCCGGCGAGCCGGCGCACCACCTGCAGCCCCGCCGGCTCCCCGGGCCAGTGCCGCACGAGGGCGTCGTCGCCGGCGCGGCGCACCACCGAGCGCAGCGCCCAGGCCACGACCACGATGTCGTCGGCCTGGCCGAGGACCGGCACGACGTCGGGCACGAGGTCCACCGGCGAGAGCAGGTAGGCCAGCAGCAGCCAGAGCCGCACACGCAGCGCCGCGGGCAGGGTGCGGTCGGCGGCCAGCCGGCGCACCAGCCGCACGACGTCGGGGAGCAGGCGCAGGCCGTCTCGGACGGTCAGCCCGTCGGGCCGGGTGCGCCACAGGGCGGCGAGCAGCACCAGCCAGACCAGCAGGAACCCGCCGGCCACGGCGAGCAACGGACGCCACCACTCCACACCGCCAGTCTGCCCGCCCGGCCGCCGTAGGCTCGACGGGTGCCAGAGATCGCGCCGCTCCGGGTCCAGGTCGTCGCGCAGACGCAGTTCACCGCGCCGGCGGACGTGCCGTGGGAGACCGACGCCGACGGCGGTCAGGCGCTCGCCGAGTTCGCCGGGCGGGCCTGCTACCAGGCGTGGGACAAGCCGAACCCGACCACCGCCACCAACGCCGGCTACCTGCGGCACATCCTGGAGGTCGGGCACCTCTCGGTGCTGGAGCACGGAACGGTGAGCATGTACCTCACCGGGGTCTCCCGCTCGCTCACCCACGAGCTGGTGCGGCACCGGCAGTTCTCCTACAGCCAGCTCTCCCAGCGGTACGTCCCCGAGGACGGCGCGGCCGTCGTCGAGCCGGCCGTGATCGCCGAGGACCCCGAGCTGCACGCACGGTTCCTCGCCGCCACCGAGGCCGCCGTCGCCGCGTACGGTGCGCTGCTCCAGGGGCTGGAGGAGCGGGTCGCCGACGCCCCTTCCGCGACGCTGCGCCGCAGGCAGGCCCGCCAGGCGGCCCGCGCGGTGCTGCCCAACGCCACCGAGACCCGCATCGTCGTCACCGGCAACTACCGGGCCTGGCGGCACTTCGTGGCCGTGCGGGCCAGCGAGCACGCCGACGTCGAGCTCCGCGAGCTGGCGATCGCCTGCCTGCGCGAGCTCCAGCGCGTGGCCGCCAACGTCTTCGGCGACTTCCGGATCAGCCGGCTCGGCGACGGCACCGAGGTCGCGGCGAGCCCCTTCGTCACCGAGGGCTGAGCCCCGCGCGACGGCTGGGGCGGGTGTTCCCGGGCCGCGGCCCGGTGGAGGCGGGCCGCCGTAGGCTCGGGGTCGTGGCAGCACCGATCGACACCCAGTACGAGGACCTCCTGCGGCGCATCCTGGCGCAGGGGACGCCGAAGGCGGACCGGACCGGGACGGGGACGGTGAGCCTGTTCGGCGAGCGGCTGCGCTACGACCTGTCGGAGACCTTCCCGCTGGTGACGACGAAGAAGGTGCACTTCCGGTCGATCGCCGTCGAGCTGCTCTGGTTCCTGCGCGGCGACAGCAACGTGAGCTGGCTGCGCGAGAACGGCGTCACCATCTGGGACGAGTGGGCGTCCCCGGACGGCGAGCTCGGCCCCGTCTACGGCGTGCAGTGGCGGTCGTGGCCCACCCCCGACGGCGGGCACGTCGACCAGATCGCGAACCTGCTCGACACGCTGCGCACGGACCCCGACTCCCGCCGGATGATCGTCTCGGCCTGGAACGTCGCCGCCCTGCCCGAGATGGCGCTGGCCCCCTGCCACGCGTTCTTCCAGTTCTACGTGGCCGACGGCAAGCTCTCCTGCCAGCTCTACCAGCGCAGCGCCGACATGTTCCTCGGCGTGCCGTTCAACATCGCGAGCTACGCGCTGCTCACCCGGATGATCGCCGCCCAGGTCGGGCTGGAGCCCGGCGAGTTCATCTGGGTCGGGGGTGACTGCCACATCTACAACAACCACGTCGACCAGGTGACCGAGCAGCTCTCCCGGGAGGTGCTGCCCTTCCCGACACTGGAGCTCGCGCCGGCGCCCACGCTGTTCGACTACGGCTACGAGCACTTCACGGTGCGGGACTACCGCCACCACCCCGCGATCCGGGCGGCCGTGGCGGTGTGACCGGCCCGGCGAGCTCGCCAGCCGGGCGGAGCGGCGTGGCGCTGATCTGGGCGCAGGCGCGGGGTGGCGTCATCGGTGCCGACGGCGGCCTGCCCTGGCACCTGCCCGAGGACCTCGCGCTCTTCCGCCGGCTGACCACCGGGTCGACGGTGGTGATGGGCCGGCGCACGTGGGAGTCGTTGCCGGAGCGCTTCCGCCCGCTGCCGAACCGGGTCAACGTCGTGCTGACGTCGGATCCCCGGTGGTCGGCCGAGGGGGCGCTGGTCGCGCACTCGGTCGCCCAGGTGCTGGCCGAGCACCCGGCGTGCTGGGTGATCGGCGGGGGAGAGGTCTACGCCGCGTTCCTGCCGCACGCCGACCGGGTGGTGGTCACCGACGTCGACGTCGCCGTCGACGGCGACACCTGGGCGCCGGCGCTGGACGGGGGGTGGGTCCGCACCGCGCGCACGCCGGCCGAGGGCTGGTCGGTGTCGGCGTCGGACGGCCTGCGCTTCGCGGTGTCGGAGTACGTGAGGGGATCGGTTCCCTCCGCTGGGTAGATTCTCCCCATGACCACCGACCCCGCCCGGCCGTTCGGGCGCCTCCTCACGGCGATGGTCACCCCGCTGGCCGAGGACGGGTCGATCGACCTGGCCGGGGCCCAGGAGCTGGCCGCGCACCTGGTCGACCGGGGTGGGAACGACGGGCTGGTCGTCTTCGGGACGACGGGTGAGTCGCCGACGATCAGCGACGCCGAGCAGCGCGCCGTCCTCGAGGTGGTGCTGGACGCCGTCGGTGACCGGGCCACGGTCGTCGCCGGCGTCGGGACGTACGACACCGCGCACTCGATCGAGAAGGCGCGCGCGGCCGCGGAGCTCGGCGTCCACGGCCTGCTGGTCGTGACGCCGTACTACAACCGGCCCCCCCAAGCCGGTCTGCTCCGCCACTTCACCTCGGTCGCCGACAGCACCGACCTGCCGGTGATGCTGTACGACATCCCCGTCCGCACCGGGATGCCCATCGAGGTGGAGACGCTCGTGCGCGCCGCGGAGCACCCGCGGATCGTCGCGGTGAAGGACGCCAAGGGCGACTTCGGTGCCATGGCCTGGACGATGGCGCGCACCGACCTCGCCTACTACAGCGGCGAGGACATGCTGAACCTGCCGATCCTCGCCCTGGGCGGCGTCGGCATGGTCAGCGTCGTCAGCCACGTCGTCGGGCCCCGCCTGGCCGAGCTCGTCGCCGCCGTCGAGGGCGGTGACCTGGTCAAGGCCCGCGAGATCAACGACAGCCTGCTGCCGGTCTACACCGGCATCTTCCGCACCCAGGGCGTCATCCTCGCCAAGGCGGCGCTGCGCGAGTTCGGCCTCCCGGCCGGCCCCGTGCGGCCGCCCCTGGTCGACGCCACCCCCGAACAGATCGCGCAGCTGCGCGCCGACCTCGCCGCCGGCGGGGTCCAGCTCCGAGAGGCGACGACGTCGTGAGCGGACAGGCCACCCAGCCCCACCTGGACCTCAAGGCGCCCCCGCCGCTGCCGGAGGGCGGGCTGCGGGTGATGGCGCTGGGCGGTCTCGGCGAGATCGGCCGGAACATGGCCGTGCTGGAGTTCGACGGCACGCTGCTCGTCATCGACTGCGGCGTGCTGTTCCCGGAGGCGGAGCAGCCCGGCGTCGACCTGATCCTGCCGGACTTCGGCGTGATCGAGCACCGCCTCGACGACATCGCCGCGGTGGTCCTCACGCACGGGCACGAGGACCACATCGGTGCGATCCCGTACCTGCTGCGGCTGCGCGAGGACATCCCGCTGGTGGGCTCCCGCTTCACGCTGGCGCTGGTGGCCGCCAAGCTCCGCGAGCACCGGCTGGACGCGACCCTGGTCGAGGTCGCCGCCGGCGACGACCACGTCGCCGGGCCGTTCCACTGCGAGTTCATCTCGGTGAACCATTCGATCCCCGACGCGCTCGCCGTCGCCGTGAGCACGCCGGCGGGCCTGCTCGTGCACACCGGTGACTTCAAGATGGACCAGCTGCCCCTCGACGGGGTGCTGACCGACCTGGGGGCGTTCGCCCGGCTGGGCGTCGAGGGCATCGACCTGCTGCTGGCCGACTCCACCAACGCCGAGGTGCCCGGCTTCGTCACCCCCGAGCGGTCCATCGGGCCGGTGCTCGACGACGTCTTCGCGCGCGCCTCGCAGCGGCTCATCGTCTCCAGCTTCGCCAGCCACGTGCACCGCATCCAGCAGGTGCTCGACTGCGCGGACAAGCACGGCCGAAAGGTGGCGCTGGTGGGCCGCTCGATGGTCCGCAACATGGGCGTCGCCCGCGACCTGGGGCTGCTGCGAGTGGCGCCGGGCCTCATGGTCTCGCTGGACGACGCCGCGAAGATGCCGCCCGAGCAGGTCGTGCTGGTCAGCACCGGCTCGCAGGGGGAGCCGCTGTCGGCGCTGGGCAGGATGGCGCGCGGCGAGCACCACCAGGTCACCATCGAGGCCGGGGACACCGTCGTCCTGGCCTCGTCGCTCGTGCCCGGCAACGAGACCGCCGTCTACAAGGTGATCAACGGGCTGGCCCGGCTGGGCGCCACCGTGGTGCACAAGGAGACGGCGCGGGTGCACGTCTCCGGGCACGCCCCCGCCGGCGAACTGCGCACCCTGCTCAACGTCGCCAAGCCGAAGTACCTCATGCCGGTGCACGGGGAGTGGCGGCACCTGCGGGCGCACGCCAAGCTCGCCGAGGAGACCGGCATGGCCGCCGACCGGATCCTGCTGGCCGAGGACGGCGTCGTCGTGGACCTCCTCGACGGCAAGGCCTCGATCGTCGGCTCGGTGCCGATCGGCGACGTCTACGTCGACGGGCTCAACGTGGGTGACGTCGGCGAGGAGTCGTTGCAGGCCCGCCGCATCCTCGGCGACGAGGGGTTCGTCTCCCTGACCGTGGTGATCGAGCCGTCCACGCGCACCATCGTGCGGCCGGTGCACCTGTCCACCCGTGGCTTCTCCGACGACCCGTCGGCCTTCGACGAGGTGCTGGCCCTGGTCGAGGACAACCTCAAGCGGGCGCTCGCCGACGACGACGTGGACGCCCACCGCCTGTCGCAGATCATCCGGCGCACGGTCGGCAAGTGGGTGTCGGACAAGCACCGCCGCCGGCCGATGATCATCCCGACGGTGCTGGAGGTCTGAGCTCCCGCCGCATGGCGGCCCTCGGCCAGCGGTCGAGGCCGCGAGCTGCCTCCGCCCGGCGGATGCGCCGCAGGCCGTGCGTGAGCTCGGCGTCCGACAGGAACCGGAACCCCTGCCGCCGGTAGTGAGGGCCGTTCCACGGGACGTCGACGTAGGTGGTGAGCGTGATCGCCGGTAGGTCCCGATCCTTCGCCCACTCCTCCAGGCGGGCGAGGAGCTCCTGACCGAGGCGGCGGCCGGCGTGCTCCGGGTGCACGCTCACCTGCTCGACGTGGGCGCAACCGTCGACCTCGTCGGCGAGGAGATAGGCCACCGGCCGGCCGTCGTCGTCCGTGCGGACCCAGGCGCGGCCCGCGTCCGCGTACTCCCGCAGCGTCTCCAGCGACGGGGGATCGTCCTCCGCCACCAGGCTCATGCCGAGGTCGGCGAACGGGCGGCCGGCGGCGCGCTCGACGTCCTGGAGCGCGGCCAGGTCGGCGTGCACGGCCGCCCGGACGACGCCGGTCATCCCCGCACGACCGCGATCGGCTCGATCGCCTCGCCCGGCGGCAGGTCGAACCCCCAGACCTGCGCGTAGAAGGAGAGCTCCCCGTCCAGCGCGGCGCGGATGTTCTCCGCCTTGCGGAAGCCGTGCTGCTCGCCGGGGAACAGCAGGTAGGCGTGCGGCACCGCTTTGTCGCGCAGCGCCGCGACGATCGCCTCGGCCTGCGACGGCGGCACGACGGCGTCCTCGTCGCCCTGGAACACCGCCAGCGGGGTGTCGAGGGTGTCGACGTGGTTGATCGGTGAGCGCTCGGCGTAGACGTCGGCGCCCTCGGGCCACGGCGCGACCAGGCCGTCGAGGTAGCGGGACTCGAACTTGTGCGTCTCGGCGGCCAGCGCGCCCAGGTCGGCGACGCCGTAGTGGCTCGCCCCGGCGGTGAAGACCCCCGGGCGCATGGAGAGCGCGGCCAGCGTGGTGTAGCCCCCGGCCGACCCGCCGCGGATCGCCATCCGGGCGGGATCGACCCGGCCGGCGTCGGCGAGGAAGCGCGCGCACGCGACGACGTCGTCGAGGTCGACGACGCCCCACCGGCCCTGCAGCGCGTCGCGGAAGCGGCGGCCGTAGCCCACCGAGCCGCGGTAGTCGACGTCGGCGACGCAGAACCCGCGGGAGGTCCAGTACTGGATCTCCAGGTTCAGCACCGGGACGGCGGCCGCGGTAGGGCCACCGTGGACGACGACCACCAGCGGCGGGAGGCTCCCCTCCGGGGGCGTCACCTCCGGGTTCGCCGGCGGGTAGACCTGGGCGTGGGCGACGCCGATCCCCGTGCCGCGGTCCTCGGTCGGGAAGGTGACGTGCTCGGGCCGGGAGAACCAGGCCGGGTCCAGCTCCAGGTCCCGCGCCGGGCGCAGCACCTCCGCCGCGCCGTTGTCGACGTCGACCCGCAGGACCACCGGCTCGCTCGCCGGGCCGCCGGCGACGCAGACCACCGAGGTGCCCTGCGCGGTCAGGTACCGGAACGTGCCGTAGGGGAGGTCGAGCTCCCGGGGCTCCGCGCCGGGGCTCAGTACCGCCAGGCGGTCGCGCCCGGCCCGGCCGTAGGCCAGGACGACCCTCCCGTCGGCCAGCAGGGCGTAGCGCGACTGACCGAACACCCACTGCGGCCCGGCGATGTCGCTCCCGGCGTCGAGCACGAGGTCCGGTGCCCCGCCGGGACGCCGGCGGTAGAGGGACCAGACGTCGGTGCGGTCGCACAGGAACCACAGGGTGCCGTCGGGGCTCCACGTCGGCTGGACGACGGACTCGCCAGGACCGCCGGCGACGACAGTCTCGTTACCGTCACCCGACCGGACGACCAGCTGCGCCGCGTCCCACGGCATGTCCGGGTGGTCCCACTGCAGCCATGCCAGCGTGACCCCGTCAGGGCCCGGCCGCGGGTCGGAGACGAAGTCGGGACCGGAGACGAGCACCTCCGTCGCCCCGTCCGGGCGCACCAGCACGATCTCGTTCACCACGTCGGCCGCTGCGCCGGAGGCGGTGTGCGTCTCCCGCACCGCGAGCACGCCGTCCGCGACCACGGCGAGGTCCGCGTGCCGGACGCCGGACGGAACGGCCGGCTCCGGGGTCACCGCGACGGGCGAACCGTCGCCGGGCGCCAGTCGGTACAGCCGCTGGTCCGAGAACTCCGTGAACCACAGGACGCCGTCGGACACCGTCCAGGCGCCGCCGCCGTACTCGTGCACCCGGGTGCGGGCGTTCCAGGGCGCCGGCAGGGCGTCGGTGACCACGCCGTCGGGGGATCGCCGCACGAGCGCGGTGCGGCCGCCCTCGGCCGGTCGCGACTCGGCCCACCAGACGTCGTCCCCGTCCACGACCACCTCCCCGAGACGGGCCGCCGCCCGCACGACGAGCTCGGAGGTGACGGGGGTGGGCCAGCTGCCGTGGGGGAGCGGGGTGCTCATGCGTGTGACGTTATGGGATGGCGGTGCGCGGGACACGACGTCCGGCCTGCCCGCCGGGAACCCGCCCCGGGCTTACGGTCTGACGCATGCCTGCCCGCACCACGCCGAACCGCCGGCCGGCCGCGACCCGCAGCCGCTCGGGCTCGACGGCGGCGAGCAAGAAGCGGCCCGCCACCAAGCGGGCGCCCAACCGGCGGCAGCCCGCCCGGAAGAAGCCGTCGTCCGGTGGCTCGGTCTGGCGGATCGCCAGCGGGGGCTGGAACCTGCTCGCCCGCGGCGCGGGCGGTCTGGCCCGGTCCGTCGCCCGGCCGGAGGAGGCGGAGCCGCTCGCCCCCGAGCACCGGCGCGACGGGGTGGGACTCGCCGTCCTCGGTCTGGCGATCGTGCTCGGGGCCGCCGCATGGAGCAACGGCATCGGCCCGGTCGGGGCCGCCCTCACCGACGGGGTGCGCTGGGTCGTCGGCTCGCTGGTGATGGTGCTGCCCGTCGTCCTCTTCTTCGCCGCCCTGCGGCTGCTGCGCCGCGGCCCTCGTCCGGAGGCGCGCGGCCGACTGGCGATCGGCTGGCTGTGCGCCGTCGCGTCGGTGCTGGGCATCGCGCACGTCCTCGGTACCCCCGCAGTGCCGGAAGCGGGCGAACCCGGGTCCGGTGGGATGGTCGGCTGGGCCGTCGGCACGCCGCTGGTGGCCGGTGTCGGTGCCGCGGTCACCGTCGTGCTGCTCGGGCTGCTCGCCTTCTTCGGCCTGCTCGTGATCACCGCGACGCCGGTCCACCAGATCCCCGAACGGGTCCGCGAGCTCACCGATCGGCTGCTGGGCCGCGACGACTACGACGAGGACCACGACGCCGACGACTACGACGAGGACGACGAGGAGCCCGCGCCCAAGGGGCGCCGGCGCCGCAGCTCGCTGTCGGAGGACCTGCTCACCACCGGGCCCATCGACCACGGGGCCTACGCGGAGGCGCCGGAGGCGACCCGCACCACCGACCCCGAGCACACCGTGCTGGCCCCCCCGCCGCCGGTACCGCCGACCGTGCGGCGGCCGGTCGAGGACCGCACCTCCCCGCCCGAGGACCTGCCGCCGATCACCGAGCCCGAGCAGCTGTCCATCCAGCCGGTCGAGGGCGACTACGTGCTGCCGGCGCTGTCCATGCTGCGGGCGGGGGACCCGCCGCGGGCGCGGTCGAAGGCCAACGACGTCGCCATCGAGGCCATCAGCGGGGTGCTCGACCAGTTCAACATCGACGCCGCCGTCACCGGGTTCACCCGTGGACCGACGGTCACCCGCTACGAGGTCGAGCTCGGTCAGGGCGTCAAGGTCGAGAAGATCACGCAGCTGACCAAGAACATGGCCTACGCGGTGGCCAACGACAACATCCGCATCCTCGCCCCGATCCCGGGCAAGTCCGCGGTGGGCATCGAGGTGCCCAACACCGACCGCGAGAAGGTCAGCCTGGGCGACGTCATGCGCTCGCAGGCGGCCAAGCAGGACCCGCACCCGATGCTGGTCGGGCTCGGCAAGGACATCGAGGGCGGCTTCGTCTGCGCCAACCTGGCGAAGATGCCGCACCTGCTGGTCGCCGGTGCGACCGGTGCGGGTAAGTCCAGCTGCGTCAACTCGATCCTGACCTCGCTGCTGCTGCGGGCCACCCCCGACCAGCTGCGGATGATCCTGGTCGACCCGAAGATGGTCGAGCTCACGCCGTACGACGGCATCCCGCACCTGATCACGCCGATCATCACCGACCCGAAGAAGGCGGCCACCGCGCTGGCCTGGCTGGTCGAGGAGATGGAGCAGCGCTACCAGGACATGAAGTCCACCGGCGTGCGGCACATCGACGACTTCAACCGCAAGGTCGAGAAGGGCGAGATCACCGCGCCCCCCGGCAGCGAGCGGGTATACCGGCCCTATCCGTACATCCTGGCGATCGTCGACGAGCTCGCCGACCTGATGATGGTGGCCCCGCGGGACGTCGAGGAGCACATCGTCCGGATCACGCAGAAGGCGCGTGCGGCCGGCATCCACCTGATCCTCGCGACGCAGCGCCCCTCGGTCGACGTCGTCACCGGCCTGATCAAGGCCAACGTGCCCTCGCGGCTGGCGTTCTCCACCTCCAGCCTGACCGACAGCCGGGTCATCCTCGACCAGCCGGGCGCCGAGAAGCTCATCGGCATGGGTGACGCCCTCTTCATGCCCATCGGCGCAGGCAAGCCGATGCGCGTGCAGGGCGCCTTCGTCACCGACGCCGAGATCGAGGCGGTCGTCGAGTTCACCAAGCGCCAGGCCGAGCCGGAGTACCGCGAGGAGGTCTTCTCCGCGGGCAGCGCCGGGGGCGAGCAGAAGGAGATCGACGAGGACATCGGCGGCGACCTCGACCTGCTGCTGCAGGCCGTGGAGCTCATCGTCACGAGCCAGTTCGGGTCGACGTCGATGCTCCAGCGCAAGCTGCGGGTCGGCTTCGCCAAGGCCGGCCGGCTCATGGACCTGATGGAGAGCCGCGGCATCGTCGGGCCGTCCGAGGGCTCCAAGGCCCGCGACGTGCTGGTCAAGCCCGACGAGCTCGAGGCGACGCTGTTCACCCTCCGCGGCGGATCGTGATGAAGGACCCCGCTGCCCCCCGCCACTCGCAGGCTCGCGGCGGGACCCTGCCCCGGGGCCGGACTACGATGGCCGGGTGACAGCCACGCCCAGCCCTGCCCGGACCGTGGCCGTGGTGACCCTCGGGTGCGCGCGCAACGAGGTCGACTCCGAGGAGCTGGCCGGCCGGCTCGCCGCGGAGGGCTACCAGCTGGTCGAGGACGCCGAGGGCGCCGATGCGGTGCTCGTCAACACCTGCGGGTTCATCGAGACGGCCAAGAAGGACTCCGTCGACGCGATCCTCGCCGCGACCGACTCCGGTGCCTCCGTCGTCGCGGTCGGCTGCATGGCCGAGCGCTACGGCTCCGAGCTCGCCGACGCGCTGCCCGAGGCCACCGTCCTCGGCTTCGACGACTACGCCGAGATCGGGGGCCGCCTCGACGACGTCCTCACCGGCCGCCCCCTCGTGCCCCACACGCCGCGGGACCGCCGCACGCTGCTCCCGATCAGCCCCGTGGAGCGCTCGGCGGTGCTGGCCGGCGCCGGGGGCCGGACGGACGCCGCCGCAGGCCCGGCGATCCCCGGGCACGACTGGCTGCGCCGTCGCCGGCTGGCCTCGGGGCCGTCGGCCGCGCTGAAGCTCGCCTCCGGGTGCGATCGGCGCTGCGCCTTCTGCGCCATCCCGGCCTTCCGCGGCGCCTTCGTCTCCCGGCCGCCGGCCGAGGTGCTGTCCGAGGCGGCCTGGCTGGCCGGCCAGGGCGTCACCGAGCTGGTGCTGGTCAGCGAGAACTCCACCTCCTACGGCAAGGACCTCGGCGACCTGCGCTCGCTGGAGAAGCTGCTGCCGCAGCTGACCGCGATCGAGGGCGTCGCGCGGGTGCGGGTCGCCTACCTCCAGCCGGCCGAGCTCCGTCCGGGTCTGCTGGAGGTCATCGCCGCGACCGACGGGGTGGCGCCGTACTTCGACCTCTCCTTCCAGCACTCCTCGCCGTCGCTGCTGCGCCGGATGCGCCGCTTCGGCGGTACCGACGACTTCCTGGCGCTCATCGAGCGGGCACGTGCGCTCGCGCCGGCGGCGGGGTTCCGCACCAACGTCATCCTCGGCTTCCCGGGGGAGACCGAGGACGACGTCGCCGAGCTGGAGCGCTTCCTCGTCGAGGGCCGGCTCGACGCCGTGGGCGTCTTCGGCTACTCCGACGAGGAGGGCACCGAGGCGATCGGCCTGGACGGCAAGCTCGACCAGCACGAGATCGACGCCCGGGTCCGCCGGATCACCGACCTGGTCGAGGAGCTGACCGCCCAGCGGGCCGAGGAGCGCATCGGCGAGCGGGTGGAGGTCCTGCTCAGCGAGGACCTCTCCGCCACCGACGGCCCGGGCACCTGGTTGGGGCACGCGGCCCACCAGGACCCGGACGCCGACGGCACCACCACCCTCACCGGCGTGCCGGCGGGTGCGGTCGCCGGTCAGGTGGTCCCCGCGGAGGTCGTCGGCACCGAGGGCATCGACCTCGTCGCCACCGCGCTCGTCGCCGCCGTCGCACCGGCCGGGCGGTGACGCAGATGAGCGGCGTGGCCCCCGACCCGGCGGCGACCCCGCCGCAGTCGGTGCGTCTGCTCAACCTGCCGAACGCCCTCACGGTGCTGCGGCTGGCGGTGGTGCCCGTGCTGGCCGTGCTGCTGCTGCGCGAGGACGGTCTCGACGACGCCGGGCGCTACTGGGCCACGGTCGTCTTCGGCCTGGCGATCATCACCGACCGCTACGACGGGCTGATCGCCCGGCGCACCGGTCAGGTCACCGAGTTCGGCAAGCTCGCCGACCCGATCGCCGACAAGGCGCTGACTGGCACCGCGCTCGTCGCCCTGTCCGTGCTGGCGCTCCTGCCCTGGTGGGTGACCGCGGTCATCCTGGTCCGCGAGGTGGGGGTCACCCTGCTGCGGTTCTGGGTCATCCGCCACGGCGTCATCGCCGCCAGCCGCGGCGGCAAGGCCAAGACCGTGCTGCAGTCGCTCGCGATCGGCCTGTACATCCTGCCGCTCAGCGGCGTCCTGGCCACCACCCGCTGGTGGGTCATGGCCGCCGCCGTGGTGCTGACGGTGCTGACCGGCCTGGACTACGTCTACCGCGCCATCACGCTGCGGCAGACCAGCGCCCAGGCCATGCGGGCGGCGACCGCCCGCCACCAGTCGGGTGCCGACCCCTCCACCCGCCGCGACACCGCCGCCTGAGCGGTCGTGGCCACCGCGGACGGCTCCGCCGCGCTCGAGGCGCTCGCCGGTGAGGTGCACCACGCACTGCTCACCCGCGGCGCGACCGTGGCGGCCGCGGAGTCGCTCACCGCGGGGCTGTTCTGCGCCACCCTCGCCGCCGTCCCCGGCGCCAGCGCCACGCTGCGCGGCGGGGCCGTCGTCTACGCCACGGATCTGAAGACGGTCCTCGCCGGCGTGCCTGCCGACGTGCTGGCGGCCTCCGGGCCGGTCAGCCCGGAGACGGCGGCGGCGCTGGCGGAGGGCATCCGTGCCCGGTGCTCGGCCACCTTCGGCATCGGGCTCACCGGGGTCGCGGGCCCCGGCGAGGTGGACGGGCACGGCCCCGGCCGGGTGTACCTCGGGCTCAGCGACGGGCAGCGCACCGACGTCGTCCGGCTGGACCTGCCGGGAGACCGCGCCGCCGTGCGCGCGGGCGCGGTGGCCAGCGCGTTCACCGCCCTGCGGGACCGGCTGCGTGGAGCGGGCGACGGGAACGCCGAGCCCGGGGACGGCGTTACGCCATGAGCGGACTCGGCCCCGTCGGCGGGCTGACGGCGCACGCGCCGCGTACCGTGAGCGCACGGTGCCGGACGGCACCGCCGCTTCCCCGCTCGCAGGACAGGAGACGGCCATGACGCTGCTGCGCACCCAGCTCGGGAACACCCTGCGCGGCCACCGGCTGCGTCAGCACCGCACGTTGCGCGACGTCTCCGGTGCTGCCCGGGTCAGCCTCGGGTACCTCTCCGAGGTGGAGCGGGGGCAGAAGGAGGCCTCCTCGGAGCTGCTCGCCTCCATCTGCGACGCGCTCGAAGTCGAGCTGGCCGACCTGCTCGCCGAGGTGAGCCTCGAGCTGCGCGGTGCCGCCGCCGGCGCGGAGGTGCGCCCGCTGGCGGCCTCCGGCGAGGCCGCCTCGGCAGCCGAGACCGCCGAGGCACCTGTCCCGGTGGACGCCGGCGCCGAGCCCGCACTGGCGCTGGTCGGCGCCGGGCAGCAGGGGCGCACCGCGCGCCGACGCGACGCGGTCTCGCTCGCCGCCTGACCGTCCGTACTTGACGGCGCCGCCCGTCGGTGCGAGACAGGGCACGTGCTCCCCGACCCGGATCCTGGTGCCGTGCCGGCGCGTCCGGTGCCCGGCCGACGGGCCCGGGGCGGGATGAACCGCACCCGCGCGGGGCTGCTCGAGGGCGCCGCGCGCGCGTTCGCCGCCGCCGGGATGCGGCGCAGCACGATGCAGTCGGTCGCGGCGGCGGCCGGGGTCGCCAAGGCCACGCTCTACAACCACTTCCGCACCAAGGACGACGTGGTGCGCGCGCTGCTGGCCGCGGAGCTGCACCGCCTCACCGACCTGGCGGCCGGGCTGCCCGCGGCCGAGGCCCTCGCCGTGCTCGCCGACGAGCTCGCCACGCACCCGGTGCTGCGCCGGCTGGCCGAGACCGAGCCCGACCAGCTGGCCGGGCTGCTGGCGCCCGGCGCCGAGACGTGGGCGGGCCTCACCGGCCGGCTCGCCGTCGTCCTCGGCGTGGACGACGACGGCGCGCAGCTGGCCGGCCGATGGCTGCTCGGCGTGGTGCTGCAGCCAGGGCTCACGACGCAGCGGCGCCGGCAGGCGGCGCTGCTCGGTCAGCTCCTGGGTTCCGCCGGCTGAGCCGGGTGCTCCAGGGGCAGCCGGCGGGTGAACACCACCCGGGTCCTCGTCGGGACCCGCGTGACCCGCTGAGGGCGCCGAGTGTGCCCCGAGGTGGGCGGCCAGGGCGGCAGCCCCGGCGTCCCCGGGCAGGGCGACGGCCTGGAGGACCCGGGCGCCCATCCCGGCCGCGAGGCCCGCGAACCGCTCCAGCAGCCGGACGGCGACGCCACGGCCGCGGTGGGCCGGGTGGACGGCCACGGCCTGGACGACGGCGAGCCGGTCGGCGCTCACGACACCGAGCAGGTACCCCGCGTCCTCATCGTGCGGCGTGAGGGCGACCGCCCCGAAGCCACCCAGCTGGTGGAAGAACACCGGGTCGTGCAGCGCGGTGACGGCGGCGTCCTCCAGGGGTGAACCGGCCCAGAACTCGGCACGCCGGGCGAGCAGCCGGCCGCGCAGCGCCCCCGCGGAGAGCTCCTCGAGACCGACGAGGCGGAGGCCGGCGTCACTCATCGGGGGCCCCGCGCCGCCGCCAGCTCCGCGCGGGTGGGCGGATCGGCGCCCACCCGGGTGCAGTTGACCGCGGCGACGAGCGCGGCGTCGTCGAGCAGCGCCAGGAGCTGGTGGTCGGGAGCGGCCGCCAGGGCGGCTCGCGTGGTGAGTCCCGCGCCCAGAAGCCCGGTCAGCAGCCCGGCGGCCAGCGAGTCGCCCGCTCCCACCGTGTCGACCACGGCGACGCGGGGGCTCTCGCGGTGCTGCACCGGCCGGCCCGGACGGGCCATCCGCAGCGGAGCGCCGCCGTCGGTGAGGACGACCAGCGCCGGACCGCGGTCGGCCCAGCGCCGGGCGGCGTCGTCCAGGTCGGTGACGCCCGGTTCCAGCCAGGCGAGGTCCTCGGCGCTGACCTTCACCACGTCGGCGTGGCCGACGAGCTCGTCCAGTCGGCTGGTCACGGCTGCCCGGTCGTTGCCCAGCGAGGCGCCGACGGGCCCCTCGGCCAGCATCGGGCGGATGTTGGGGTCGACGCTGACCAGCGCGCGGCCCGACAGCCGGCGGACCAGCCGGGAGATCGCATCGCTGCCGGGCTCGGTCCAGCTGGAGATCGAGCCGACGTGCAGCGCGCCCACGTCCTCCGGCAGCACCCGGTCCAGCTCCTCGTCGGTCCACTGCCAGTCGGCGGCGCCGAGCACGTGGAAGCCGTAGTCCGGAGAGCCGTCGGCGTCGACCCCGACGACGGCCAGGCTCACCGGTTCGGCGGCCTCGACGAAGCCGGTGGTGTCGACGCCGGCCAGTTCGGCGTGCCGGCGCAGGTTGGCGGCCAGCGGGCCGGTGCCCAGCCGGGCGAGCAACCGCACCGGGGTCTCGAGGCGGGCGGCGGCGACGGCGACGTTCAGCGCGTTCCCCCCGGGCCGCGCGACGTAGTGCGGCGCCGTGCTGCTCTCGCCGGCCCCGGGCACGGGCAGCAGGTCGACGACGAGCTCGCCGAGGACGCAGAGAACGGGGCTGGCGGGCGGCATTCTGCGCACCCTAGCCGCGACGCGGCTGGCCCGCGTTGGCTGCCGAGGGTGATCACCTGGGACGATGCTGGGGACGAGCATCGCCGGTCCGGCGAGTGCGCCGGAGCAGGAGGACCCCATGCCCAACCCGTTCGTGAAGCTGTGGAAGTACCTCACCGCATCGGCCAATGCGCAGATCGACCAGCGGGCGGACCCGAAGGTGCAGATCGCGCAGGCGATCGAGGCGGAGCAGCAGCGGCACCAGTCGCTGGCCAACCAGGCCGCCGCGGTGCTCGGCAACCAGCGGCAGCTGGAGATGCGGCTCAACCGCCAGCTGGGCGAGGTCGAGAAGTTGCAGTCCTCGGCCCGCCAGGCCCTGACGCTGGCCGACCAGGCCCGCGCCAAGGGCGACGCGGCGAAGGCGGCCGAGTACGAGCAGGCCGCCCAGGCGTTCGCCACCCAGCTGGTGGCTGCCGAGCAGTCGATGGAGGACCTCAAGCGCAGCCACGACGAGGCGCTGCAGGCCGCCGAGCAGGCGCGTGGCGCGGTGGAGCAGTCGCGGATGCGGCTGCAGACGACGCTGGCCGAGCGCACCAAGCTGATGAGCCAGCTCGAGCAGGCGAAGATGCAGGAGCACGTCGCCAACTCGATGCGTCAGGTCAACGAGCTCTCCGCGCCCGGCAACACCCCCAACCTGGGGGAGATCCGCGACAAGATCGAGGCCCGCTACGCCAACGCGCTGGGTCAGGCAGAGCTGGCGCAGACCTCGGTCGAGGGCCGGATGCTCGAGGTCGAGAAGGCGACCCTCGACGTGGCCGGGGCCTCGCGGCTGGACCAGATCCGCGCCGGGATGGGCGGCGGGACGCCGGCGGTCGAGGCCGGCGGCGCCGCGGGTGCGATCGAGCAGGGTGCGCCTGCGCCGGAGCAGGCCGCCCAGCCGCAGGCGCAGCCGGCGGAGCGCCCCGAGCAGGCCTGAGCAGCTAGCGGTAGACGGTCACCGGCTGCGGGCGGTCCGGCTCCCCGGTGCGGGCCTGCGGGTCGATCGGGGAGCGGGCCGCCTGGCAGCGGGGGCACCACCACGTCACGCGCTCCTGCGTCGGCGGCCCCTGCTCGCCGAGCAGGATGGCCGTTCCGCACCGGAAGCAGGGGCGGCCCTTCCGGCCGAAGACCCAGTGGTCGCGGCCGCGCCGCGGGTCGCCGGTGGTGTTCTGCTCGGGGTGGTGCAGGTTCGCACGCATGAGCCGCTGAGCGCGCTCGACCAGCGGAGCCAGGCGGCCGTCGACGTCGGCCACCCGCGCCCACGGGTGCAGGCCCAGCAGGAACAGCGACTCGACCTTGTAGAGGTTGCCGATCCCGGCGAGGTTGCGCTGGTCGAGGATCGCTACGCCGACCTGTTCGTCGGGGTGGGCGCGCAGGCGGCGCAGCGCCTCGTCGAGGTCCCAGTCGGGACCGAGCACGTCCGGCCCGAGGTGGCCGACGAGCTGCTCCTCGTCCGTGGTGGGCACGAGGTCCACGTCGTGCAGCCGGTAGCCGACGCACTCCCACTCGTCGGTGGCCAGCACGATGCGGACGTCGTGGGCCGGGCCGCCCTTCCAGCGGGTGCCGGGGCGGTGGATGTGCCAGCTGCCGTCCATCCGGAAGTGGGTGCGGAGCGTGCGCCCGTCGGCCAGGCGGATCAGCAGGTGCTTGCCGCGAGGGAGGACCTCGGTGACGGCCGCGCCGGTGAGGTCCAGCGCGGCCAGCTGAGGGAGCCGGAACTCGCCGCGCCGCAGCGTGGCCCCGGCCAGCGCGGTGTTCATGCGCTCGGCGGCCAGCCAGACGGTGTCTCCCTCGGGCACGTGTCCATGATCCCCGGCGGTGGGCCGGCCTGCCCCTCCGGTGTGAGAGCCCCGACAACCGGGAAGCCTGCCGCCGCCCGATGCGCTGGCCCCGGCTGTGAGCGTGCCCCCGCGACTGCGCACCCGGCTCGGAAGCGCCCGAACCGCCCCCGACCGCCAGCCGGTCACCGTCACCGTCGCGCGCGTGGTGCGGCCCGATCGGCGGGCGGCCTTCGAGCGGGCGGCCGGCGCGGTCCTGGCCGAGGCCGCCAACTACCCCGGCAACCTCGGCGCATCCCTGCTCCACCCGGGCTCCGGCAGCTCCGAGTACCACCTGGTCTACCGCTTCGCCGACGCGGACTCGCTCGCCGCGTGGGAACGCTCGCCCGAGCGGCAGGCGTTCCTCGCGCGGTTGCCGGGGATGGTCGAGGACGAGCGCTACGCCCGCGCCGACGGCCTGGACAGCTTCTTCACCCGCCCGGCCCGGCCCGGCCCCCGCTGGCGGGCGTCGGTTCTCACGATCGCGGCGGTGTTCGGCATCACCTCGGTGCTGCAGCAGGTCGTCATGCCGTACCTGTCCGGCTGGCCCCTGGAGCTGCGCCTGCTGCTTTCGGCCTGCGTGGTCGTGACCGCTCTCGGATACGTCGTGATGCCGGTGCTCACCCGCCTGTTCGCCCGCTGGCTGCACCCCGACAGGGACTGATCCCCCGGCAGGTCGAGGTGGTGGCGCGGGGCGCCGGCAGACGTAGGCGCGGCGTTCGGTCTTAGGCCATCGGCCGTTCGCCGGCCGGCGTGACCCTGGGAGAGGTCGGACCGCCTACCGGGGGGAATGCCGTGACCGACCCGACCGACGAAGCCGCCACATCCGCGCAGCCGGCCCCACGCTTGAGCCGGAAGCAGATTCTGGTCCGCGCCGCACTGGCCCTCGTGCTGCTCTACCTGTTCCTCGTGGGCGTCGGCATGGTCGAGGACGGCATCGCCCACATGGGCGAGGGGTTCAACGATGCGGTGCTGGCCGGGGTCAGTCATCCGCTCTCCGGCCTGTTCGCCGGTGTGCTGGCCACCATCCTCGTGCAGTCCTCGTCGGTGTCGACGTCGGCGATCGTCGGGATGGTGGCGGCCGGGGTGATCCCGGTGGAGATCGCCGTGCCGATGGTCATGGGAGCCAACATCGGCACCACCGTGACCAACACGCTGGTCACGCTGGTGAGCATGCGCCGGAGGGCGGAGTTCCGGCAGGTGGTGGCGGCGGCGACCATGCACGACCTGTTCAACTTCCTCGCCGTGCTGATCCTGCTGCCGCTGGAACTGCTCACCGGCTTCCTGGCCTCGGCGGCGCGCTGGCTGGGTGACGTCATCGCCGGCACCGGCGTGACCGGGGTGGACGTCGAGAGCCCGTTGGCGATGGCCACCGACCCGGCCGTCGAGGGCGTCTCCACCCTGGTGGCCGCGCTGGTCCCGGCCGGCGCCTTCCTCGGCACCGTGCTGCTGGTCGGAGGCATCGTCGCGCTGTACGTGACGATCCGCTTCATCAGCACGAACATGCGGGCCGTGGTGACCGGCCCGCTGCAGGAGAAGGCGAATCGGTCGGTGAGCAAGGCGGGTGGCCTGGTGGGCATCGCGGTGGGCACCGTCGCCGCCATCGCGGTCGTGAGCTCCTCGATCGTCACGGTCACGCTGCTCCCGCTGGTGGCCGCGGGGGTGCTGACCGTGCGGAACGCCTATCCGATCACCATCGGCGCCAACCTGGGCACCACGGTGACCGCCCTGCTCGCGGCGCTGGCCACCGGGCAACCAGAGGGGCTGGTGATCGCGCTGGTGCACGTGCTGTTCAACATCTCCGCCGTCCTGCTGATCTACCCCGTGCCGCAGGTCCGCTACCTGCCGGTGCGGCTGGCCGAAGGCCTGGGGGCCTTCGCCGCACGCCAGCGCTGGGCCATGCCGGCCTACGCCGGTGGGGTGTTCATCGCCCTGCCGATCGCCGCCGTGAGCCTGGGCTGAGGCCGGCACGGGGGCTCACCCGCGCAGGCGCAAACCGCGGGGAGTGGCCGCGAAACCGGCTGCCTGCAGTGCCTGGGACAGCGCGGTGTCCTCGTGCACCGAGGCGCCGTCGGCCTTCTGCACGACCATCCGGCCCAGCGCACCCGCGGACACCGCGCCGGAGAGCGCCGTCGCTGCTTCCTTGAGCACCTGCTCCTCCTCGGTCCAGGAGAGCAGCGTCTTCCCACCGCGCTCGACGTAGAGCACCAGCTCGCCGTCGACCAGGACGACCAGCGCCCCCGCCTTGCGCCCGGCCCGGTGCCCCGCCTTCCGGCCGGCGCCGGTGCCCTCGCCGAGGTCCACGGCCGTCCCGTCGGCCGCGACCGTGCGCTCGGGCCAGGGCAACGCCGCCCCGTAGACGTTGGCCGGGTCGGTCGCGGCGAGCACGACGGCGCCCGCCGGCACCCGGTCGGGCGAGGCGAAGCTGCGCAGCCGGTCGACCGATCCGGGCGTGCCGAACTGGGCGGCCCCGAGGGTCTCCACGAAGTAGCCGCGCCGGGCCCGGCCGTTCTCCTCGAACGCCCGCAGCACCGGGTAGACGGCGGAGAAGCCGCCGACGACCTGCTCGGCCATGACCGCGCCGCGGGTGAGGACGCCGTGCCGCTCCAGCAACGCCTCGGCCCGTGCCGTGGTGCGCCGGGTGGCGTTGGCCTCCCGGTCGGGCAGCCGCGACCAGCGCCCGGCCACCGTGGGCGGGCCGCTGCGGGTCGGCATCGCGCCCCGGCTCAACCGCGGGCGGCCGTACCGGTTGCGCGTGACCCGCGGGGGAGCGGCGGCCCGCTTGTGGGTGCCGCCCCCGCCGAGCCGGGTGCGCAGCGGGGCCAGGGTGTCGTTGGTCAGCGCGCCGGCCCACACCAGGTCCCACACCAGGTCGGCGAGCGCGGCGTCGTCGGTGGCGCCGAGGGCATCGGAGAGACCCCGGAAGAACATCGCCTGCCCACCGGCGAGCAGTTCGAGCAGCGGCTGCCCCTCATCGGCGACCTCCAGCTGCTCGGGCAGCAGCAGCGGCGCCAGGTCGGCGGGCACCAGGCTGAGCCAGCCGTCCCCGCCGGGCAGCCCCCCGGCGCCGGCCCACAGCACCTCGCCTGCGCTGGTGAGCTCGTCGAGCATGGCCGGCGAGTAGTCGCGCACCCGCGCCGGAAGCACGAGCGACTCCAGCGCGCTGGCCGGTACCAGGGCACCGGCCAGCTGCTCCACGACGGCTAGCACTCCGTCGGCACCCCGCAACCGGCTGCCCACCGACTGCCAGGACGGCGTGAACCGGGCCAGCGTGCCGGTGGGCACCGGCTCGACCTCCTGCCGGAGTCTGGCCAGGCTGCGCCGCCGGATGGACCGGAGCACGTCGGCGTCGCACCACTCCTGCCCGGTGCCGCCGGGGCGGAACTCCCCGGAGACGAGCCGCCCGGTACCGGTGAGCCGCTGCACCGTCGCGGTGACCACGGCGACGCCCAGGCCCAGCCGGGTGGCGGCCTCGGCGGGCTGGAAGGGGCCGTGCGTGCGCGCGTAGCGGCCGACCAGGTCGCCGAGCGGGTCGGCGACGGGCTCGGTGAACACCTCGGGCACGCCGACGGGCAGCGCGGTGCCCAGGGCGTCCCGTAGCCGGCCGGCGTCCTCGATGGCGACGTACCGCTCCTCGCCGGCGATGCGGACGACCAGGGCCCGGCGGGCGGCGACCAGCTCGTCGAGCCACTCCCGGGGCACGCCTCGGCGCGCTGCCTCTGCGGCGGTGAGGTCACCGACCACCCGGAGCAGGTCGCCGGCGCCGTCGACGTCGCGGGGGTGGCGCTGCTCGGGCAGCCGCTGCAGCTCCGCCTCGATCTCGGCGATCGCCTCCGCGTCGAGGAGCTCGCGCAGCTCCGAGCGGCCGAGCAGCTCCGCGAGCAGGCCGGTGTCCAGGGCGAGCGCCTGGGCCCGGCGCTCGGCCAGCGGGGCGTCACCCTCGTAGAGGAACTGGCCGACGTAGCCGAACAGCAGCGACTGGGCGAACGGTGACGCCGTCTCGGTCTGCACGTCGACCACCCGCACCCGGCGGGCCCGCACGTCGCGCATCAGCTCGACCAGCCCGGGCACGTCGTAGACGTCCTGCAGCACCTCGCGCGCCGCCTCGAGGGTGATCGGGAACGAGGCGAACTCGCTGGCGACCGAGAGCAGCTGGGCGGCGCGCTGCCGCTGCTGCCACAGCGGGGTGCGGCGGCGCGGGTCGCGGCGGGGGAGCAGCAGCGCGCGGGCGGCGCACTCGCGGAACCGGCTGGCGAACAGCGCCGAGCCGCCGACCTCCGCGGTGACCTCGCGCTCGACGTCGTCGGGGTCGAGCACGGCCAGCTCGCCCTCCGGTGGCTCGCCGGTCGTGTCGGGCAGTCGCAGCACGATGCCGTCGTCGGAGTGCATGGAGGAGACGTCGACGCCGTAGCGCTCCCGCAGCCGCGCGGCGAGCACCAGCGCCCACGGAGCGTTGACCTGGGCGCCGAAGGGGGAGTGGACGACCAGGCGCCAGTCGCCGAGCTCGTCGCGGAACCGCTCGACCAGCAGCGTCCGGTCGTCGGGCAGGTGGCCGGTGGCCGCCTTCTGCTCGCCGAGGTAGGCCGCCAGGTTCGCCGCACCCCACTCGTCCAGCCCGGCGGCCCGCGCCCGCTCCAGCCCGGCCTCCGGCGTCGCCGAGCCGACCTCCCGCAGGAACGCCCCCAGCGCCCGGCCCAGCTCGAGCGGCCGGCCGGGGGCGTCGCCGTGCCAGAACGGCATCTTCCCGGGCTGGCCGGGCGCGGGGGTGACCAGCACGCGGTCGTGGGTGATCTCCTCGATCCGCCAGGACGAGGACCCCAGCAGGAACACGTCGCCCGCGCGCGACTCGTAGACCATCTCCTCGTCCAGCTCGCCGACCCGGCGGCCACCGGCCCCTTCGCCACCGACCAGGAAGACGCCGAACAGCCCGCGGTCGGGGATCGTGCCGCCGCTGGTGACGGCGAGCCGCTGGGCGCCGGCGCGGGCGGTGAGCGTGTCGGTGACCCGGTCCCAGGTCAGCCGCGGGCGCAGCTCGGCGAAGGCGTCCGACGGGTAGCGCCCGGCCAGCATGTCGAGGACGGCGTGCAGCGCCGACTCCGGCAGCGAGGAGAAGGCCGCCGAGCGCCGCACCAGCGCGCCGACCTCCTCCACGGTGCGGGGCCGCTCGGCGACGATCGCGACGATCTGCTGCGCCAGCACGTCCAGGGGGTTGCGCAGGTAGCGGATCGACTCGATCGCGCCGGCCTTCATCCGCTCGGCCACCAGCGCGCACTGCACCAGGTCACCGCGGTACTTGGGGAACAGCACCCCGCGGCTGACCGCCCCGACCTGGTGCCCGGCGCGACCGACCCGCTGCAGCCCGCTGGCGACCGTGGGCGGCGCCTCGACCTGGACGACGAGGTCGACCGCGCCCATGTCGATGCCGAGCTCGAGGCTCGAGGTCGCGACGACGGCGGGCAGGCGGCCGGATTTCAACGCCTCCTCGACGACGGCCCGCTGCTCGCGGGAGACCGAGCCGTGGTGGGCCGCGGCGACCGGCTGGAAGGCCTCCGGGAGGCCGCCGCCGGAGCCGGCCTGGGCCATCAGGGCGGCGGCGTTCGTGCCGGGCGGGACGGGCTCGCCGGTGGTGCGCTCGTAGGCCAGCTCGTTGAGCCGGCTGGTCAGCCGCTCGGCCAGCCGACGGGAGTTGGCGAAGACGATCGTGCTGCGGTGCGCCTGCACCAGGTCGAGCACCCGCTCCTCGACCGCCGGCCAGATCGAGTTGCGCGGCTGGTGCCCGGCCGCCGAGCCCTCCAGCTCGCCGGTCGGTTGCCCCAGCTCGCTCATGTCCTCGATCGGCACGACGACCGAGAGGTCCCAGCGCTTGGTCGAGCCGGGGGAGACCACCTGCACCGGCCGGCCGCCGGCGAGGAAGGTGGCGACCTCCTCGATGGGCCGCACGGTGGCCGACAGGCCGATCCGCTGCGCCGGCCGGTCGAGCAGCTCGTCGAGCCGGTCGAGGGAGACGGCGAGGTGGGCGCCGCGCTTGGAGTCGGTGACCGCGTGGACCTCGTCGACGATCACCGTCTCGACGCCGCGCAGCGCCTCCCGCGCCTGGCTGGTGAGCAGCAGGAACAGCGACTCCGGCGTGGTGATGAGGATGTCGGGCGGGCGGCGCGCGAAGGTGCGCCGCTCGTCGGCGGGGGTGTCGCCCGAGCGAATCCCGACGCGGATCTCCGGCCGCGGCAGCCCCAGCCGTGCGGCGGCCTGGCCGATGCCGGCCAGCGGCGCCCTCAGGTTGCGCTCGACGTCGACGGCCAGCGCCTTGAGGGGGGAGACGTAGAGGACCCGGCACCGCGTCCGCTCGTCGGCCGGCGGGGTGGCGGCGAGCCGGTCGAGCGACCACAGGAACGCCGCCAGGGTCTTCCCCGACCCGGTCGGGGCGACGACGAGGGCGTGCTCGCCGCTGCTGATCGCCTGCCAGGCCCCGTCCTGGGCGGCCGTCGGCTGCTCGAACGCACCGGTGAACCAGGCGCGGGTGGGCTCGGAGAACCGGGCCAGCGCACCGGGGGCGGGAGTCGGGCGGGCGGGCACGCGCTCAGTGTCCCCGCCGTGTACGACACTTCGCTGACCGGCGGGCGCCGGACGGCGGGACCTCCCCGCCCGGGAGACGGGAGTGCACGTGCCACCGCTGCAGCAGCCCGAGGCCACCATCGACGTCGCCGGCGTGCAGCGCCGCACCCTGGGCGTCCTCAGCGGCGGTGTGGCGCTCGCCGGGCTGGGCGTCACCGTCGGCATCACCGCGGGCGGGTTGCTGGCCCGCGACGTCGCCGGCACCGACACCGCCTCGGGCCTGGGGCAGACGGCCGGTGTCCTGGGGGCGGCGGTGCTGGCGGTGCCGCTGGCGCGGATCAGCGACACCGCGGGGCGGCGGGCCGGTCTGGCCACCGGCTACGGCGTGAGCGTCGTCGGCGCCGTCCTCACCGTCCTCGCCGCGGCGGCGTCGTCCCTGCTCCTGCTCCTGGCCGGGCTGTTCCTGTTCGGCGCCGCGACGGCGTGCGGGCTCCAGTCGCGCTACGCCGCGGCGGACCTCGCCGCACCCGAGCGCCGCGGCCGGTCGCTGTCGCTGGTCGTGTGGGCCACGACCGTCGGCTCGGTGGTCGGCCCCAACCTCGCCGCACCGGGCGCCGAGCTCGGCGAGGCCCTCGGGCTGCCGGCGCTCGGTGGCGTCTTCGTGGTGTCGGCGGTCGTGTTCGCGCTCGTCGCCGTGGGTTTCCTGCTGCTCCTGCGGCCCGATCCGCTGCTCGTGGCCCGGGCGCTCGGCGGAGGCGGCGGCGGTCCCCGGCCGCGGCACGCCACCGGGGCCGCTCTGCGGGCGGTGTGGGCGACCCCGGCCGGGCGGCTGGGGATCACCGCGGTCGTGGTCGCCCACTCGGTCATGGTCGGGGTCATGGTGATGACGCCGGTGCACATGGGCCACGCGGGCGGGCCCGAGGGGACGGTGCTCCGCCTCGTCGGCCTGGTGATCAGCGTGCACGTCGCCGGCATGTACCTGTTCTCCCCGCTGGTCGGCATGCTCGCCGACCGGGTCGGCGCGCCGACGGTCGTGGCCCTGGGCGCCGTGCTGCTCCTGGCCGCGGCCGCCGTGTCGGGGACGGCGGCCCCCGCCGACTCGGTGCAGCTGGGCGCCGGCCTGCTGCTGCTCGGCCTGGGCTGGTCGTGCGGGCTGATCGCGGGGTCGGCGCTGGTCACCGCGTCGGTCGGCCCGGAGCTGCGGCCGACCGCGCAGGGCGGCACCGACCTGCTGATGGGGCTCGGGGCCGCGCTGGCGGGGGTGGTCGGGGGGCCGCTCCTCGCCTGGGGCGGGTTCGGCCTGGTGTCCGCCGTGTCCGCCGCGCTGGTGCTCCCGCTGGTGGTGGTGTGGCTCGGGACGCGGGTCAGCGCCCGCGGTAGTTCCTGATCAGCACCACGATGATCGCGACGAGCGCGACGACGATGCCGATCTCGAGGACGGTGTCGAGCGTCGCGGAGCCGGTGCCCGGGATCATGCGCGCCAGCCTAGGGCGGCACCGGCGCGAGCGGGGCCCGGCGGGTTAGCGTCGGGGTGTGCGCCTGCAGGAGTTCTGGTCCCGGCTCGACGGTCAGTTCGGGTCCATGCGCGCCCAGAGCGTGGCGCGCGACCACGTCTTCTCCACGCTGGGCGGCCGCACCGCCGTGGACGCCATCGACGAGGGCGTGCCGGTCCGCAAGGTGTGGCTGGCCATCTGCGAGGACTTCGACGTGCCCGTCAAGGAGCGCTGAGACGACGCCCACGGCCGGGTCGGCGTGTCGGCCTGGCAGTCGAACAGGTGTTCGGCCTACTGTGACGTCCACAGGGCGGCCGCTCCTCCACACCCTGCCCTGCAATCCGGAAACTGTCGGTGCCTCGCCCTAGCGTCGGTCCCGACCCGCTTCTCGCGAACCGAAGGTGACGCACCATGCCAGCAACGCTCGACCGCGACAAGGCCCTCGACATGGCCCTCGCCCAGATCGACAAGCAGTTCGGCAAGGGCTCGGTGATGCGGCTGGGCGACAGCCCCGAGGTGGCCATCAAGGTCATCCCGACCGGCTCGATCGCCCTCGACATCGCGCTGGGCATCGGTGGCCTGCCCCGCGGCCGGGTCATCGAGGTCTACGGGCCGGAGTCCTCCGGTAAGACCACGGTCGCCCTGCACGCGGTGGCCAACGCCCAGGCCAACGGCGGCATCGCCGCGTTCATCGACGCCGAGCACGCCCTCGACCCGGAGTACGCCCGCGCCATCGGCGTGGACACCGACGCCCTGCTGGTCAGCCAGCCCGACACCGGTGAGCAGGCGCTGGAGATCGCGGACATGCTGATCCGCTCCGGCGCGCTCGACATCATCGTCATCGACTCCGTCGCGGCCCTGGTGCCGCGCGCCGAGATCGAGGGCGAGATGGGTGACAGCCACGTGGGTCTGCAGGCCCGCCTGATGAGCCAGGCGCTGCGCAAGATCACCGGTGCGCTGAGCAACTCCGGCACGACGGCGATCTTCATCAACCAGCTGCGCGAGAAGGTCGGCGTCGTCTACGGCTCGCCCGAGGTCACCACCGGTGGCCGGGCGCTGAAGTTCTACTCGTCGGTGCGGCTCGACGTCCGTCGTATCGAGACCCTCAAGCAGGGCACCGACGCGATCGGCAGCCGTACCCGCATCAAGGTGGTCAAGAACAAGGTCGCCGCGCCGTTCAAGCAGGCCGAGCTCGACATCCTGTGGGGCCAGGGCTTCAGCCGCGAGGGCGGCATCGTCGACGCCGGTGTCGAGCAGGGCATCGTGAAGAAGTCCGGTGCTTGGTACACCTACGAGGGCGACCAGCTCGGCCAGGGCAAGGAGAACGTCCGCAACTTCCTGAAGGACAACCCCGACCTCGCCGACGAGATCGAGAAGAAGGTCAAGGAGAAGCTGGGCATCGGCCCGACGCTGGACGCTCCGGCGCCGGTCGACGCCCCCGACTTCTGATCCGGTGCTGGACGACCGGCCCTCGAACCGTCGGCGCGGCTCCGGGGTGACCCGGGCCGGCCGACGTTCGCGGACGCCGGGTGGCGACGATCCCCTGACCCCGGACGTCGCCCCCGGATCCCCGGAGGACGACGCGGGCGATCCCGAGCAGGTAGCACGGTCGATCTGCCTCCGTGCGCTGACCGGGGCCCCGAAGACCCGCCAGCAACTGGCGGATCTCCTCGCGACCCGGGGAGTGCCCGATGACGCGGCCGAGGCGGTGCTGGACCGGTTCACCGAGGTCGGCCTGATCGACGACGCCGCGTTCGCCCGCGCCTGGGTGAGCAGCCGGCAGGCCGGTCGTGGACTGGCGCGCCGGGCGCTCTCCGCCGAACTGCGGGCGAAGGGCGTCGATCCGGAGACGGCCGCGGAGGCCGTCGAAGCGGTGGATGACGACGACGAGCGCGACGCGGCTCGTCGGCTCGTGGCCCGGCGGGTCGGGAGCATGCGCCGGCTCGACCGTGCGACGGCCACCCGCCGGCTCATCGGCATGCTCGCCCGCAAGGGCTACAACGGCGGTCTCGCCGCGGCGGTCGTGCGGGAGACGCTGGACGAGGCAGAGCTCGGCGATGACGTCGGCGACCTCCCCGAGTTCGACGAGGAGAGCGCGCTTCCCTGACCGGCGAGGTCGAGCCGGCCGTGAGTACGGCTCACGAGGGGTGGCGGCGAGGTCCGTCTGGTGCCGGCCGGTCGAGCCGGCGCATCAGCTCGAGCACCACGTCGGTGACCGGCTGTCGGGCGTCTACCCGTAGGGGCGATTCATGAGCCCAGGGTGCGTACGCCGCCGCACGCGCGACGATCTCGCCCCACGAAGGCTCCGGCACGTGCGACAGGTCTCGTAGCCGGCCCTCCAGCCGACGGCGGTGCTCGACCTCGTCCTCGAGGACCAGCAGCACGAAGGCGAGGTCCACGCCGGCGGTGGCGGCCGCCACCCGCCAGGTCTCGCGGGCGGGTTCGCTGTCGTTCACCGCATCCACCACGACGGATGCTCCGAGCGCGAGGTTCTGCTGCACCACGGCCCGTGCGGCTTCGTACGCCGCTACCCCGGTCTCCCCGGAGCGGGGGAGCCCTGCGCCCAGGAGCGCGTCCTCGATCGGGTCGATGGAGACGTGGACGGCCCTCAGCCGGGCAGCCAGCTCGGTGGCGACCGCGGACTTGCCGGTGCCCGGCAGCCCCGAGATGACGATCAGCATCCACTCACCGTGCCGGGTCGGGGCGCGGTGCACCGGCCGACACGGCGTGTTCGGCGGGCTCCGGTGCGCGTTCAGCCGCCGGCGACCTCGGTGCCCTGGTGGTAGATGACGCGCCAGTCGTCGGCCGTGCGTTCCCAGATGGTCGCGCGTCGCGTGACCCGGGCATCCTGCCGGAGTCGGTAGGTCAGCAGGAACGTGTCACCACCCAGCGGGCGGCAGGCGACGTCGCTGGTCTCCCAGTCATCGAGGACGCCGTCTCCGTAGCGCTGCTCCAGCACCGACCACACGTGCTCGCGGTCGTAGCAGGCGCCGGATGCGCCGACCTCCCAGAAGTCCTCGGCGGTCATGGCCTCGAAGGCGGACCGGCTCGTTCCTCGCTCGGTTCGGTGGAACAGAGGTTCCCGGGCCATCAGTTCGTCGAGGACGGCGGTGACGTCCGAGGCACCCATGCACGCCACTGTGTCTGTCCGCGAGACGATCGCACCGGGCGAGGACCGGCCACCATCGCGTTCGTCGGCCAGACTTAGCCTGCGGCGAGCCAGGCGGTCACGTCGACGGCCACCCCGTCCGGGGCTTCCGGGTCGGCCACCAGCCAGGCCGGGTCCCGGAGTTGGCCGCTCGACAGCCAGCGGGTGATCTCCGCGTCGAAGGCGTCCCCGTCTGAGGCGTTCGGGCGGCGGCGCTCACCGACGAACGTCAGGTCGGTCTCGGTGCCATTCTCGTAGCGGAGCACCACCCGGCACCGCGACCGCCGGTGCCGGGCCGGCGGCACGACCTCGCGGACGACCGCGCTCTCCGCGCCGGCTGCCTCGGCGAGCGCCGGCGCGGCGGCGCGCAGACGCTCGACGAACGCCTGGCCCGCGTCCAGCTGGGCCGTCGCATCCACCATCACTGGGGCGACGACGGGCGCGTCGGCGCCCGGCGGGATCGTCTCAGTGGAACTCCGGGGAACCGGGGGCAGGTTGCGGCGCCCGGCCGCGTGCATCGTCTCCATCGTGCCGACCAGTCTCGCGACCGTTCCTGCTCCGTGACCCTCCGGCGCGCCCAGCTGGGACGAGTGGGTCGGACGTGACCGAGCCGGTCAGGCGGGTGGCGAGTCGGTGGCCCCTCGTCGAGGGCGCCGTCGGTACGAGCGGGCAGCTCACACCGCGCCGCCGCCACCACCCATCTGCACGTCCGCCGGCAACTCGGCCTTGCCTCCACCCGACGTAGCGCTCCGGCGGGTGCGCCGCTCGACGAGTTTCGCCAGCTGTGAGAGCAGCACGTTGATCACGATGTAGATCAGCCCTGCGGCGACGTACAGCTGGAAGGTGTACTGGTTGCCGAAGCTGAGGGAGAAGAACTCCACCAGGCTGCGCGCACCTCGGAGCAGCTCGAAGTAGCCGATGATGAACCCGAGCGAGCTGTCCTTCAGCAGGACGACGAGTTGGGCGATGAGGACCGGGAGCATGCGTCGGGTGGCCTGGGGGAGCAGCACCAGCGACATCACCTGGTACTTGCGCATGCCGATGCCGAAGGCGGCCTCGCGCTGCCCCTTGTCGATCGACAGGATCCCGGCCCGGAAGATCTCGGCGAGCACCGCCGAGTTGTAGAGGATGAGCCCGCCGGCGAGCGCCTGGAAGGCGGAGAGCTCGATGCCGTACTTCGGCAGTACGAAGTACAGCGCGAAGATGACGACAAGCAGCGGGATGGCCCGGAAGAACTCGATGTAGGTGCCGACCAGCCAGCGCACTGGGCGGTGGTCGGACAACCGCCCGACGGCCAGCAGCAGCCCCAGGACTGTGGCCACGACCATGCCGACAGCTGCGACCTGGAGCGTGTTGACCAGCGCGCGGCCGAGCGTCTGCGGGACGCCGGTGCGCGGATCGAACAGCACCGCCCAGCGCTGGCTCTCCAGCTGACCGTTGCCGGCCAGCCGGATGAGGACGACGGCGAGGATCCCCAGGATCAGCAGAATGCCGACGCCGGTACCGATGCGGATGCGGGCGCGCGCCTTGGGCCCGGGGATGTCGAAGAGGACCGGCGTGGTCATCGGAGGATCGCCACCCGTCGCTCCAGGCGGTGCACGCCGAAGGCGAGCGGCAACGTGATGATCATGTAGGCGACCACGACCCCCAGCAGGACGGCGGTGAGCTGCCCGGCGTCGGCGTTGACCAGGCGGGGGAGCAAGGAGCTCAGCTCGCTGGTGGCGAAGCCTGCCGCGATGGAGCTGTTCTTGACCATCGCGATGAAGACGTTGCCCAGCGGTGGGACGACGGTGCGGAACGCCTGCGGGAGCACCACCTCGCGCAGCGACTGCCCGAAGGTGAGGCCGATGGCGCGGGACGCTTCGGCCTGCCCGGTCGAGACGGAGTTGATCCCCGAGCGCACCGCCTCGCAGACGAACGCCGCGGTGTACAGCCCGAGGGACAGCACAGCCCCTGTGTAGAAGCCCAGGATGAAGTCGATCTGCGGCAGGCCGAAGATCAGGAAGAAGAAGACCACCGTCAGCGGCGTGTTGCGGAAGGTCTCGACGTAGAAGGTCGCCAGCCCGCGCAGCGGCGGGACAGGGCTGACCCGCGCCGCGGCCAGGAGCGTTCCCAGCACCAGCGCCAACAGGCCGGCGAGCAGCGACAGGCTCAGCGTCGTCAGGAACGCATCCCACAGCAGGCCGAAGTTGTCAGCGAGGAACTGCACACCGCCTCCTCTCGGGGCTGGTCAGAAGGCGGGGGGGGGGGGGGGGGGGGGGGGGGGGGGGGGGGGGGGGGGGCGCGGGCGGGGGGGGGGGGGGGGGGGGGGGGGGGGGGGGGGGGGGGGGGGGGGGGGGGGGGGGGGGGGGGGGGGGGGGTTGGTCGGGGGGGGGGGTCGCGGCGCCCGGCGCCGCGCCGGCGAGCTGCAGGAGGAGCGGCCCAACCCGCCGGGCAGCATGTGGAACTGGCACGCGGGCAAAGCCGCGCTGGAGTACCTCTTCTTCACCGGCGCGCTCACC
>NZ_JBJHAT010000038.1:0-36720 GCF_054051175.1 Blastococcus sp. SYSU DS0753 | reverse complement strand
CGCCGCGGCCCCCCGCCCCCCCCCCGCGCCCCCCCCCCCGGCCCCCCCCCCCCCCCCCCCCCCCCCCCCCCCCCCCCCCCCCCCCCCCCCCCCCCCCCCCCCCCCCCCCCCCCCCCCCGCCGGCCCCCGGGGTCGGCTGCGCCGGTTCGTGCGGCGCCACGGCTGGCGGGCCTACGCGATCCCCTTCCTGGCGCTCGCCACGGTCGCCGTCCTCGTCGACCTCGCGCTGCACCCTCCGGGCGCGACGCCCGCCGCCCCCGCCGCGGTGGCCACCTCGGCCCCGGCGGTCGAGACCTCCGCCCCGGCGCCCTCCCCACCGGCCGAGCCGGTGGCCCCCGCCGAGGGGGATGCCGGCCCGTCGGAGACCGCCCCGCCGGAAGCGGTTGCGGAGGAGTACGTGCAGCAGGGGGCGGGCAGCCTCTCGCTGGTCGGCGGCGGCTCGGAGGTGTACGGCACCGGCCCGCTGCAGCGGTTCATCGTCGAGGTGGAGGACGGCATCGGCGTGGACGGCGCGGCGTTCGCGGACGCCGTCACGGAGACGCTCGGCGACCCGCGGTCCTGGGGCAACGGTGGGCGCTACTCCTTCCAGCGGGTGGGCGAGGGCGCGGCGTTCGACTTCCGGGTGAGCCTGGTCAGCCCCGGCAGCATGGAGACCTACTGCCCGGGCGTGGGCACCGGCGGTTACACCTCCTGCCGGTACGGCGACCGCGCGGTGATCAACCTCGCCCGGTGGGCGACCGCCGTCCCGCACTACGGGGGCGACATCGCCACCTACCGGCGGTACGTGGTCAACCACGAGGTCGGGCACGTGCTCGGGAACGGGCACGTGCAGTGCCCCGGGCCCGGGCAGCTCGCCCCGGTGATGCAGCAGCAGACCCTCGGGCTGCAGGGGTGCGTCCCGAACGCCTGGCCCTTCCCGTGACGCCGGGTGCACGTGGCCGGGGGGCGAGCCGGCCGGTCCCTCGGTGGCCGAGTCGGTGGGCGCACGACCCGATGCTGCGGACGTTCGAGGAGCGGGTGCGGCACCGCCCGGACGAGCCGTTGTCGCCGCTGGTCGAGCACGACCTGACCGACGGGCTCGATGCGCCGGCCGGGACGCTTATGAGGCTGGGGCCGGGGCCGCGGGCGCCCTTCTGCGCCGTCGTCCTGGACGTCGCGCGGATGGCTGACGGCGGAACGGTGGTGTGCGGGCTCGCCGGCCCGGGGGGCGTGTTCGCCGGGTACCGCGACGCCGACGGCGCGGTCGTGCTGGAGGTCGAGGGACCCGACGGGCCGGTCGTGGTCGGGACGGCGCCGGTGACGCTGGCCGCCCCCTTCCGGCTGGCCTGCGTGGTCAACGAGAACCGGGTGACCGTGCTGGTGGCCGCCGACGACGGCTGGCGTCCCGTGCTCAGCCTGCGCGACGAGATCGTCCGCACGACCGACCTCCGGGACCCGCAGGTGCTGGGCGCGCTGGAGTACGCCGCAGGGGTCCGCGGCCCGGAGGGGACGGTGCTGGCCCGGCTGGCCGCCGGTTACTCCGGGGCCGTGGGGCTCCGGGATCCCCAGGTGGTCCGGCGCCCCGACGGCCGCCCGGTCGTACGCGACGGGCAGCTCTACCTCACCGCCACCAACGCGGGACTGGGCTTCTTCGAGCACGCGCACTGGGGGGTGTGGACCCTCGACCTCGCCGACCCCTCCCGGCTGACCCAGGTGGGCGCGGTGTTCTCCGAGCGGGACGGTCTGCTCCTCGGTGACCACGCCGGCGCCATCGTCTGGGAGGAGGAGTCCGACCGGTACCTGGTGTTCGTCTCCTCGTGGGGCGACCACACACCCGAGCGTGGCGTCCACGTCCGGCATGCAACCGTCACCGGCACCGACCTGCTCCGGGGGGTGCACGTGCTCCGCACCGAACGGTTGGCCCTGCCCACCGAGGTCAGCGCCTGGGATCCCTCGCTGGCCCGTGTGGGTGACCGCTGGTACCTGGCCTTCACCGAGTGCCCGTCGTTCGGGCCCCCGCGCTACGTCTTCCGCCCAGCGCTGGCCACCACGACCGCCGCCGAGCCCGTCACGGGCCTGGAGCGGGTCGGGTCCGACGACGCACTCGAGCAGGCGGAGGGCACGATCCTGCAGCGGCTCGGGCGCTCCTGGTACGTGCTGGCCAGCGACCGGGATGCCGCGGCGTACCCGGTGTACGACCTCGGCCTCCGGCGGATCGGGGCGTTGCGGGCGCCCTACGGCTCGAACATCCCCCACCCCATGGTGGTCCCGGTGGGCGACCACTCCGGGCCGTGGTGGATGGTCACCTTCGACGGCACCTCCTGGCACGAGCCGGTGCTGGGGTACGGCACCCACGGGGACCTCGTGGTGCACATCGCGCAGCCGCCGTCGGCTCGGACGTCGCTGGCGGCGGCGGCCCGGGCCGCCGCCCGGCGGCTGCCCGATCCCCTCCGCGATCGCCTCGGCGTCGCCCTCGCCGCGGGCCGCGGAGCAGCGCAGCGGGTCCGCACGCGCCGCTGATCGCGGTCCGCCGCGCCCGGGCCGGGCCCCGGTGCCGACCGGCCGGGTGCGTCGGCAGGGACCTCCGGGGTCGGTGGGATTAGGGGCGCGTGCCACGCTGTTGTCGCCAACGACTACCGGCCCGTGGGGCCGTGTCCGCGACATGAAGGAGCAAGCGTGTCCCTGCCACCGCTGGTGGAGCCGGCCGCCGACCTGTCGATCGACGAGGTCCGCCGCTACAGCCGCCACCTGATCATCCCCGACGTCGGCATGGACGGTCAGAAGCGCCTGAAGAACGCCAAGGTCCTGGCCGTGGGTGCCGGGGGTCTGGGCTCGCCGGTGCTGATGTACCTGGCCGCGGCCGGGGTCGGCACGCTCGGCATCGTCGAGTTCGACACCGTCGACGAGTCCAACCTGCAGCGTCAGATCATCCACGGGCAGTCCGACGTCGGGCGGTCGAAGGCCGAGAGCGCGCGGGACTCCATCAAGGAGATCAACCCGCTGATCGACGTCCGGCTGCACGAGACGCGGCTGGACAGCGACAACGTCCTCGACATCTTCGGCCAGTACGACCTGATCGTCGACGGCACCGACAACTTCGCCACGCGCTACCTGGTCAACGACGCGTGCGTGCTGCTGAACAAGCCCTACGTGTGGGGCTCGATCTACCGGTTCGACGGCCAGGTCTCGGTCTTCTGGAACGAGCACGGCCCCAACTACCGCGACCTCTACCCCGTGCCGCCGCCGCCCGGCATGGTCCCCAGCTGCGCCGAGGGTGGCGTGCTCGGCGTGCTGTGCGCGACCATCGGCGCGATCCAGGCGACCGAGGCGGTCAAGCTCATCACCGGCATCGGCGAGACGCTGCTCGGCCGGCTCATGGTCTACGACGCCCTGGAGATGACCTTCCGCGAGATCAAGGTCCGCAAGGACCCCGAGGGCGAGCCGATCACGGAGCTCATCGACTACGAGGCGTTCTGCGGCGTCGTCTCCGAGGAGGCCCAGGAGGCTGCCGCGGGTTCGACGATCACCGTCGACGAGCTCAAGGACATGATGGACGCCGGCAAGGAGTTCGAGCTGATCGACGTCCGGGAGCCCAACGAGTACGAGATCGTCTCGATCCCCGGCGCCACGCTGATCCCCAAGGACGAGATCCTCTCCGGCCGTGCCCTGGCGCAGCTGCCGCAGGACAAGCCGATCGTGCTGCACTGCAAGACCGGCGTGCGCTCGGCCGAGGCGCTCGCCGCGGTCAAGAACGCCGGCTTCAAGGACGCCGTGCACGTCCAGGGCGGCGTGACGGCGTGGGCCACCCGCATCGACAAGGCGCTGCCCACCTACTGAGAGGACCCTGTCCCTCCCCGCGACACGCTTCGCGCGCCGCGGGACCCTGGGACAGGGCCGTTCCAGCAGCTCACCGGGGCCCGGTCCGCTTCCCACCAAGGGGAGGCGGGCCGGGCCCTCGGCATGTTGGACTGGCGCCATGGCCGACTTCTCGCCCGTGGAGCTCCTCGAGCTCTTCCAACGCGCCCAGAACCAGTTCACCGACCGGGTCGACGCCGTGGCGCCGGACCAGTGGGAGGGCGAGTCGCTGCCCGGGTGGACGGTCGCCGACCTGGTGGCGCACCTGGTGAACGAGGCGCTGTGGGTGCCCCCGCTGCTCGCCGGTGAGCCCTACGACGTGATCGAGGGCCGGTTCCCCGACGACACCACCGACCTCCTGGGCGACGATCCGCTGCTGGGCTGGGAGTCCGCGGCCGACGGCGCGCTGTCGGCGTTCGCCGAGGACGAGGGCCTCGTCCGCACCGTGCACCTGTCGCGGGGCCCGACGCCGACCACCGAGTACATCTTCGAGATGACCACCGATCTGACCGTGCACGCCTGGGACCTCGCCCGGGCCACGGGCAGCGACACCGAGCTGGACGGCGAGCTGGTGACCGCCGCGCTGGTCTACGCCGAACGTCTCCCCGAGGACGGGGTGCCCGGGCTGTTCGACCCGCCGCTGGACGTCTCCCCGGCGGCGCCGCCGCAGACCAGGCTGCTGGCCCGCTTCGGGCGAAAGGACTTCTGACCCACCGCCCGGCGTACCACGATGGGCGCGTGACCGATGCCGCGCTCGACGTCGACGAGGCCGTCTTCGACGAGGTGGAGCGGATCCCGCCCGGGCGGGTGAGCACCTACGGCGCCATCGGCCGGCTGGTGGGCGTCGGGCCGCGCAGGGTGGCGCGGGCGCTGAGCTCCGGCGGGGGCGCAGTGCCTTGGTACCGCGTGGTGCGCGCCGACGGCTCGGCCGCCGAGCCGGTGCGCGCCCGCCAGCTGGAGCTGCTGGCCGGCGAGGGGGTTCCGGTGCGCAACGGGAAGGTGGACCTGGCGGCCGTCGGCTGGCCCGACCGGGGAGCCGGCGGTGTCCTCCCTCGGGATGATCGCGGACCGGTGCCGGATCGCCCTCCGGGGCGATGCGCGCCGACCGGGCCGCACGGTGAGCTGACCCGGTGACGTCCCCGGCCCGGCAGCAGCCCCTTCCGCCCGCTCCGGCGCGGTCCCGACCCGTGCGGTCCCGCGGCGCCCGCATCCGGCGGGCCTGCGTCCGCCTGGTGGCCGGCGTGCTCGTCCTGCTCTGCGCGGCGTTCGCCGTCGGCTGGGCGGTGACCCCCGACGTGGTCGACGCCCAGGAGCGGGTGGCCGAACGGCTGGCGGAGCACGGCGGCACTCCGACGACCGGGGAGGTGCCACCGCGCATCGCCGACGCGCTGCTGGCCACCGAGGACAGCCGGTTCGGCTCGCACCCCGGGATCGACTGGCGCGGCGCGCTGCGGGCGCCGCTCGGGCTGGTCGTCGGGCGCGACCTGGGCGGCTCGACCCTGCAGCACCAGCTGGCCCGGGTGCTCTACGAGGACGGCGCCACGGACACGCCGGCCAGGGCGCGATCGCTGGTGCTGGCCGTCAAGCTCGACCAGACCTGGACCGACGACCAGATCCTCCGCATGTACCTGGACGCCGTGTACTTCGGCCACGGGTTCTACGGGGTGCAGGCGGCGGCCGAGGGCTACTTCGGGCTGGCCCCCGACGAGCTCGACTGGGCGCAGGCCACCGTGCTCGTCGGGCTGGTGCAGGGTCCCAGCGCCTACGACCCCTTCGTGTACCCCGAGCGCGCGGCCGCCCGGCAGGCCCACGTGCTCGACCGGCTGGTGGCCGTGGGAACCCTCTCCCGGTCGGAGGCCGACCGGATCGCCGCCGAACCGTGGAACCTCACCGGCGGATGACTCCAGTTCCGGTCCCCGGCTGCCGACGACATGGACATGAACACCATGGCGTGCAGGGCAGTGGCCCAGGCCGGACTGGTCGCCGGAACCGCGTCGCTGGACCGGGAGCAGGCATTCCCGCTGCTCCTGGTGGCCGGCTGGCTGACCACCGCGGCCGACCTGATGCTCGAGCAGTCGTTGCTGGACTCCCTGGCCTGACCCACCCGCTCCATCCACCCCGCCCGTCCCCGGATCGTCGTACCCCCGTGCTTCCATCGAGGAGTGGCACAGCGCGGGGGTGAGGGCGGTCCGGTCTACCGGTTGCTGCCGGGGGAGCCGCCGCGCTCCACCGCGCCGCTGCTCGATCCCACCCAGCAGGCCGTCGTCGACCACCCGGGCGGGCCGCTGCTGGTGCTCGCCGGCCCCGGCACGGGCAAGACGACGACGATCGTCGAGGCCGTCGCGACGCGCATCGACGCCGGCGTCGACCCCGAGCAGATCCTCGTCCTGACCTTCAGCCGCAAGGCCGCCGCCGAGCTGCGCACCCGGATCACCTCCCGGGTCGCCCGCACCATCCGCGAGCCGCTGGCGCGCACCTTCCACTCCTACGCCTACGGCGTGCTCCGGCGCGCCGCCGTGCTGCGGGGGGATCCGCCGCCCCGGCTGCTCACCTCCGCCGAGCAGGACGCCGTCGTCGCCGAGCTGCTGCGGGGTGACGCCGAGGGTGAGGGCACCGTCCGGTGGCCCGACGACCTCGCCCCCGCGCTGGGCACCGAGGGCTTCCGGGCGGAGTTGCGGGAGCTGCTGCTGCGGGCGACCGAGCGGGGGGTCGACGCCGAGCGCCTGGCCGCCTGGGGCCGGGAGACCGGCCGCGAGCACTGGGTGCACGCGGCCGCGTTCCAGCAGCAGTACGAGAACGTCAGCGACTTCTGGGTGGCGTCCCGGGGCGACGCCTCCGGCTACGACCCCGCGGAGCTGGTCCGGCAGGCGATCCTCGAGCTGACCGGTGACCCCGAGCTGCTCCGCCAGGAGCGCGAGCGCGCCCGCTGGCTGTTCGTCGACGAGTACCAGGACACCGACCCGGCGCAGGTCGAGCTACTGGAGCTGCTCGCCGGGGGCGGGGGGAACCTGGTCGCCGTCGGTGACCCCGACCAGTCCATCTACGCGTTCCGCGGCGCCGAGCCGCGGGGCATCGTGGAGTTCACCGAGCGGTTCCGGCACTCCGGCGGGCGCGCCGCCGGGCGGGTGTCGCTGGGAGTCTGCCGCCGATCGGGCGCGGAGCTGCTGCGGATCAGCCGCCAGGTGGCCGAGGGGCTGCCCGGTCCCTGGGAGCACCGCCGGCTGGCCGCGGGGGAGGGAATCCCGCCGGGCGAGGCGGAGGTGCACGTGTTCGGCTCGGCCGCGGTCGAGGCCGCCTACGTCTCCGACGTGCTGCGCCGCGCGCACCTGCTCGACGGCGTCCCGTGGTCGGAGATGGCCGTCGTCGTGCGCACCGCGGCGGTGCTCGGGCCGTTCCGGCGCGCCCTGGCCTCGGCCGGGGTGCCGGTCGCCGTCTCCACCGACGAGCTCCCGCTGGCCGCCCAGCCCGCCGTCGCCCCGTTCCTGCGGGTGCTGGCGGCGCTGCTGCCCGGCCCGGACGGGGAGCCCGCCGGTCTGGACGAACCGGGCGCCGAGGCGCTGCTGTCCTCGCCCCTGGGCGGGGCCACCGTGCTGGACCTGCGGCGGCTCCGCCGGGCCGTGCGCACCGCGCTGGCCAAGCAGGGGCTGGACGCCGCGGAGCGCGGCGCCCCGCTCGCTGCCGCGCTCACCGACGCGGCGCTGCTGGAGGCGCTGCCCGAGCACGTCGCCCGTCCGGCGATCCGGGTGGCGGCCGTGCTGGACGCCGGCCGGTTCGCGCTCGCCCAGGACGGCACCGCGGAGGACGTGCTGTGGGCCATGTGGCAGCGCAGCGGCCTGGCGACGCGCTGGGCACGGGCCAGCGCCGCCGGCGGCCCGTCGGGGGCGGTGGCCGACCGCGACCTCGACGCGGTCGTGGCCCTGTTCGACGCCGCCGCCGGCTTCGTCGACCGGCTGCCGTCCGCCGACGTGCGGGCGTTCGTCGAGCACCTCTCCGCGCAGGAGCTCCCCGGCGACACCGGCGCCGCGCGGGCGGTCGCCGGCGAGACGGTCCGGCTGCTCACCGCCCACGCCGCCAAGGGCCTGGAGTGGGACCTGGTCTGCGTCTCGGGAGTGCAGGAGGGACTGTGGCCGGACCTGCGGGAGCGCGCGTCGCTGCTGGGCGCCGAGCTGCTGGTGGAGATGGCGGCCGGCATCGACGGCGCCTCGACCGACCGGCGCGCCCTGGCCCTGGCCGAGGAGCGGCGGCTGTTCTATGTCGCCTGCACCCGGGCCCGGCGACGGCTGGTGGTGACCGCCGTCGAGGGCGCCCTCGACGGGGCCGACGCCGGTGCGTCGGCGTCCCGGTTCCTCGACCTGGTGTCCCCGCCGCCGCCCGACGGGCGTCCGCTCACCGAGCTGCCCCGGGCGCTCACCCTGCCCGCGCTCGTCGCCGAGCTGCGCCGGGCAGTCACCGACCCGCACACCCCGCCGGCCCGGCGCTCCGCCGCGGCGGCGCTGCTGCGCCGGCTCGCCGACGAGGGCGTGCCCGGTGCGGCACCAGCCCGCTGGTGGGGGCTCGCACCGCTCTCGGACGACGCGCCGCTCGTCGACGAGGAGCTGCCGGTGCGGGTGCGCCCGTCGGCGATCGAGACCTTCCAGCGCTGCCCCCTGCGGTGGGTGCTCGGCGCGGTCGGCGCCGAGGCCTCGCCCGACGCCACCCGCACCGTGGGCTCGGCCGTCCACGCCGTGGCCCAGCAGGTGGCCGAGGGGCTGCCCGCGCCCGACGCGCGCACCGTGCTCGACGCCGAGCTCGACCAGCTCGACCTCGGGCCCGGCTGGGCCGACCAGCGGCAGCGGGTGCACGCCCACGACATGCTCGACCGCTTCCTGCGCTGGCACGCCGCCAACCCGCGGGAGCTGGTCGGCGCGGAGGTCGACTTCGACGTGGTCGTGGGGCGGGCCCGCATCCGCGGCCAGGTCGACCGGCTCGAGCGCGACGCCGAGGGGCGGCTCGTGGTCGTCGACCTGAAGACCGGGAAGAGCGCGGCGAAGAACACCGAGGAGCACGGACAGCTCGCGGCCTACCAGGTGGCGGTCGCGGCCGGGGCCTTCGAGGGGCACGGCACCGTCCCCGGCGGCGCCGCCCTGCTCCAGGTCGGCACCGGCGCCAAGGCCAAGGAACAGCACCAGGAGCCGCTGCCCGCCGACGTGCCCCTCGAGGGCACGTGGGCCGGGGAGCTCGTCGCGGAGGTGGGCGCCGGTATGGGAGGGGCGACCTTCGAGGTGCGCACCGGTTCGCACTGCTCGCGCTGCCCGGCGCGGCGCAGCTGCCCGCTGCAGGAGCCCGGCCGGCAGGTGACCGGGTGACCCCGAGGCATGAGCGGCCCCGTCCAGAGGCTCGCCGCGAGCCTGCGAGCGGGGAGGAGGACGGGGTCCTTCAACTGTCCTTCGAGGACCTGCTGGCGGAGGTCCCCGCAGCGGAACCCGCGCCCCGCCGGCTGCTCACGCCCGCGGAGGTGGCGGCGCGCTGCGGGCTGTCCTACGCCCCGTCCGACGAGCAGGCCGGCGTCGTCTCCGCGCCCGCGGACCGGCCGCTGGTGGTCGTCGCCGGGGCCGGGTCGGGCAAGACCGAGACGATGGCCGCGCGGGTCTCCTACCTGGTGGCCAACCGGATCGTCGAGCCCGAGGCGATCCTCGGCCTCACCTTCACCCGCAAGGCCGCCAGCGAACTCAACGAGCGCATCCGGCTGCGCCTGGGTGCGCTGGCCCGCCACCCGGAGACCGAGGACGACCTGCGCGAACGGCTGGCGATCGCGCAGCCCACGGTCTCGACCTACCACGGTTACGCCGCCGCGCTGGTCGCCGAGCACGGCCTGCGGATCGGGGTGGAGCCCGGCGCCGGGGTGCTCGGCCCGGCGATGTGCTGGGGGCAGGCGGCCACCGTCGTCGCGGCCTGGACCGGCGACATGGCCGACGTCCCGCTCACCCTGCTCACCACCGTCGAGGACGTGCTGGCGCTGGCCGCGGAGATGGGCGAGCACGACGTGACCCCCGCGGCCCTGCGCACCTGGACGGCGCGGCTGGAGGCGCAGATCGCCGGCTACGCGGACGCCCCGAGGAAGAAGGGGCCCTACGCCGCGGTCGCCGAGATGCTCGCCCGGCAGAAGGCCCGCGTGGCGCTGCTGCCGCTGGTCGAGGCGTTCGAGGCGCGCAAGCGTGCCCTGGGCTCCATCGACTACGCCGACCAGGTGGCCCACGCCGCGCGCATCGCCGTCGCCGCGCCCGAGGTCGGCCGGCGCGAGCGCGCCCGCTGGAAGGTGGTGCTCCTCGACGAGTACCAGGACACCAGCGTCGGGCAGCTGCGCATGCTGGAGGCGCTCTTCGGCGGGGCGAGCGGCCACCCGGTGCTCGCCGTCGGTGATCCCCGGCAGTCCATCTACGGGTGGCGCGGGGCCTCGGCCGGCACCATCGAGCGCTTCGCCCGCACCTTCCCCGGGCGTCCGGGCCGCGCCGCGCAGCGGTTGACGCTGGCCACCAGTTGGCGCAACGACGAGGCGGTGCTGGCGGTGGCCAACGCCGTCTCGGCGATGCTGCCCGAGCCAGCGCAGCCGCTGCCCGACCTCGCCCCGGCGCCCACCGCCGGCCGCGGCTCGGTCACCGTCGGGCTGTACGAGACCGTCGCCGAGGAGACCGCGGCCCTGGCCGACCGGCTGGCCGCCTGCTGGGACGGCGCGGACCCCGCCGTCCCGGCGAAGGACGGGCAGCACCGCCCGCCGTCGATGGCCGTGCTGGTGCGCACCCGCAAGCAGCTGCCCGGCATCGCGGCGGCCCTGCGCGAGCGCGGACTGCCGGTCGAGGTCGTGGGGCTGGGCGGCCTGCTGGAGGTGCCGGAGGTATCCGACGTCGTCGCCACCCTCACCGTGTTGGTCGACCCGACGGCGGGTGACGCGATGGGCCGGCTGCTCACCGGTGCCCGCTGGCGGATCGGCCCCCGCGACCTCGCCGCCCTCGAGGCCCGCGCCCGCGCGCTCGTGCACGCGCGCCGGCCGGCCCGCCCGGCCGAGGGCGCGGAGGCCGGGGCGGTCGAGGTGCCGCAGGAGCGCGGCAGCATCGTCGAGGCGCTCGACGACCTCGGCGACGCCGCGCAGTACTCGCCCGCGGGCTACCGGCGGCTGCGCCGGCTGGGTGCCGAGCTCGCCCACCTGCGCGGCCGGATCGGGGAGTCGCTGCCCGACCTGGTCGACGAGGTGGCCCGCACCCTGGGCCTGGAGACCGAGCTGGCCAGCGCGCCGGGGATCAGCCCCGCCGGGGCCCGCGCCCACCTGGATGCGCTGCACGGTGTCGCGGCGGAGTTCACCGAGCTGGCCGAGCTGCCCTCGCTGCCGGCGTTCCTGGGCTACCTGCGCGACGCGGAGGAGCGGGAACGCGGCCTGGAGCCCGGGGAGGTGGCGGTCAACCCGGAGGCGGTGCAGCTGCTCACCGGGCACTCGGCCAAGGGGCTGGAGTGGGACGTCGTCGCCGTGCCCGGCATGACCGCCGACCAGTTCCCGGCGCGCACCAACGCCAGCGACTCCTGGATCAAGGACCCGGGCGCGGTCCCGGTCGACCTCCGGCTCACCGACCGGGAGGAGCTGCCCCGGCTGCGCCTGCCGGTGCCCGGCTCCGGTGACCAGGCGGTGGTCCGGGACGCCCTGGAGGAGTACGTCCAGGACTGGAAGGACTTCGGCCGGGACGAGGAGATCCGGCTCGGCTACGTCGCCGTCACCCGGGCGAAGCGGCTGCTGCTGTGCTCGGGCAGCTGGTGGCGTGACGGCGTGAAGCCGTGCGGGCCGTCGTCCCTGCTGCACACCGCCAAGGAGGCGTGCGAGGCCGGCGCCGGCACCGTCGTCCACTGGGCCCCGGCGCCCGAGGACGGCGCGACCAACCCCGCGTTGGAGGAGTGGCCGGTCGGTGTCTGGCCGGCCGACCCGCTCTCCGAGCCGCGCCGGCGGGCGCTCACCGCCGCCGCGCAGCTGGTCGAGGGCGCCGCGCCGCACCCGCTGGAACCCGAGCGGTCGTTCGGCGGGGAGGACGAGCTCGTCGGGCAGTGGGTGCGCGACGCCGACCTGCTGCTGCGCGAGCGGGCGCGGCAGGAGAGCCCGACCGTCGACGTCCCGCTGCCCTCCCACCTGTCGGTGTCGGCGCTGGTCACCCTCCGCCGCAACCCGGCCGAGCTGGCCCGCCGGCTGCGCCGCCCGATGCCGGCGGCGCCCGCTCCTCAGGCCCGCCGCGGCACCGCCTTCCACGCCTGGCTGGAGGAGCGGTTCGGCGCCGCGCGGCTGGTCGACCTCGACGAGCTGCCCGGCTCCGGCGACGAGCTCGCCGCGCCCGACGACGCCCTGGACGAGCTGCGCGAGGCCTTCCTCGCCAGCGAGTGGGCCGATCGCCAGCCCGTCGAGGTGGAGGTGCCGTTCGAGACGCCGTTGGGGCCGATCACGCTGCGGGGCCGGATCGACGCGGTGTTCCAGGGCGAGGACGGCGGCTACGAGGTCATCGACTGGAAGACCGGTCCACCGCCCTCGGGCGGCGAGCTGGCCGCCGCCGGTGTCCAGCTGGCCGCCTACCGGCTGGGCTGGTCGCGGCTGACCGGGGTGCCGGTCGAACGGGTGAGCGCCGGCTTCCACCACGTGGCCGCCAAGGAGACGATCCGGCCTGTCGACCTGCTCGACGAGTCCGGGCTGCTCGCGCTGATCACCGGAACGGGCTGACCCGTCCTTCCTCTCGGCAGGAGAACCCATCAGCCCTGCGGCGTGGTGGGCGGGGCCGGGGGTGGCGTCGCCGGGGGCGGGGCCGCCGCGGGCGCTCGCCGCCGCGCTCGGCGGACCGGCACGAGGACCGCACCGGCCACCAGCGCGGCGACGGCCACCCACGGCAGGACGACCCCGAGGACGACGGCGACCGAACCGGCGGTCGACGCCAGGGCCCGCCACCCGGTGCCCAGCCCGCCGAGGAAGCCGTCGGGCCCACCGGGCGGCGCCACGCCGAACGGCTCCAGGTGCACGCGCAGCGTCGACAGCTCCACCCGGTCGGCCAGCAGCGCGCGCCGCGACAGCAGCGACTCCAGCTGCTCCTGCCGGTCGGAGAGGGCCTTCTCGGCGGCCAGTAGGGCCTCGGTGTCGGCCGCCCCCTCCATCAGCGTCTGCAGCCGCGCCACGGAGGTCTGCAGCGCCGCGATCCGCGCGTCCAGGTCGACCACCGTCGTCGTGACGTCGGAGTGGGACACCGACACGTTCGCGACGTCGCCGAGGTCCTCGAGCTCGGCCAGCACACCGGTGAGCTCGGACGCCGGCACCCGCACCACGAGCTCGGCGACGGCCCCTCGAGTGCCGTCCCCCGACGCCGTCTGCTCGGTGCGCTCCTCGATCCGCCCGCCGACGGACTCGACCAGCTCGCTCACCTGCTGGGCACCCTCGGCCGGGTCCTCGACCGCCACGGAGGCGCTGGCAGTGGTCACCACCTGCCGGTCGCCATCGGTCTCGAGCGGGTCGTCCGGCGCACTTCCGAGATCCCCCGGGATCGCGGGCACGGGAGCGACCGCGCCCCCGCCGGCACCGCCGTCCGCGCTACCGGACTCCGCGCCCGGCGAGCCCGTGCAGCCGGCCAGCAGCGCCAGTGCCAGGGCCGCGGCTGCCGCGCCGAGGAAGCGCCGCACGGGCCGGACCGCAGGCCGCTGGGCCGCCACCGACCGGCGTCGATGCCCGATCGCGACGCGGACGGTTGTCACGAGCCCCGCGCGGATCCGTCGTCCGGCCATGGCGGTGCGATCCTTTCCCTCGGGTGTCTTCCCGGGGGATGACGGCCCGACGTGCGTGACACGTTCCCGCGGGAACGCGTCGCGGGCACCGGAGCTCACCCCGGCGCACGGTGACGGCCGACCGTGCGGGGGCGACGGCCCCAGCGGCTCCTGGGCGGAGGGCCCAGCCGGTGCCGACACGTCGGCTCGTCGACGAGTCGACATGTCGTCGGCGATCGTGCTCAGGACGGCGTCAGGCCGGACTGCTGGGCAGGGGGGCCGTCGGGGGCCGGTGCGAGCGGGTCGGCGTCGGCGGCGGCGCGCTCAGGACGAGGCGACGCGGTCCAGGATCGCCGCGGCCAGCTGCTCGGGCGCCTGCTCGGGGACCCAGTGCGTGATCCCGGGCAGCTCGACGAACCGGTAGTCGCCGGTCACGAACTCCTCGCACGCCTGCGCGGCCGTGCGGCCGATCGCGACGTCGGCGTCGCTCCACACGTAGGTGGTGGGCACCTCGACCTTGTCCACGCGGATGTCCGAGCTCATCGCGCGGTACCAGTTCAGCGCCGCGGTCAGCGCGCCCGGCGCCGACAGCGCCGCCACGTACTCGTCCGCGGCCTCGGGGGAGACGCCGGTCTCGCCGTCGGCGCCCAGCAGCATCCGGCGCAGCCGCCGCGCGTCGTCGGCCAGCAGCACCTCCTCCGCCTTGCCCGGCTGCCAGAACAGCCGGATGTAGGCCGAGCGCTCCTTCTGCTCCGGGTCGATCCGGAAGGCCGCGGTGTACGCCGCCGGGTGCGGCACCGACACGGCGGTCAGCGACCGCACCCTGTCGCTGTGCCACGCGGCCAGCGTCCACGCCACGTTGGCACCCCAGTCGTGGCCCACCACGTCGGCCACCGGGATCTCCAGCGCCGTCATGAGGTCCGCCGTCACCTGCGCCAGATTCTGCATGGCGTAGGCCCCCACCTCGGCGGGCCGCGCGCCGGGGGAGTAGCCCAGCTGGTCCGGCGCGTAGGTGCGCAGACCTGCCTGGGTGAGCAGCGGCGTCACCGCGGCCCAGGACGCCGACGTCTGCGGGAAGCCGTGCAGGAGCAGCACCGGCCGGCCGTCCTCGGGTCCGTCGACGCGCACGTCGAAGGTCAGGTCGCCGACATCGGTCCGCAGCAGCTCTCCGGGCATGCCCCGGACGCTAGCCGGGCGGAGAGCGCTGCGCTGGCGGCACTACCGTCGACGCCGTGACCAGCGCCGAACGTGACTTCGTCCTCGACCACCTCGACGACCTGCACGCAGACCTCGACGCCTGGCTGCGCATCCCGTCCATCTCGGCCGACCCCGCGCACTCCCGCGACGTCGCCGCGAGCGCCACCTGGCTGGCCGACGCGCTGCGCCGGGTCGGCTTCCCGACCGTCGAGATCTGGCCGACCGCCGGCGCGCCGGCCGTCTTCGCCGAGTGGCCCAGCGCTGACACCGGTGCGCCGGTCGCCCTGGTCTACGGCCACCACGACGTGCAGCCGGTCGACCCGCTGGAGCTCTGGGAGCACCCGCCGTTCGAGCCCACCCGGGTCGAGGGCCCCGACGGCCCCGAGCTGCACGCCCGCGGGGCCATCGACGACAAGGGCAACGTCGCCTTCCACCTGCTCGGCATCCGCGCCCACCTGGCGGCGACCGGCCGCGACACCCCCGCCGTCACGGTGAAGCTGCTGATCGAGGGCGAGGAGGAGTCCGGGTCCCCGCACTTCGAGGCCCTGCTCCGGGAGAAGGCCGACCGGCTCGCCTGCGACGTCGTCGTCGTCAGCGACACCGGCATGGCCGCACCCGACGTGCCCAGTGCCGTGACCGCGATGCGCGGGCTGGCCGACGCCGAGATCACCCTGCGCGGCCCGGCGGTGGACCTGCACTCCGGGTCGTTCGGCGGCGCCGTGCCCAACCCGTTGCACGCCATGGCCGAGCTGATCGCGAAGCTGCACGACGACCAGGGCCGGGTGACCATCCCCGGCTTCTACGACGAGGTGCGGCCGCTGTCGGACCGCGAGCGCGAGCTGATGGGCCGGGTGCCCTTCGACGAGCAGGCCTGGCTGGCCGGCCCGGCCGCCTCGCGCGCGACCTACGGCGAGGCCGGCTTCAGCACCCTGGAGCGCACCGGCGCCCGCCCGACCGCGGAGGTCAACGGCATGTGGGGCGGGTACACCGGCCCCGGCCACAAGACGATCATCCCGGCCGAGGCGCACGCCAAGGTGACCTTCCGGCTCGTCTCCGACCAGCGGCCGGAGGACGTCGGCCCGCGACTGCGCGCCTGGGTGGCGGCCAACGTCCCGGCCGGCATCGAGGCCGAGGTGCACACGCCGCCGGGCGGCGTCGCCCCGTGCGCGAGCGACCTGGACTCCCCGTACATGGACGCGCTGCTGACCGCCATCGGTCAGGCCTTCGACCGCGATCCGGCCGACGTGCTCTTCACCCGCGAGGGAGGCAGCGGCCCCGAGGCGGCGATCGTCGAGGCGCTCGGTGCGCCGCTGCTGTTCCTCGGCGCGGGCCTGCCCACCGACCGCATCCACTCGCCGAACGAGCGGGTGCTGCTGCCGATGCTGTACCGCGGCGCGGAGGCGGCGGCGCACCTGTGGCGGGAGCTGGCCGCGGCGCCGCGGCGCTGAGGACCTGACGGCATTCCCGCGGGAACGCCGTCACCGCGTTTCCGGGAGGTCGTCCGGGAGCGTGCCGACGACGACGGTCGCGCCGAGGTCCTCGTCGGTCACCAGCCGGGGCAGCAGGCCGCCGCGGGTGACGACGTCGACCGCCGCCTGCGCCTGCCCCTCGCCGCACTCGAACAGCAGCGTCCCACCCGGCGCCAGCCACTCCGCCGCCCGGGCCGCGACCCGGCGGGCGAGCGCCAGCCCGTCCGCGCCGCCGTCGAGGGCGGTCCGCGGTTCGTGGTCGCGGGCCTCCGGCGGGAGGAGCCCGAGGGCGCCGGTCGGCACGTAGGGCACGTTCGCGGTGAGGACGGCGACCCGGCCGCGGAGCCCCGCCGGCAGCGCGTCGAACAGGTCGCCTTCGTGCACGGGCACCCCGGGAAGGTTGTCCCGGGCGCAGGCCGCGGCGGCGGGGTCGAGGTCGGCCGCGTGCAGCTGGATGCCCGGCACGGCCGCCGCGAGCGCGGCGCCGACCGCTCCCGTACCGCAGCACAGGTCGACGACGACGGCGCCCGGGCGGGCGAACGGCAGGGCCGCGCGGACCACCAGCTCGGTCCGGCGGCGCGGGACGAAGACCCCCGGCGCGACGGTGATCCGCAGCCCGCAGAACTCCGCCCAGCCCAGCAGCACCTCCAGGGGCGTCCCCGCCACCCGTCGCTCGACCAGCCGCGCCAGGTCGGCGGCGTCGCCGGCCGCGGATACGAGCAGGGCCGTCTCCTCCTCGGCGAAGACGCAGCCGACGGCCCGCAGCCGGGCCACGACCGCCGGGTCGGGCGCGGTTCCGGCGGGGTGCACGGCGGCCTCCTTCGACGGCGCGGGCGACGGTGCCGCCGCGGGCCACGCCCTTACGCTGAGCCCGTGACCGGAGTGGGCCAGGAAGCGGCGCCGGGCTGGTATCCGGACCCGGGTGGCGCCCCCGGCATGGTGCGCTGGTGGAGCGGCAGCGCGTGGTCCGACGTCATGATGCCCGCCGGCCCCGGGGTCGAGGTGCACCGGGCCGCCGCGCGGACCGCGGCTCCGCGGCCCCCGGAGCCGGTGGCCCCTGCGGCGCCCGTCGCCCCCGCCGGGGCCCGGTCGCGGATCCGGCGATGGGTCGCCGCGGGCGCCGTCCTGGTGCTCCTCGTGGCCGCCGTCGTCACCGTGCTGTCGCTGGGCTCGGGCGGGGACGGCGGCACCACCGCCGCTCCCGCGCAGCAGCCCGGTGCGGCCCCCGCGCCGGCACCCGGCCAGGCGTTCCCGCCGGGCACGGTACGGATCATCGACGAGGCCGCCGGCATCTCCTACCCGTACCTGGGCGAGGGCTGGCGGGAGTTCGACCTGGGCCGGCAGCTGGAGACGACCACGACCGCCGGGCAGTACTTCACGACGCAGGAAGCCACGCCCGACGGCGGGATCTTCATCTCCCAGTGCACCTCCGGGCCGGTGGCCGACGGATACGGGTGGGCGGGTCCCTCGACCCTGCAGAGCACGGTGACGACGCTGGCCGCCAGCGTCCGCGCCAACTACTACCCGTGGCCGAACACGATCGAGATCCGGCGCGACGAGCCCCGGACCGTCGACGGGCGTGCCGCCCACCTCGTCGAGTTCCAGCTGGCGTGGGACGTCGAGGGCTACGACGCCTCGGGGGAGCGGGCGGCGCTGCTGCTGATCGACGTCGGCCGGCCGGCCCCGGCGCTGCTCTACGTCTCCATCCCCAACACCCACGCCGAGCTGTACGGCGTCATCGACCGGGTCCTCGGCGCCGTCGAGGTGTTGGAGTGACGAGCTGTGCGGGCGACCGACGAGCGGAGCCCGGAGGGTTCCGGAGGAGGGACGCGGCAGCAGGGGCTCACCAGGGATGGGGACGGCAACTGGCCGCGGTGTCACCCGGAGGGTGACGTCGTCGTAGGGTCGGGCGCGTGACTGCGGCTGGTACCGAACTGACCCTGCGGCACCCGATCGAACGGTTCACGCTGGACAACGGCCTGCGGGTGGTCCTCGCCCCCGACCGCAGCGTGCCGGTGGTGGCGGTGAGCGTCTACTACGACGTCGGGATGCGCAACGAACCCGAGGGGCGCACCGGCTTCGCCCACCTCTTCGAGCACATGATGTTCCAGGGGTCGGCCAACGTCGCGAAGATGGAGCACGCGCGGCTGGTGCAGGCCGCCGGTGGCACGTTCAACGGGTCCACCCACCAGGACTACACGAACTACTTCCAGGCGCTGCCCGCCGAGGCGCTCGAGCGCGCCCTCTTCCTCGAGGCCGACCGCATGGCGGCGCCGGCGATCACCGAGGAGAACCTCCGGAACCAGATCGACGTGGTGAAGGAGGAGATCCGGGTCAACGTGCTCAACCGCCCCTACGGCGCCTTCCCGTGGCTGCAGCTGCCGCAGGTCGCCTTCGAGACCTTCGCCAACACCCATGACGGCTATGGCTCCTTCGTCGACCTGGAGTCCTCCACGGTCGCCGACGCCACCGACTTCTTCGAGAAGTACTACGCGCCGGGCAACGCCGTGCTGTGCATCGGCGGCGACCTCGACGTCGCCGCGACCGAGGAGCTGGTCCGCCGCTGGTTCGGCCCCATCCCCGGCCGGCACGTCCCGCCCTTGCCGGCCACCGGGGAGCCGTCCCCCACGACGGTGCGCTCCGCGGTGATCGAGGACCCCCTGGCGCCGGCGCCCGCGCTCGCCCTGGGCTGGCGGGTGCCCGACCCGGTCGGTGACTTCGACACCTACCTGGGCAGCGTGCTGCTGGCCGAGGTGCTCAGCGAGGGCGACGCCTCCCGGCTGGAGCGCCGGCTGGTCCACGACGACCGGATCGCCATCGCGCAGAGCAGCTACGTGGGCCTGTTCGGCGACCCCTTCGACGTCCGCGACGCGACCCTGCTCACCACGCAGGTGCACCACCCGGCCGCCGTGCCGGCCGAGCGCGTGATGGCCGCCGTGCACGAGGAGGTGGCGCGCATCGCCGACGAGGGCGTCGACGCGGACGAGCTGCGCCGGGTGCAGGCCCGCATCGAGGCGCAGCTGCTCCAGCAGGCCGACTCGGTGCTCGGGCGCACCCTCGCCTTCGCCGCGGCCGAGCTCGTCCACGGGCGCGCGGAGCTCGCCGGCGAGCTCGCCGCCCGCCTCGCGGCGGTGACCCCCGAGGCGGTGCAGGGAGCCGCCCGCGGGCTCGATCCGGGCACCGCCGCGGTGCTGGAGCTGCGACCTGCTGGAGGTACCCGATGACCGCACCCGAGCAGGTCTCGCTGATCCCGCCGCTGGGCGAGCCGCGCCCGCAGCCGGCGCCGGTGGCCGAGGAGACCACGCTGCCCAACGGGCTCCGGGTCGTCGTGGTCCCGCGCCCCGGGGTGCCCCTGGTCGAGCTCCGGCTGCGGGTGCCGTTCGCCGCGCCCAACACCCGCAACGCCGGCGTGCACGCGGCGCGCGGCGCCGTCCTCTCCGGGGCGGTGCTGCTCGGGACGCAGCGGCACGACCAGGCCGAGGTCGCCCAGCTGCTGCAGAGCCACGGCGCCGAGCTGTCGGTGAGCACCGACGCCGACCGGCTCATCTTCGGCACCACCCTGCTGCCCGGCGGTCTCGGCCCCGTCCTCGAGCTGCTCGCCGAGCTGCTCACCGGCGCCAGCTACCCGGCCGGCCGGGTGGACGGCGAGCGGGACCGGCTGGCCGAGCGGATCGCGATCGCCCGCACGCAGCCGGGCATGATCGCCCGCTCGGCGCTGGCCGCCCGCCGGTACGGCACCCACCCGTACGCCATCCAGCTGCCCGACGCCGAGCTGGTCTCCGCCGTCCGCGCCCCGGCGCTGCGGCGGCTGCACCGCGAGCGGGTCCTGCCCGCGGGCAGCACCCTCGTCCTCGTCGGCGACCTGGACCCCGCGGCCGCGACCGACACCGCCGCCGCGGCGCTCGAGGCGTGGACCGGCAGCGGCAAGGCGGTGGAGACCCCGCCGGTCGCCGAGCAGCCGGCGCACGGCATCCAGCTCGTGCACCGGTCCGGCGCGGTGCAGTCGAACCTGCGGCTGGGCGGCCCGGCCCCCAGCCGGACCGACCCCGACCTCCCGGCGGCACGGCTGGCGGCGATGGTCTACGGCGGGTACTTCTCCTCCCGGCTGGTGGAGAACATCCGCGAGCGGCGCGGTTACAGCTACAGCCCGCGCAGCGCCATCGACCACCAGCGCGCGGCGTCGTCGTTCCTGGTCGAGGCCGACGTGGCCACCGAGGTGACCGGGCCGGCCCTGCTCGAGACGCTCTACGAGCTCGGGCGGATGGCGCTGACCCCGGTGACCGAGGCGGAGCTGGACGCCGCCCGCCGCTACGTCCTCGGCAGCATGGCGCTGTCCACTTCCACCCACGCCGGCCTGGCCAGCACGCTGTCGGCGCTGCTCGGCGTGGGGCTGCCGGCGGACTGGCTGAGCACCCACCAGCGCGACCTCACCGAGGTCACCGTGGAGCAGGTGCAGGCCGCGGCCGCGCGCTACCTGGCGCCCGAGGCGCTCACCGCCGTCGTCGTGGGCGACGCGGACCGCGTGGCCGCCGAGCTGGGCGCCCTGGCGCCGGTCACCGTCACCGGGGGCGGCGAGCAGGCGTGACCGCCGGCGGCGGCGACGGCCCCCTGCTGTCCCGGGTCGCGCACGACCGGGCGCACCTCGCCCGGGTGCTGCCCGACCCCACCGGCGGCCGGCCGGTGCGGGTGCTCACCGTCGACGCCGCCCGGACGGTGCCGGTGGCCGAAGGCCCCGACGGCCCCCGCCTGGTCTGGGACGAGCGGCCGGAGCTGCCGGCGGGCGCGGTCTTCCTCGGCGAGGCCGACGGCGTCCCGTACGCGGCGGTGCGCGGGGAACGGGCGCTGACCGTCAACGGCCGGCCGGTCGACCGCTGGGCCGGGCTGCGCGACGTCGGTGCGGAGCTCGGCGACCTGGACGCCGGCCTGCTGGCGGAGGCCGTCGGCATCCTGGAGTGGCACGAACGGCACCGGTTCAGCCCGCTCACCGGCGCCCCGACGACGGTCGAGCGGGCCGGCTGGACGCAGCGCGACCCCACCACCGGGACCGAGTTCTTCCCGCGGGTCGACCCCGCGGTGATCATGCTCGTCCACGACGGCGGCGACCGCGTGGTGCTCGGCCGGCAGGCGACCTGGCCGCCGGGCCGGTTCTCCATCCTCGCCGGCTTCGTCGAGCCGGGGGAGTCCGCCGAGGCGGCCGTCGCCCGCGAGGTCGAGGAGGAGGTCGGGCTCCGCGTCAGCGACGTCCGCTACGTCGCCAGCCAGCCCTGGCCGTTCCCGCAGTCGCTCATGCTCGGGTTCGTGGCCCGCGCCGACGGCGACCAGGACCTCCGGCTCGATCCGCACGAGATCGAGGAGGCCCGCTGGTTCACCCGCGACGAGCTCCGGGCGCCCGGCGGGCAGCTGGCGGTGCCGCCGTCGATCTCCATCGCCCGGCACATCCTCGACCGCTGGCTGCGCGGCGAGCTCTAGGCACCCCAGCGACCGCCGAGCACGAGCGCGGGGCGGTCGGCGTGGTCGGCCAGCACCACGGCGTCGGCCAGCGCCACGGGATCGACCTCGTCGTCGTAGCGGTCGAAGGCCGGGAGCGCCCAGGCCGCCTCCGACGGGGTCCTGCGTCGCCGCGCGGCGGGCGTCACCCGCAGGTGCACCACGACGTCGAAGGCCAGGCCGACCCCCTGCAGCAGGGCGCCCGCCACCAGCAGCACGCCGCCGGCGGGTGCCGGACGGCGCGGCGCCCGGGCGGCCCGGTCGCGCTCCAGGTCCCACAGGACCGGCAGGTACTCCCCGGAGCCCCCCGGCCCGACCGGACCCAGCACCTCGCGGGCGAGCGCGCCGGCGTCCAGCCAGTCGGTGTAGCGGGCGTCGGGATCGGTGCGCCCGTGCTCCAGCCGCAGCGACGCCGGCCGGTAGAACCCGGTGGCGAGGACGACGACGGCGGCCCGGCCCAGCGTCGGCAGGCGATCGGCGATCGAGCGCGCCAGGTCCTCCGGCTCCGCCAGCTCGGGGCCGTCGACGGCCACGCGCAGCGCGGTGGCGCCCGGCTCGGCGGGGAGCTCCGCCAGCAGCTCGGCCAGGCGGTCGGCGAGGGCGCCGGGGGACAGCGGCTCCGGTCGGGTCAGGAGCGGCCGTCCGCAGTGGTCACGGCGTCGGGCCGCACCGGCTCGACGCGCGGCGGCGGCGGGGGCACCGGCGCAGGCGCGGACGACGCGGTGCCTCCCGGTCCACCGGCGGGGGCGACGGCATCGGGCGCCAGGCTCGCGAGGACCTCGCGGGCGAGCTCGACCACGGGACGGCCCTGCGTGCGCGCCTCCCGGCGCAGCCCCTCGAACACCGTCCGCGGGCTGGCGCCCTGCCGTTCGGCCAGCACCCCGATCGCCCGCTCCGTGGACACCCGGGCGGCGAGCGCGTGCTCGAGCTGGGCGACGGTGCGCTGCAGGGCAGCGATCCGCACGTCGACCGGGTCGGCGTCACCGGGTGGCGTCACCGGGCCGCGGGCCGAGCGCCGGGCGGAGCGGTCGGGCTCGGGCAGACCGCCCATCTCGTCGGCCACCAGGTCGGCCAGGGTCATCCCCTCGACGAGGTCGTCGACGGGGTCACCGCCGACCGGATCGCCGTCGAGCGGGACGACCACCCACCCGCGCCCCGACCTGGTCAGGGCGACCCGCGGCCGGTCACCGGCCCCAGGGACGGCCGAGACCTCGGGGCGGGGCGGCGCATCGGGGGACACGTGCCCGTCGAGTTCGTCGGAGGGCCTGGGGCCGGGGACCACGGGTGCTCACGCCTCCGGTAGCTGTCCGAGCTGGGCCTTCACCGCGTCGATGCTCGGGTTGGTCAACGCGGTGCCGTCGGAGAAGACCAGCGTGGGCACCGTCCGGTTGCCGCCGTTGGCCTGCATGACCAGGTCCGCCGCCTGGGGATCGGTCTCGATGTCCACCTCGGCGAACTCGATGCCCTCGCGCTGCATCAGCTTCTTCAACCGCACGCAGTAGCCGCACCACGTGGTGGTGTACATCGTGACGGCAGCGCCGGGGGTCGTGGTCATCGCGGGGAGTCTCCCTGTTCGTGCCGGGTCGGTCCAGCCCCGTGGCGGGGTGGCGGTGGTGCGTGGGTCCCAACGTGGTGCTCCTGGGGATCCTTCCCGCCGTCCGTCGCTGCCGGCTGGGAGGATCGTCGCCGGGGGCCGTCGGCTCCCGGGTACGAGTCGGGTGAGGAACGGGGAGGGACGCCGGCGATGGCGCACGCGGACGCGGAGGCCGTGCTCGACGGCCTCGACGACGAGCAGCGTGCGGCGGCGCAGGCGGTGTCGGGGCCGGTCTGCATCCTCGCCGGTGCCGGCACCGGGAAGACGCGCACGATCACCCACCGGATCGCCTACGGCGTGCACACCGGCACCTACGTCCCCGAGCAGGTGCTCGCGGTCACCTTCACCGCGCGGGCGGCGGGTGAGCTGCGCGCCCGCCTGGCCGCCCTCGACGTGGGCGGGGTGCAGGCGCGCACCTTCCACGCCGCGGCGATGCGGCAGCTGAGGTACTTCGCCCCCCGGGTGCTCGGCGGCCCGATGCCCGGGCTGATCGAGAACAAGCTGCGGGTGGTGGCCTCCGCCGCTACGCGCAACCGGCTCACCACCGACCGGACGAGCCTGCGGGACCTCGCGAGCGAGATCGAGTGGGCCAAGACCACGCTGGCGACGCCGGAGGACTACCCGGCCCGCGCGCAGGCGGCCGGCCGCGAGGCCCCGTTCGAGCCCGCCGCCGTCGCCGCCGTCTACGCCAGCTATGAGCAGGCCAAGCAGCGCGACGGCGCCCTCGACTTCGAGGACCTGCTGCTGGTCACCGCCTACGCGCTCGAGGAGCACCCGGACGTCGCCCGCCAGGTCCGGGGCCAGTACCGGCACTTCGTCGTCGACGAGTACCAGGACGTCAACCCGCTGCAGCAGCGGCTGCTCGACGCCTGGCTCGGAGGGCGGGCCGAGATCTGCGTGGTCGGCGACCCGAACCAGACCATCTACTCCTTCACCGGCGCCGACCCCGACTACCTGCTCGGCTTCGCCGACCGGTATCCCGACGCGGCCGTGGTCAAGCTCGAGCGCGACTACCGGTCGACCCCGCAGGTCGTCGGGCTGGCCAACCGGCTGATCGGCCAGGCGCCTCCGCGCAAGGGCCTGCCCGGGCTTCGCCTGCTCGGCCAGCGGCCGCAGGGCCCGGAGCCGACGTTCGTCGAGCACCCCGACGAGCCGGCCGAGGCGGCGGCGGTCGCGGCGCGCTGCAAGGCCCTCATCGACGACGGCACGCCCGCCGCCGAGATCGCCGTGCTGTTCCGGATCAACGCGCAGTCCCAGGTGTACGAGTCCGCGCTCGCCGACGCGGGCGTGCCCTACGTCCTCAAGGGCGGGGAGCGCTTCTTCGAGCGGCCCGAGGTCCGGGAGGCGGTGCTGCTGCTGCGCGGGGCGGCCGCCGGGGGCAACGAGCCGGGCATGCTCGTGCCCGCCGTCCGCGACGTGCTGGCCTCCACCGGCTGGGTGGAGCACCGCCCGCCGGCCGGGGGCGCGGCGCGCGACCGCTGGCAGTCCCTCGCCGCGCTGGTCGACCTCGCCGTCGACCTGGTCGCCGAGAACCCCTCGCTCGACCTCGCCGGCTTCGTCACCCACCTCGCCGAGCGGGCCGACGCCCAGCACGCACCGACCGTCCAGGGCGTCACCCTCGCCTCGATGCACGCCGCCAAGGGCCTGGAGTGGGACGTCGTCTTCGTCGTCGGACTGGTCGACGGCGTGCTGCCGATCGCCCAGTCGCTGAGCCGTCCGGTGGCGGTGGAGGAGGAGCGCCGGCTGCTGTACGTGGCGGTCACCCGCGCCCGCGAGCAGCTGACCCTGTCCTGGTCGCTGGCCCGCAACCCGGGCGGCCGGCGCTCCCGGCCGCGGAGCCGGTTCCTCGAGGGGCTGGCGCCGGGCTCCGGGCCGACCGCGCCCCCGGCCCGGCGCCCCGCCAAGCGCCCCAAGGTGGTCCTGGAGGGCGAGGCCGGGGAGCTGTTCGAGCGGCTGCGCGCCTGGCGCAGCCAGGCGGCCCAGTCAGCCTCGGTGCCGGCCTACGTCGTCTTCTCCGACGCCACCCTGCAGGCCATTGCGGAGAGCCGGCCGGCCAGCCTCCGCGAGCTGTCCGGGTTGCCCGGGATCGGCGCCCGGAAGCTGGAGCTCTACGGCGAGGACGTGCTGGCCACCGTCACCGGCTGAGGCGGTGAGGGAGCGGTCGCCGAGGGCGACGGCAGGCGGTTCCGAGACCGGTGGGGACACCGTCCGGAGGACTCGTCGTTAATTCGATTGACCCGGAATCCGGGCGGTCATAGTGTCCCGTTCCACACGAGCTGCGCCCCGTAGCGCGCCCGGCCGACCGGCCGGGCGCGGAGAGAGGAAGGAGGGGGCATCCCGATGACCATCATCACTTCGATCACCGCTGCCTCCGCCGACCTCCTCGGCCTGGGCGGCATCGACACGCGTACGGGGGGCCTGGTCATGGCTGGTCCCGCCGCTCAGCACGAGGGCACTGGTCTGTCCTCCGCCGGCTGCGCCGGCGGCGAGTGGGCCGTCGGCACGCCGTTCGCGGCCGCCGCCCTCGACCGGCGCCCGAAGTCGCTCCGCGCTGTCGAGCGCCCCTTCGCGCCCACCTACCTGCCCACGAACGACGGCACCACCCTCGGGATCCGTTCCCCCGGGAGACCGTTGAGCTAGCCGCTCACCGGACCTCCTCGAGGCCGCGGAACCCGAACCCCGGGATCCGCGGCCTTTTTCTTTCCTCCGCGGCGCCCGGCCCCGACTTCGGTCGGCGGGCCCCCGCCGGCCGTACCCGACGAGTACGAGGAGGAGCGGCAGTGCAGCAGACGATCGACCGCCCGACGTCCCACCGCCGGCCCGGGCTCTCCCGGACCGGAGGCCCCGTCCCGCGGCGACCCCGTCCGTCCCTGCCCCCCGCCCCGGTCCGGCGCCCCCTGCCGTGCCGGGTGGAGGACCCCGAGCTGTGGTTCGCCGAGAGCCCGGCACAGCTGGAGCTCGCCAAGAGCTTCTGCGGCGACTGCCCGGTCCGGGAGGCGTGCCTGGCCGGCGCGCTCTCGCGCGCCGAGCCGTGGGGCGTCTGGGGCGGCGAGATCTTCGACCGGGGCGCCGTGATCGCCCGCAAGCGGCCACGTGGCCGACCCCGGAAGGTCGTCGCGGCGTGAGCCCGCGGTCATCCGGGTCCGGTAACCACACCACCAGCAGTTCCGTGCTCCCGTGGGGGAGCCGATCAGAGGAATCAGCCATGTACATGCTCGAGCACGAGATGGCCCGCAGCCGCATGACCGAGCTGCAGGCCGAGGCGATGGCCGTCTCGCGCGCCCGTCGTCTCTACCTGGCACGGCGGGCCGCCCGTCGCGCCGAGCGCGCGGTCCGCCGGGCCGCCCGCGCCAGCGCCGCCGTCTACTAGAAGGACCCCGTCCTCCTCACCCCTCGCACGCTCGGGGTGAGCCTCGGGACGGGGCCGCCGTCCTGCTCACCCCTCGCACGCTCGGGGTGAGCCTCGGGACGGGGCCGCCGTCCTGCTCACCCCTCGCACGCTCGGGGTGAGCCTCGGGACGGGGCTGCCGTCCTCCTCACCCCTCGCACGCTCGGGGTGAGCCTCGGGACGGCGCCGGCGGTCCTCCGGACCGCACCGCCACCACGAGCCGTCCCGGTGCCGTAGGGCCGGCGGTGCGGTCCGGAAACCGTCCCCCCGCGTCGGTCGGGGGTCTCAGTCGGCGAAGCCGGGGAGCCACTCCTCGAGGACGGCCCGCCAGTCGGCCGCGGCATCCAGCTGGCAGAGCACCCCGATCGATCCGATCGAGACCCGGTGGATCAGCAGGTACGCCGGTGGCAGGTTCAACTGCCTGCCCAGCCGGTTGGCCTCCGTCCGCGGATCGGCGATCCGCGTGGCCTGCTCCTGCATCCAGGCGCGGGTGAAGTGGAAGTGCCGCCCGGCGATGGGCTCCAGGAGGGGGAGCAGGTAGTCGAGCACCGCCTCGGGGTCGACGTGCACCCCCGGCCGCACGAAGCCCTCCGCGCGCAGATCGGCCAGCACCTCCGCCGCACGGCCGGCCAGGGCCCAGCGCAGCAGCCGCCCGATCGGCTCGGGGTGGCCGTCGGGGAGCCGGGCGATGGCCCCGAAGTCGATGACCCCGAGGCGGCCGTCGGGCACGAGCCGGAAGTTGCCCGGGTGCGGGTCGGCGTGCAGCAGCCCGGCGCGCTGCGGCGCGGAGAAGTGCAGCGTCGCCAGCAGCCGGCCGGCGCGGTCCCGCTCCTCACGGTTCCCCGAGGTGATGACCCGGGACAGCGGCGTGCCCTCGAGCCACTCGGAGACGATGACCTTGGGTGCGCTGGCCACCACCCGCGGGACCGCGATGTCGGCGTCCCCGGCGTAGGCGGCGGCGAACGCCCGCTGCGCGTCGGCCTCCAGGCCGTAGTCCAGCTCTTCCACCACGCGCGCCTTCAGCTCGGCGATCAGCGGCTTCACGTCCAGCCCGGGGAAGACGGCGGCGAACAGCCGGGCGAACCGGGCCAGCTGGTTCAGGTCGCTCATCAGCGCCGTCGCCGCGCCCGGGTACTGGATCTTCACCGCCACGTCGCGGCCGTCCCGCCACGTGGCCCGGTGCACCTGGCCGATGCTCGCCGCCGCGGCCGGGGCGTCGTCGAAGTCGGCGAAGCGCTGGCGCCACGAGCCGCCCAGCTGCTGCGCGAGGACCGCGTGCACGGTCCGCACGGGCATCGGCGGCGCCTCCTCCTGCAGCTTGGTGAGGGCCTCGCGGTACGGCGCGGCCATCTCCTCGGGCACCGCCGCCTCGAACACCGACAGGGTCTGGCCCAGCTTCATGGCGCCGCCCTTGAGCTGCCCCAGCACCGCGAACAGCTGCTCGGCGGTGCGCTGCTGCAGCTCGGCGTTCACCGTGTCCGCGGACTGCCCCGACAGACGCCTGCCCAGGCCCATGGTCGCGCGGCCCGCGGCGCCCAGGGGGAGGGAGGCCAGGCGCGCGGTCCGCGCGACCGACCCCCGGGGCATGGCCGGTCGCTCGTCACTCACACGTCCTCCTCGCCGGCGTCCGGTCGGAGCGGCGCCGTGTCGTGTCCGGTGAGCCCGTGAGCTCGCTCAGCGGCCATTGTCGCCCGACGAACCGGGATCCCGCCGGGAGGGCGTCCCTCGCCGTCCGTGGAGTCGGTCTCCCCGCCCGCCGCCGCGCCGCAGCCGCAGGACGGGTGCGGCGGCCATCGGCGCAGGCGGGGCAGCAGGTCGGGTGGGCGCAGCTCCACGGTGGCGTCCAGGGTGACCGGTGCACCGCGTCCGTCGACGCAGGCGAGCACCTGACCGGCCGCCAGCAGCGCGGTCAGCAGGCAGGTGAGCGTGGCCCCGCTGGCGGGCGGCTCCGCGGCGGTCAGCTGGGCCGCCAACCGGGGCCAGCGCGGATCGGCGTCGCGCCGGTGGAGGTCGCCGCAGCGCAGGCAGCTGGTGGCACCCGGGATCACCAGCGGCCCGACGACGCCCGTCTCACCGCGCACCGTGGCCACCAGGTGCGGTCCCGGCACGGCGGGGACCAGGGGGTCCGATGCGTCCCAGGGGCGGGTGAGGACGACGACGTCGGGCCGCAGCCCCGCCGGGAGGGGCCCGAGATCGGTCTGCGGGCTGGCCCGGCGGACGGCGTCCGCCGCCGCGACGGCGCGGGGTCGCCCCTCGTCGGCGGCGGTCAGGCCGCCGACCATCGCGTCTGCGGCGGTGACCACGCCCGCGTCCCGCACCACGACGCGGCCGATCCCGCTCGCGGCCAGGACAGCGGCCAGCGGGGTGCCCACACGTGTCGCACCCTCGACCACCACGGTGGCTCGCCGCCTGGTCCGCCAGCCGGCCGTTCCCGGGGTGGAGCCGGCCGCCGGCAGCTCGACCGCCGCGCGGGCGGCGGCGGCCGGACCGGGACCGATCGCGAGCAGATCGGCCGGGTCCAGCTGCCGCACCAGGCCCGCCGAGGTGAGCGCGTCGAGGGCTGCGTCCACGAGGCCGGGCGCCAGGCCCGCGCGGGCGGCCTCGGCCCGGACGACCCGCCGCGATCGACGCCCGTCGAGCGCGCGGAGCAGCGGAGCGAGCCCCGCGGCCGGGTGGAGGAGCAGCCCGTCGGTGGAGTCGACCCCGCCGATCTGGACGCCCTCGTCGTCACCGACGAGCAGCGGCGTCGCCGCCGGGAGGAGGGGATGGGCGTTGTCGCTCACCCCGGCAGGGTGGCAGCTGCGCGGCGGCGGCGCGCTCGTCATCCACAGGGCCGGAAAGGACGACGACGGCGGCGCCCCTTCCCGGAACGCCGCCGACCGCAACTGCCTGGAACGGCCACCCTCCAGGGGCCCGCGCCGAGCCTGAGAGGTGCGGGGAGGAGGGTGGTCCTTCTAGGCCTTGCCGAGGATCCGGTTCATCTTGGTGCCGCAGACGGGGCAGGTGCCCTGCGCCATCCGGCGGCCGGACTCGCTGACCTTGACCTCACCGTCGAAGTCGCGCTTCTCCTTGCACTTCACGCAATAGCCGTTGTAGCTCTCCGCCACGGGATCTCCTCGTCTCCGGGGTGCCGCGGCTCGCACGCCGGGCACCGTTGGGCGAGCACGCTACCCGTGCCCGGTGGTCGCCATCCCCGTCGGCGGCCGCCCGGCGGCGAGTTCCCCGGCGGTCGGGGGCCCTCCCTTCCCCACAGCTGTGGACGACGCTGTGGATGCCATGGGGACGGCATGGCGTGTCCCTGTGCGGAACCGAGGGAGGGGCCGGGGACGGATCGCCCGCGGTGACTCCCGCCGCCCCGCCGACCAGCACAGACGTCCCCGTACGGGTGTGGACGCCCGCGTCCGGCCACCGTGGTCACCGGCTGGAGCGGCGGCGATGTCCACCGTCCGTGCGACCTGCACCCGAGCGGGTGTCTCCGCGCAGGCGCCACGCCGAGGCGGTGTCCTACGGTCTTCCCGTGCCCCGAACGCCCCCTGACGCGAGCGCCCTGCCTGGACCGGGGGACGGCGACGTCGTGGAGGTCCGGCGCAGCAGCCGTCGGCGGCGCACGGTGACCGCCTACCGGGAGATGGGCCGGACCGTGGTGCTCATCCCGGCGGCCTTCAGCCCGGCCGAGGAGCAGCGCTGGGTCGCCCAGATGGTCGCCAAGCTCCGCACGCGCGAGGAGCGCCGCAAGCGCTCCCTCGGTGGTGACGCCGAGCTCCTGGCGCGGGCGCGGGCGCTGTCGGCGGCGCACCTCGACGGCCTCGCCGAACCGGCGAGCGTGCGCTGGGTGGACAACCAGCACCGGCGCTGGGGGTCCTGCACCCCGGCCGACCGCACCATCCGCCTGTCGAGCCGGTTGCGCTCCATGCCGGAGTACGTCGTCGACTACGTGCTGGTGCACGAGCTGGTGCACCTGCTCGAGCCGGGTCACGACGAGCGCTTCTGGGCGCTCGTCGCCCGGTACCCCCGCGCGGAGCGCGCCCGCGGCTTCCTGGAGGGCGTCGAGCTGGCGGCTACCGCAGGCGCGGCGGGAGCCGAGCCGCCGCTCGACGTCGACGGCTGAGCCGGCTACCCCTGGCCGCCCGGCTCGCGCCGGTCCTCGCCCTCCTCGGGGTCGGAGCCCCTCTCGGTGTCGGAGCTCCCTTCGGCGTCGGACGCGCGGTCCGGAGCCCGCTCCGCGTCGTCGGCGGTCAGCGCGGCGAGCTCGTCGTCGAGGCCCTGACGGGCGACGAAGTCCAGCGGCTCGTCCAGGTCCTCCGAGGTCGGCAGGAGGTCCGGGTGCGACCACAGCCGGTCCCGCTCCGCGCTGCCGTGCTGCTGCCCCATGGCGCCCCAGACCGTGGCCGCGTCGCGCAGCCGGCGGGGACGCAGCTGCAGCCCGACCAGGGTGGCGAAGGTCTGCTCCGCCGGCCCACCGGAGGCCCGTCGGCGGCGCATCGTCTCGGCGAGAGCGTCGTGCCCGGGCAGCCGGTCGCCCGCCGCGGCGGCGACCACGGTGTCCACCCAGCCCTCGACCAGGGCCAGGAGCGTCTCGAGACGGCGCAGCGCCATCTGCTGCTCGGGCGTCTCCTCGGGCTCGAGCACGCCGCTGCCGAGGAGGCGCTGGATGCTCTCCGGGTCGCTGGGGTCCAGCCCCGCGCCCATGCCGCCGGACATCGCCTCGTTGATGCCCCGCTCGATCGCCTCGCGGTCGATGGTGATGCCGCGGGCGTAGGCGTGCACGGCGTCCTGGAGCTGCTGGCGCAGCCAGGGGACGTGGGCGAACAGCCGCTGGGAGGCCGCCTCGCGCAGCGCCACGAAGAGCCGGACCTCGTCGGCCGGGCGGTCGAGCCCCTCGGCGAACGTGGCCAGGTTCTGCGGCACGAGCACGCCGGTGCCGGCCGGCGCCAGCGGCAGCCCGACGTCGGTGCTGGTGAGCACCTCGCCGGCGAGCGTGCCGAGGGCCTGCCCCACCTGGGCGCCGAACATCAGCCCGCCCATGCGGCCCATGATCCCGGCGACCGGCCCGAAGGACATGGCCGCCTCCTGCGGCAACGCGCTGGTCATCGCCGCCACCACGCGCTCGGCCAGCGGATCGATGAGCGCAGCCCACGCCGGCTGGGTCTGCTCGACCCACTCCACCCGCGACCACGCGGCGGTGCGCTCGATCCCCGACGGCAGCTCGGTCACCTGGTCGAGCCACAGGTCGGCCAGCCGGAGCGCCTCGGCGGTCGCGGAGCGCTCCTGCTCCGACGACGGCTGGTGCCCGGCCGCCAGCTGGCTGATCGCCCCTTGCCGGGCCAGGTCCCAGTTGACCGGGCCCCCCGACCAGTTCATGAGCTTCTGCAGCTCGGCGAACAGCGGCATCTTGCCGAGCACGTCCTCGGGCGACCCGCCGCCGGCCATGCCGCCGAAGAGGGCGCCGAGGCCGAACGGGTCGCCGCCCTGGTCACCGCCCTTGCCGGGCTCCCGGCGCTCGGGGTCGCGGTCGGGCAGGCCGAAGCCGAACGGGTGGTCGCTCATGCGTCCACGGTAGACGCGTGATCTTCGGCCGTGGGGCGGGATCGCGTTCGCCAGGAGCGCACCAGGTCGCGCGGGCGCCCCGCCGGCGCGCGGTGGGGGACGGCCGGAGGGCTCCCACCGGCCCCGCTGCCGCGGGCTCGCGACGCGCCCCGGCGACGGGGCCCTAAGCTCGCCGGTCGTGACCCGTCGGATCGCCGTCCTCAGTGTCGGCGCCGTTCTCCTGCTGCTGTTCGGCGTGCTCGGCACGAGCGTGCCGGTGCCCTACGTGGCACAGGTCCCCGGCCCGACGTTCGACACGCTCGGGGAGGTCGACGGCGAGCCGATCATCGCCGTGGAGGGCAGGGAGCGCAACGAGGTCGAGGGCGACCTCACCCTCACCACCGTCGGGGTCAGCCGTGGCGGGCTGAGCCTCGTGCAGGCCGTGCGCGGCTGGTTCGACGACGAGGTCAGCGTCGTCCCCGAGGAGTCCGTCTACCCGCCCGACCGCACCGAGGAGGAGACCCGGCAGGTCAACCGCCAGGCCTTCCTCACCTCGGAGCAGGCGGCCGAGAGCGTCGCCCTGGGCGAGCTCGGCTACCCGCAGAAGGTGGTCGTGCGGGAGGTCCCCGAAGGCTCGCCGTCGCAGGGGCTGCTCGAGGAGGGCGACGCGATCGAGTCGGTCGACGGGCAGCCGGTGCCCGACTCGGAGGTCCTGACCGACGTCCTCGCCGGCATCCCGCCCGGGACGCCGGTCACGGTCGGCTACACGCGGCTGGGCGAGCCGGGTACCGCGACGGTCACCACCCAGGCGGCCGAGGAGCGGGAGGGCTCGCGGCTGGGCGTCAGCGTGCTCGACCAGCCGTCCGCGCCGTTCGACGTGGACATCCAGGTGGCCGATGTCGGCGGCCCGTCGGCCGGGCTCATGCTCACCCTCGGCATCCTGGACCTGGTGGGCGAGGAGGATCTGACCGGCGGCGCGGTCATAGCCGGCACCGGGACGATCGACCTGGCGGGGAACGTGGGACCGATCGGCGGTGTCCCGCTGAAGATGGTGTCCGCCCGCGACATCGGCGCCGAGCTGTTCCTGGTCCCCGCCGACAACTGCGCCGAGGCGCTGGCCGCTCCCGACACCGGCGTCCCACTGGCCCGGGTCGCCACCCTCGACGACGCGCTGGCGGCCCTTGCCGACGTGCGCGCCGGCCGGACACCGGAGAGCTGCTGACCCGAGCTCACACGGCGCCGACGCGCCCCCACCGGGAACCCCGCGCCGTCCGGTGCGTTGTCCTGGGGGCCGGGTCCGCCCGGCGCCGCACCACCCGACCCCACGGTCGATCGTCGCGTGGCCGAGAGACCACGCCTGCAAGTGAAGGAGACCGCTCGTGGCCATGCGGCCCCCCGTGCCGGTGCCGACGCTGTCCCGGCGCGCGAAGCTGGTCATCGGTGCCATCGCCGTGCTGCTGGTGCTGTTCACCGCCGTCGGCACCCTCACCAACGTCTACGTCGACTACCTGTGGTTCGACGAGACCGGGTACACCGAGGTCTTCTGGACCGAGCTGCAGTCACGCGTGCTGCTGTTCGCCGTCGCCGGCGTGGCGACCGGCGGGCTCACCGCGCTGGCCGTGTACCTGGCCTACCGGTTCCGGCCCACCTTCCGGCCGATGTCGCTCGAGCAGCAGAACCTGGAGCGCTACCGCCAGTCGCTGGAGCCGCGGCGCGGCCTCGTGCTGACCGGCATCGCCGTCGTCCTCGGCCTGTTCGCGGGGTTCACCGCGCAGAGCAGCTGGGAGACGTGGCTGTCGTTCCGCAACAGCACCGACTTCGGCCGGACCGACCCGCAGTTCGGCATCGACCTGTCGTTCTTCGTCTTCGACTACCCCTTCTACCGGCTGCTGCTCGGTTTCGGGTTCGCGATCGTCATCCTGGCGCTCATCGGCTCGCTGCTGACGCAGTACGTGTTCGGCGGGCTGCGGCTGCAGACGCCCGGGCAGAAGCTGACCGCCGCGGCGCGGGTGCAGCTGTCGGTGCTGCTGGGCTTCTTCCTCGCCCTCAAGGCCGTCGCCTACTGGCTGGACCGCTACGGGCTGGTCTACTCCAACCGCGGTGGCGTCTTCACCGGTGCCAGCTACACCGACGTCAACGCGCTGCTGACGCCCAAGACGATCCTGGTCTTCGTGGCGGCCGTGTGTGCCCTGGCGTTCTTCGCCAACATCGTCGTCCGCAACTTCCTGCTGCCGGCCGCGGCCCTCGTGCTGCTCCTGGTCTCCAGCCTGGTCATCGGCGTGGCCTACCCGGCGATCGTCCAGCAGTTCGTCGTCAACCCGAGCGCCAACGAGAAGGAAGCCGACTACATCGAGCGGGCCATCCAGTCGACCCGGGAGGCCTACGGTCTCGACGACATCGACTACGTCCAGTACGCGCAGGAGACCACCGGCAACGAGGTGGACCCCGACGTCGCGCTGGCCGAGCTGCGGAACGACACCGAGACCATCCCGAACGCCCGGCTGCTCGACCCGAACGTCCTGACCGACACGTTCACGGCCCGCCAGCAGATCCGGAACGTGTACGGCTTCCCCGAGAAGCTCGACATCGACCGCTACACCATCGACGGCGAGACCGGGGACTACGTCGTGGCGGTGCGCGAGCTGGACAGCGCCGGGCTGTCGGAGAACCAGAGCACCTGGATCAACCGGCACACCGTCTACACCCATGGGCACGGCTTCGTCGCCGCTCCGGCGAACGAGGTCGTGGCCGGCTCCGAGGGCGGCGAGCCGAACTTCACCACCGGCGACCTGCCGACCCGGGGGAACATCCCGGTCGAGCAGAGCCGGATCTACTACGGCGAGCTGATCCAGGACTACTCGGTGGTCGGGGCTCCGGAGGGCAGCGCGCCGCGGGAGTTCGACCTGCCGGAGGGCGGATCCGAGGATCGGCAGATCAACAACACCTACGACGGCGAGGGCGGTGTCTCGGTCGGCAGCTTCTTCCGGCAGCTGACGTACGCGATCTACTACCGCGAGCGCAACTTCCTGCTCTCCAGCGCGGTGAACGAGGAGTCGAAGGTCCTCTACGTCCGGGACCCGCGCGAACGCGTGGAGAAGGCGGCGCCCTTCCTGGAGGTCGACGGCGACCCGTACCCCGCGGTGATCGACGGCCGGGTGACCTGGATCCTCGACGCCTACACGACGTCGGACTCCTATCCCTACTCCGAGCAGATGCAGCTCGGCGAGGCGGTGGCGGACGCGCTCACCGGCACCGGGACGACCGCGCTGCCGAACGAGACGGTGAACTACATCCGCAACTCGGTGAAGGCCACCGTCGACGCCTACGACGGCACGGTGACGCTGTACGCCTGGGAGGAGGAGGACCCGGTCCTCCAGACCTTCATGAAGGCGTTCCCCGGCGTGGTCGAGCCGAGGAGCGAGATGAGCGACGAACTGATCAGCCACGTCCGGTACCCGGAGGACCTGTTCAAGGTGCAGCGGGACATCCTGACCCGCTACCACGTCGATGACCCGATCGCCTTCTACGAGGGCAGCGACCGGTGGCAGATCCCCGACGACCCGACGCGGAACATCGAGGAGAACCAGCCGCCGTACTACATCCTGGCCCAGCGACCAGGTGACGACGAGGCGACGTTCCAGCTGACCAGTGCGCTGAACGCCTTCCAACGGGAGAACCTGTCGGCGTTCGTCTCGGCGTCGAGTGCGCCGGAGACCTACGGCGCACTCCAGGTGCTGCAGCTACCCGGCAACACTCCGTTCCGGGGTCCCGGGCAGGTGCAGAACGCGTTCATCACGAACAACCAGGTGCGGCCCGACCTCACGCTGTTCGACAGCCAGAACTCCGCTGCCGTGTTCGGCAACCTGCTGACGCTGCCGATCGGTGACGCCGGGTTGCTCTACGTGGAGCCGCTCTACGTGGAGAGCACCGGGGAGGGCGGCTTCCCGCTGCTGCAGCGGGTGCTGGTCAACTTCGGTGACCGCATCGGCTACGCCAACACCCTCTCCGAGGCGCTGGACCAGGTGTTCGGCGACGGCGCAGGGGTGGTCGCGTCCGACGCCGACGGGGTGCCGACCGAGGCGGAGCAGGGGGAGGACAACCCCGGCGTGGAGCAGCCGGCCGATCCCACCGACGTGCCGATCCCGCCGGACGGCACGGACGGTCTGCCGGCCACGCCGGACATGGAGCAGGCCGTCCAGGACATCAACGCCGCGCTCGAGGCGTTGGCTACCGCCCAGCGGTCCGGTGACTTCGCCGCCCAGGGGCAGGCGCTGGCCGACCTGCAGGAGGCCGTGACGGCCTACCAGCAGGCCCAGCAGGCGGCGACCGGAGGCGGGTGACCGCTGGCCCGCGGGGGGGGGGGGGGGGGGGGGGGGGGGGGGGGGGGGGGGGGGGGGGGGGGGGGGGGGGGGGGGGGGAGGGGGGGGGGGGGGGGGCGGTGGGGGGGTAGGTGGTATTTCAATAATATCTACATA
>NZ_JBJHAT010000037.1:0-40676 GCF_054051175.1 Blastococcus sp. SYSU DS0753 | reverse complement strand
CCCCCCGCCGGCCCGCCGGCCCCCCCCCGCCCCCCCCCTCCCCCCCCGCCGCCCCGCCCCCCCCCCCCCCCGCCCCCCCCCCCCCCCCCCCCCCCCCCCCCCCCCCCACGTCTCCTTCCTCCGGTCCATCGACGACGCCGTGGCGTTGCACGAACGGCTCCGCGACGCCGAGCACGTCGCCATCATCGGCGCGGGCTTCATCGGTCTCGAGGTGGCCGCGACGATCGCCGAGCTCGGCCGCCGCGTCACGGTCGTGGAAGTGGCCCCCGTGCCGCTGGCCCGGGTGCTGGGCGACGAGATGGGGGCCTGGTTCCGGGAGCTCCACGCCCGCCGGGGCGTCTCCATCCGGTGCGGCGCGTACGCGCTGTCGGTCGAACGGGCGCCGTCCGGCTACCTCGTGGATCTCGGGGGAGACGAGGCAGTCCAGGCGGATCTGGTGATCGGTGCGCTGGGCGCGGCGCCCGACGTCGACTGGCTGCGCACCAGCGGTATCGCCCTCTCCGACGGCGTGCTCTGCGACCGCAGCCTGCGCACGTCGGCCCCTGGCGTGGTGGCCGCCGGTGACGTCGCCCGCTGGTACAACCCACTGTTCGACGAGGACATGCGGGTGGAGCAGTGGACCAACGCCGTCGAGCAGGGCCGGCACGCCGCCGGCGTGCTGCTCGGGGGGGACGACGCCTACGCACCCGTTCCGTACTTCTGGTCCGACCAGTTCGACGCGAAGATGAGGTTCGTCGGCCGCACGAACGGGGCGGAGCAGGTACACGTGGAGTCGCTCTCGGAGGACTCCCTGGTCGCGGTATTCGGCCGCCACGACGTCCAGGTGGGCGCGCTGTGCATCAACGCCCCGGCCCGGCTGCCGGACCACCGGGCGGCCATCGCGCGGCGCCGCGCGTACTCCGAAGCGGTCGCGCACTGAGGGTGCCGGGATCCACCCCTTCGGGGACTGTCCGCTCCTCCTGATCCGGCGAGGATCGAGCCGATCCGGTTGAGGAGGACAGGCGCTGAGGCGGTCGGCGGCGCCCGGACCACCGCCTCGTGGTGTGGTGCGGGCCCGGGAGGCCGGCCTCGGCGCGGGCTCCGGCGGGCCGGCCGTCCCGACCAGAGGAGTCCGACCACCATGCAGGAAACCGCCGCGAGCACCCCCGGCGCCGACGTCGACGCCTACGTCGAGGCGCTCCGTCCGCGGGAGGGCATCTGGATCGCCGGTGCCGGGCGGGCCGCGGCGGACGGTGCCTGCACCGAGGTCCGGGACCCGGCCAGGGACCGGGTGGTGGCCCGCGTCGCCGATGCCCGTGCCGCCCAGGCGACGTCGGCCGTGGACGCGGCGGCGGCGGCCCTTCCCGGGTGGGCGGCCACCGCGCCGCGCGAGCGGTCCGAGATCCTGCGCCGCGCGTTCGAGATGATCATGGAGGAGCGCGACGAACTCGCTCGCCTGGTCTCCCTCGAGAACGGCAAGTCGACCGCCGACGCGCAGGGCGAGGTGGCCTACGCCGCCGACTTCTTCCGGTGGTTCGCCGAGGAGGCGGTGCGCACCGAGGGTGCGTACGGGACGTCCCCGGCGGGCGGCGCCCGGACCATCGTCACGCACCGGCCGGTGGGCGTCGCCGCCCTGGTGACGCCGTGGAACTTCCCGGCCGCCATGGCGACGCGGAAGATCGCCCCGGCTCTCGCCGCCGGATGCACGGTCGTGCTGAAGCCGGCGGCCGAGACGCCGCTGACCGCGCTGGCCGTCGCCCGCCTCCTCACCCGCGCCGGCGTCCCGGACGGGGTGGTCAACGTCGTCCCCACGTCGGACCCTGCGGCCGTCGTCTCCACCTGGCTCGAGGACCCGCGGGTGCGGAAGCTGTCGTTCACGGGATCGACGGGGGTGGGGAGGCTCCTCCTGCGGCAGGCAGCGGACCGGGTCCTCAACACCTCCATGGAACTCGGTGGGAACGCGCCCTTCGTCGTCATGGACGACGCCCACCTCCCTGCGGCGGTGGAGGGCGCGATGACGGCGAAATTCCGCAACGGGGGTCAGGCGTGCACGGCGGCGAATCGCTTCTACGTGCACACGTCGGTGGTCGAGGAGTTCACCGCCCGCTTCGCGCACGAGGTGGCCGGTCTGACTGTCGGGCCGGCGGACGAGGGGAACCGGATCGGCCCGCTGATCACGCCCCGGGCCGTCGCCGACGTGCGTGCGCTCGTCGACTCCGCGGTGCAGGCCGGCGCCCGGGTGGCGTTCCAGCAGGAGCTCGACCCATCACCGGGCGGCTACTTCTTCCCCCCGACCGTGCTGACCGACGTGCCCGACGGAGCGGACATCCTCGCAACGGAGATCTTCGGCCCGGTGGTCACCATCGTCGCGTGGTCGGACGAGCGGCTGCTGCTCGACCGCCTCAACGAGTCCGAGTACGGCCTCGCCGCGTACGTCTACTCCACCGACCTCGAGCGGGCCCTGCGGTTCAGCGAGGTCCTCGACGCAGGCATGGTCGGCGTGAACCGCGGGGTCGTCTCCGATCCCTCCGCGCCCTTCGGCGGTGTCAAGCAGAGCGGGCTGGGCCGGGAAGGTGCGCGCGAAGGGCTGCGCGAGTTCCAGGAGACGCAGTACTTCAGCGTCGGTTGGCCGTGACGGCCGGCAGCGGGGTGCGGTCCCCGTCGGCGGGGCGGCGACGACAGCAGGTGAGCCGAGGAGGAGCCGTGTCCGTGCGCAGGATCGTGACAGTGATCGAGGAGGTGCTGTCGGAAGGGGGCCGTGAGGTGGCGCCGGCCGCGCGCACGGCGGTGGTCGCCGCCGTGGTGGCGAACCCCTGGGCGGGACAGGAGTTCGTCGACGACCTCGGACCGGGCATCGAGGCTCATGCGTCCCGGCTCGGCGCGCTCCTGGCTCCTCGGGTCGTGGCTGCTCTGGGCGCGCCGGTGGAGGCCTACGGCAAAGCCGCGATCGTCGGCCTGGACGGCGAGATCGAGCACGGGTCGGCACTGATCCACACGCTTCGTTTCGGCGAGCACCTGCGCTCGGCAGTGGGCGGGACGACGCTGCTGCCCGCGGTGGAGAAGCGTGGCCCGGCCGGCGTCGCGTTCGACATCCCGCTGAAGCACCTCAGGGACGCCACGATCCGGTCCCACCACCAGACCGTCGAGGTACGCCTCCCCGACGCGCCGCATCCCGACGAACTGGTCATCGCCCTCGCTGCGGCCGCCCAGGGCCGTCCCCAGCAGCGGTTGGCGCCGCTGTCGACCGAGCGCTGAAGTCCGGTCGCCCGGCAGGTGGCCGCGGTGGGCGGGCGTGCCCGCCACCCGTCCCAGGGGCGTGCGCCGATCAGCGCGGTCGACCGGCCGAGGGGGTCGATCACGGCTACGGCAGGCGCGGCGCTGCGTGCGTCGGAGCCCGTGGTCGAACCGTGATCCCGGGATGCGTGTTTGACCCCGGTTGGGTGACAGCGGGGCCCCCCGGTGATTCGTAGCGTCTGGGACCACTGCTCGGCTCACCACTGCATCGACGGAGGTACGGGACATGGGACAGCGTCCAAGGAACGGGCTCAAGGCCGGCTGTGCTCTCGCGGCGGTGACCGCGCTGGCCGCGTGCGGGGGCGCTGCCGGTAGCAGCGCCGGGGGCGGTGAGGGCGGCGAGCAGATCACGCTGAGCTACGCGTTCTTCGCTCCCCAGGCTTCCTTCCCCGGGGTCCAGATGGAGGAGTGGGCCTCGCGCATGGACGAGTGCACCGACGGCCAGGTCGCGGTGGACTTCTACCCCGGCGGGACGCTGCTCGGCTCCGGGGACATCTTCGACGGCGTCTCCCAGGGCGTGGTGGACATCGGCATGGACTCCCCGGCCTACGACGTGGGCCGCTTCCCCCTGAGCTCGGTGATCGCGCTGCCGGTCGGCTTCGCCAACGCCGAGGCCCCCAGCAAGACGTTCCTGGACCTCATCACGGAGTACGAGCCGGCCGAGTACGACGGCTACGAGATCGTCACGGCCTTCACCACGGAGCCGGCCCACCTCCAGACCCAGCAGCCGGTCGCCAGCAAGTCCGACCTCTCCGGTCGGGAGCTGCGGGCCGCGGGCGCGGGCGTCCCGGCGCTGCAGAGTCTCGGGGCCTCCCCGGTCGGCATGCCGATGCCCAACGTCGCGGAGGGGCTGCAGACGGGGGTCATCAGCGGCTACATGTCCTCGCGCGAGGTGCTCCAGGACTTCGGCCTGGCCGAGCAGGTGGGCTACGTGACCGACTACGCCTTCGGCGTCTCGAACAGCTTCGTCGCGGTGATGGACAGCGACCGTTTCGCCGAGCTCCCGGAGAACGTGCAGGAGTGCATCCGCGACCTCCGGCCGGAGATGGCCGAGTTCGCCTCCCAGTACCACGACCAGGAGAACGTCCAGGCCGCGCTGGAGTGGGCGGCGGCCGAGCACGGTCTCGAGACCGTCGAGCTCGCGCCGGCGGAGCGGGAGGAGTGGGACCGGACGCTGTCCCAGCTCGTCGACTCGTGGATCTCCGACACCCGAGGCGACTTCGACCCGCAGGAGGTCTTCGACCGGATGCAGGAGCTTCGCGAGCAGTACAGCGCGGAGGGCTGATCGTGGCGAGCTCCCAGAAGCCCGTCGACGGGGTGCCCGTGGACGAGGGGCCCGACAGCGGGAAGAGTTCCGGCAACAAGACCACGAAGGCGCTGGACGGGGTCTCCAGGGGGCTCGCCGTCATCGCTGCGGCGGTCCTCCTCGTGATGATGATCCTGACGGTGGGCAACATCGGCCTGCGGCTGGTGGCCACCCCCTGGTACGGCACGTTCGAGCTCGTCTCGCTGCTCGCCGTGATCGTGAACGGGCTGGCGCTCGCCGATGCGCAGCGGGGCCGCTCGCACATCGCGATCGACCTGTTCATGAACAAGACGCCGGTGCGGGTGCAGCTGATCGTGGGCGGGCTGATCACCGTCGTCTCGATCGCCCTCTTCGTGCTGCTGGCCCAGCAGCTCGTCGCCTACGGGATGAACCTGCGGAACCAGGGTGCCCTGACCGATTCGCTCCGGCTGCCGTTCTGGCCCTTCTCGCTCGTCCTCGCGGTCGGGGTCGGGGGACTGGTGCTGGCTCTCGTCAGCGATGTCGTCCAAGTAGGCCGGAACCTCCGGTCGAGCGTCCCGGAGAGCATCTGGTGAGCGCCGTCGGGATCGTCGGAAGGACGAGGACGTGAGCCCGGTAGCCGTCGCGCTGGTCGCGATCGCAGCGATGCTCGTCCTCCTGCTGCTGCGCATGCCCGTGGCGTTCGCCCTGATGCTGACCGGCTTCGTGGGCGCCGCGTACATGCTGACCCCGTCGGCCGCGCTCCAGCTGCTGTCGGCGGACCTGTTCCGCCAGTTCACCTCGTACGGCCTGTCGGTCATCCCACTGTTCGTCCTCATGGGGCAGGTCGCATTCAGGGCGGGGATCAGCGAACGGCTGTACGCGGCGTCCTACAAGTGGATCGGCTCCCTGCCGGGCGGGGTGGCGGCGACGACCATCCTGGCCAGCATCGGCTTCTCCACCGTGTCGGGGTCCAACTCGGCGACGACGGCGACGATGGGTGCGGTCGCGCTCCCGGAGATGCGGAAGTACGGGTACAACCCGGCGCTCTCCGGCGGCAGCGTCGCCATCGGCGGCACGCTCGGCGTGCTCATCCCGCCCTCGACCGCGCTGATCATCATCGCGATCCAGTCGGAGCAGTCGATCACCCGGCTGTTCGTCGCGGCGCTCGTCCCGGGTCTCGTCGTGGGCGGGCTGCTGCTCGCGACCGTGCTGATCCTCTGTCGGCTCCGGCCGGACCTCGGGCCTCCTGGGCCGAAGGTGCCGTGGGGGGAGAAGTTCCGGGCCCTGGGAGGCGTGTCCGAGGCGATCGTCCTGTTCGCGCTCGTGATCGGCGGCATGTACGTCGGCTGGTTCTCGCCGACCGAGGCGGGCGCGGTGGGCGCGTTCGGTGCCATCGTGATCGCGTTGCTCCGGAGGCAGTTGACCCTCCCGAGCCTGTGGACGGCCGTCCTCGAGAGCCTTCGCATCTCGGCGATGGTCGTGCTCCTGGTCGCCGGTGCGGTGGTGTTCGGGCGCTTCCTGAGCCTGACGCGGCTGCCGTTCGACCTGGCCGACGCGATCAGCGGACTGGCGGTGCCGACCACCGTGATCCTGCTGCTGATCCTGTTCGTCTACCTCGTGGGCGGTGCGCTCATGGACGCGCTCGGGTTCCTGGTCATCAGCATCCCGATCTTCTTCCCGCTGATCCTGGCTCTCGGGTACGACCCGGTCTGGTTCACGATCATCATCACGCTCGTGACCACGCTGGGTGCCGTGACACCTCCCGTCGGCGTCAACGTGTACATCGTGAGCGCCCTGGACCGCGCCCTCGACGTCGTCCAGACGTTCAAGGGCACGATGGTCTACTACGTGCCCTACGCGTTGTCGATCGCGCTGTTCATCGTGTTCCCAGGGATCATCGTCACCGGGGGCTGAGCGGGGTCGTCGCCTCGCACTGGTCCGCGCCGTGGGCGCCCCGCGCAGTCATCTGCGCGGGGCGCCCTCTGCGTGGGGCGCTCCCGGCGTGACGTGTTGCGAGGGTCAGCGCTGCCGGGCGGCGGCGGCGTGCAGCGAGCGGATGAAGAGGATCTCCTCGGCCGAGCGCCGCAGCCAGGTGCGCAGACCATCGGGGTCGTCGCGGTTCGCGTCGCGGATCTGGCCGAGCCGCACCTGGCGGGTGCTGGCCTGCGCGCGCTGCGCCGTGGGCAGCGCGCGACCCTCGGCGCGGGCGACCGCGGTGAGCCCCGCCCCCACGAAGACCAGGTCGCGGACCTCGGTCAGCTCGGCGAGCAGCCGCTCGGCGGCGGCGTCGTCGCCCGCGGTCAGAGCGGTCAGCAGTTCGTCGGCGCGGCGGCGGCCCTCGGCGGCCGGGTCGGGCGTGGTCACGGCACCACTGTGCCCCGGCCGGGCGGGCCGGGGCACAGCGGGGCGTGGACGACTGCCCCGTGTCCGGATGCCTGGGGCCCCCTTCCGGGTACCGCCCCGAGCCTGCGAGGGGTGGGGGGAAGGGGGCCCTTTCTCAGGCGTCGCGGCGGCGCAGCACCAGGTAGCCGGCCAGCAGCACGGCGGCCACCTCGGCGCAGAACACCCCGAAGCCGACCCAGGGGTCGAGCAGGTTCGGGTTGAACGACACCGGCGTGGCGACGACGGAGCCGGCGTTGCCCGGCATCAGCTTGGTCGCCCACTCGCCCCAGGCGCCCGGGAGGAGCACCACCATGTTGCCGACGACCAGCAGCAGGGCCAGCACGATCGACAGCGCCGCGGCGGTGTGCCGCACCAGCAGCCCGACCGCGGCCGCCAACAGCCCGATGCCGGCCATGTACAGGCCGCTGCCCAGCAGCGAGCGGAGCACGCCGTCGTCGCTGAGCGCCAGGCCCACGCCCTCGCGCTCGAGGAACCAGTTGCCGCCGAGGTAGCCGAGGGCGGCGGTGACGGTGCCGACGACGAACAGCGTCGTGGTGAGCACGACCGCCTTGGCCGCCAGCACCCGGCCGCGGCGCGGGGTTGCGGTCAGCGTCGCGCGGATCATCCCGGTGCCGTACTCGCTCGTCACCACCAGCGCGCCGAGCACGATGGCGGTGATCTGGGCGACGGTCATGCCCCAGGTGATGAACGCACCAGCGGACTCGCCCGCCGTCCCGTCGGCGAGGTCTGCGGCGCTGACGGCACAGACCAGGACGGTCAGCCCGGCGCCGAGGGTGACCAGCGCGGCGATCGACCACGGTGTCGAGCGCACCGACCAGAACTTGACCCACTCCGCCCGCAGGGTGTCTGCCAAGCCGGGCCGGCGCACCCCGGGGACGTGCCGGTTGGGGTCGAGGACGACGGTGTCGGTCATCGGGGCGCTCGCGGTCTGGGTCATCGGGGGGCTCCGGCCGGGGTCTGCTCCCGCGCGGAGTACTCCACGCTCGAGGCGGTGAGGGTCATGAACGCGTCCTCAAGCGAGGAGCGGACCAGGGTGAGCTCGTGCAGGAAGAGCCCCTGCCGGCCGACCAGCTCCCCGATGGCGGCGGCGTCGCGCCCTTGCACCCGCAGCTCGTCGTCGACGACGTCGACGTCCAGGCCGTCGCGGCGCAGCAGCTCGGCCACCTCGGCCCGCTGGGGGGTGCGCACCCGCACGTAGGAGGCCGCGTGCTCGGCGATGAAGTCGGGCATCGAGCAGTCGGCCAGCACCCGGCCGCGCCCGATGACCACGAGGTGGTCGGCGGTCAGCGCCATCTCGCTCATCAGGTGGCTGGAGAGGAAGACGGTGCGGCCCTCGGCGGCCAGCTGCCGGGTCAGCGTGCGCACCCAGCGGATGCCCTCGGGGTCCAGGCCGTTGACCGGCTCGTCGAGCACCACCACCGGCGGGTCGCCCAGCAGGGCGACGGCGATGCCGAGGCGCTGGCCCATGCCGAGGGAGAAGCGGCCGACCCGCTGCCCGGCGACGTCGGCGAGCCCGACGAGGTCGAGCACCTCGTCCACGCGACGCACCGGCAGCCCGTTGCTCGCCGCCATCCAGCGCAGGTGGTCGCGCGCGGAGCGCCCCGGGTGCAGCGCGCGGGCCTCCAGCAGCGCGCCGACCTGGCGCAGGGGCGCGGGGAAGTCGGCATAGCTGCGGCCGTGCACGGTGATGCTGCCGGCGGTGGGCCGGTCCAGGCCCAGCAGCATGCGCATGGTCGTGGACTTGCCGGCACCGTTGGGGCCCAGGAAGCCGGTGACCCGGCCCGGGTGCACGGTGAAGGAGATGCCGTCGACGGCGGTGCGGTCGCCGTACTTCTTGGTCAGACCCCGCGCCTCGATCATCGCGGGCCTCCGGGGAGCGATCGGGAAGTCATGCCCTGGAGCCTGTCGGCGGCGCCGTCCCGGGAACATCGGGGAGCGCCCTGATCCGACCCTGAACGGTCCCCGAGCTGGTCAGGCCGAGCGGGACAGGGTGCTCCCGGGGCGCAGCTCGCGGCGCAGGGCCCGGGCGGCGGCCTGGCCCGCGCGGTTCGCGCCGATCGTGCTCGCCGAGGGGCCGTAGCCGACCAGGTGCACCCGCGGCTCGCCGACGACCTGGGTGCCGTCCAGCCGGAAGCCCTCTCCGGGGCCACGGAGCTGCAGGGGCGCCAGGTGCCCGACGGCCGCGCGGAAACCGGTGGCCCACAGGATGACGTCGGCGCGGACCAGCCGGCCCGGTCGTCCGTCGACCGGGTCCCAGGCCACCCCGTCGGGGGTGATCCGGTCGAACACCGGCAGCCGGTCGAGCACGCCCCGCTCCAGCCCGTCGCGGATGTAGGGGGTGGAGGTCACCAGCCCGGTGAGGCCGACCACGCTCCCGGGGCGGCGTCCCTCGCGCACCGCCTCCTCGACCTTCGCGACCACTTCGCGGCCCAGGTCCTCGTCGAACGGCCCCTCGCGCCACACGGGCGGGCGGCGGGTGACCCAGGTCGTGGAGGTGACCCGGGAGATCTCGACCAGCAGCTGGGTGGCCGAGGCGCCGCCGCCGACGACCACGACGTGCTGTCCGCGGAACTCCTCGGGGCTGCGGTAGTCGACGGTGTGCAGCTGACGCCCTCGGAAGGTCTCCTGCCCCGGGTAGCGGGGGACGAACGGCCGGGTCCAGGTGCCGGTGGCGTTGACGACGGCGCGCGCGGTCCAGGTGCCCCGGTCGGTCTCCACGGAGAAACGGCCGTCGTCGCTCCGGCGGACGGCGGTCACCCGGACCGGCCGCACCACGGGCAGGTCGAACCGGCGCTCGTACTCCGCGAAGTAGGCGGGCACCGACTCGACGGCGGGGGTGCGCTCGTCCGCCGGGCGGAACGCCAGACCGGGCAGGTCGTGCACCCGGTGCGTCGTGCCCAGGGTGAGCGACGGCCAGCGGTGCCGCCAGGCGCCGCCGGGGCCCGGCTCGCCGTCGAGCACCACGAACCCGGTGCGCCGCTCGAAGCCCTGGCGGGCCAGCGCCCAGGCGGTGGAGAGCCCGGCCTGCCCCGCGCCGATCACGACGACGTCGACGTCGCCCCGGAGGTGGGCAGTGGTCACACGCATGGCAACCGGCCGCCCTCGCTGCTGCTTCCCGCCCCGGCACACCGGCCAACGGCACCCGCCGGTATCCGTTCCGCGTAAACCGACCGGCCGGTATGGTGCGCCTGCTCACACCCACCCACGACGGGAGAGTGCACATGCCCACGCCCGTGGCAGGCGACCGTTCCTCCGGTGCACCGGCCGGTGATCCGGAGCCGTGGTTCGTCTCCGTCGAGGTCCAGGTGCGGCCGTCGGCCGCCCGGCCGGAGTTCGCGGCCGGGGAGCGGTTGGACGCGGCGGGCGTGGCCCTGCTCGAGCGGGCGCGGTTCCGGGGCCTGCGGACGGCGGTGCTGACGGCGGACCGGTGCTCCTACGGGGAGGAGCTCGACTGGCTGGTGGACCGCTGGATCGACTGCGACACCGGTGACGCAGTCGCGGTCGCGGCCGCGGTGCGCTCGCTGCCCGGAGAGGCCGCCGTCGTCACCGGCTCGGCGCCCGGCGCCGTCCTGCCGGCGGCCGTCGCCGCCCGTGCGCTGGGGCTGCGGGGTCCGGACCCCGCGTCGCCCGTGGTGACCGGTGACGCGGTGGCCCTGCGCGCGGCCCTCGCCGCGGCGGGCGTCGCCGACGGGCGGTGGGCGGAGGTCCGCACCGGCGACCCGGAGCTCACGTCACCGGTGGGATACCCGTGCACGGTGGAGCCGGTGGACGGCGCCGGTGCGCGGCTCGGTCCGGTGCAGGACGACGGCGAGCTGCGGGTGCTCGCCGCCCGCGCCTGCTGCCGGCGCGGTGGGCGGTCGGCGCCCCGGCTGGTGATCGGTGAGCACGTGGCGGGGGACCGGTACGCCGCCGACGGGCACGTGGACCGCGGCGTCCCGACCGTGCACGCGTGGAGCGAGGTGCTCACCACGCCCCCGCCGCACTCCGCCGGCCTGCTGCTCACCGCGACCGCGCAGCCGCCGACGGCGGAGGCCGCCGGCTTCGTCGGCGCCGTGCTCGCCGCGGCCGGTTACGACCTCGGCCCCTTCCACCTGGAGTTCGTGCTGGGCCCGGCGGGGCCGCGGCTGGCCGGCCTGGTCCCGCGGCTCGCCGACGCGGGGGCCCACGCCTGCGTGGACCAGGTGAGCGGGATCGACGCCGCGGACCTCGTGGTCGCCGGCCTGCTCGGCCGGCCCGGGCCGGGGCGCCGGCGGGCGGTCGCGGCCAGCACCCAGTTCTTCCTCGGCTCGCACGCCACCGGGCGGGTGCGGGCGGTGTCCGGCCTGCGGGACGTCGGCTGCATCCCGGGGCTCGTCGTCGCGGAGGTGTTCGCCGACGTGGGTGGCGCGGCGGAGCCCGCGACCTGCGGCCAGGCGCACCTCGGCCACGTCGTGACCGTCGGGGACACCCCCGAGCAGTCCCGCCGCCGGGCGGCGGCCGCGCTGGACGCGATCCGCGTGGAGATCGAGGAGCTGCAGCCGGTCTAGCCGGGCCCTCCGCATCGACCGCCCCCGCCCGGCCGGTCGGCGGGCTCCGGCGGCGGGCTCCGGCTTTCCGGACGGTCCCGTACGGAGCGTGCTGTGGATCAGGGGCACGGATGCCTGGGTGGAGCCCGGCAACACGTGATCAATCCGTGACCTTTGTGGCGCCCGTCACAGACCATTGCCTGCCTAGAGTCCCGGCCTGTGTGCCAGATCACTTCTCCGCGCCTGACCTCCTGCGGTCGCGCTCCCGAACAGGCGGCCCGGTGACGGCCACCCGCCCGCCGCTCGGCCGCCCCCGCCCGATCCCGCCCGGCCGGGCCACGGCAGGGAGCCGCCCGTGCTGAGCATCGACGCCCTGCACGTCACCTACGGCGGAGCCGTCCAGGCCGTGCGGGGGGTCTCCATGGAGGTCCCCGACGGCAGGGTCGTCGCCGTCCTGGGCAGCAACGGCGCCGGGAAGACGACGTTGCTGCGGACCATCTCGGGCACGCTGCGGCTGCACCGCGGCCGGGTCGACTCCGGGTCGGTGACCTTCGACGGGACCGACCTCGTGTCGAAGGACCCGGCCCAGGCCGTCCGGCTCGGGCTCGTGCAGGTGCCCGAGGGGCGGCGCATCTTCGGCCGGCTGACGGTCGAGGAGAACCTGCGTGCCGGCGGCATGGGGAACCGGGACAAGGCGGCCAAGGCCCAGGCCCAGGACCGCGTCTACGACCTGTTCCCGGTGCTCAAGGAGCGCAGCTCCCAGCGGGGCGCGCTGCTCTCCGGCGGCGAGCAGCAGATGCTGGCCATCGGGCGCGCGTTGATGGCCAGCCCGAAGCTGCTCCTGCTCGACGAGCCGTCGCTCGGGCTGGCGCCGCGCATCATCGGCCAGATCGGCGAGGTCATCGGCGAGATCAACCGCCAGGGGACCTCCGTGCTGCTGGTCGAGCAGAACGCCACGATGGCGCTCGGGGTCGCCGATCTCGCCTACGTGCTCGACGTCGGTGAGGTCTCGCTCTCCGGTGACGCGCGGCAGCTCGCCCAGACCGACGAGGTGCAGCGGCTGTACCTCGGCCACGACGGGGGCGGCGACGGCGCGGCCCCGACCCGGCGCGTGAGCTCGGGCAAGAAGCTCTCCCGGTGGACGGCATGACCGCGGCGCCCGACGTCGGGTCGGGGACGCGGTCGGACATCCCGACGGTCGAGGTCGACGGCGTCAGCGTCCGCTTCGGGGCGATCAACGCCCTGTCGGACGTCTCGTTCACGGTCGCTCCCGGCACGATCCACGCGATCATCGGGCCCAACGGTGCGGGCAAGTCGACGATGTTCAACGTCCTGTCCGGCGTCTACCGGGCCAACGAGGGCCAGGTCCGGTTCGGTGAGCACCGGCTGGACCAGATGCGGCCGTACAAGATCGCCGGCATCGGGGTGGCCCGCGCGTTCCAGAACATCGCGCTGTCGGGCACCCAGTCGGTGGCGGAGAACCTCATGCTGGGCCGCCACCACCTGACCAAGGCCGGCTTCCTCTCGGCCGGCCTGCGGCTCCCGCGGGCCACGCGGGAGGGCAAGGTGCACGGCGCGCGCGTCGCCGAGATCGCCGAGTTCATGGATCTCGGCGAGAAGCTGCACACGCCCGTCGGGGTGCTCTCCTACGGCGACCAGAAGCGGGTGGAGGTGGCCCGGGCCCTGTGCACCGAGCCGCGGCTGCTGCTCCTGGACGAGCCGGTCGCCGGCATGAACGCCGAGGAGACCGACCGCATGGCGGAGGCGATCCTCGAGATCCGGTCGGCGCTGGGCATCTCCGTCGTCCTGGTCGAGCACGACATGGGGATGGTCATGTCCCTGGCCGACCGCGTCACCGTGCTCGACTTCGGCCGGCGCATCGCCGACGGCACACCGGCGCAGGTGCAGACCGACCCCGAGGTCATCCGTGCGTATCTCGGCTCCGGCGACGAGGAGAGCCCCTCGGAAGCCGCCGCCCACCACCACTCCTCCGACAACCCTGGGGCGACCTCGTGACCCAGTTCCTCTCCCTGCTCCTCAACGGGATCTCCCTGGGCGCCCTGTACGCCCTCATCGCCCTCGGCTTCGTGATCATCTTCAAGGCGAGCGAGGTCGTGAGCTTCACCCACGGGTCCCTGCTGCTGCTGGGCGCCTACTCCATCGCGCGGCTGTCGGACACGATCGGCTTCCTGCCGGCCGTGCTCGTGGGAATCCTGATCACGGCCGCGGCGGCGTTCGTCATCGAGCGCCTGATCATCAACCGGTTGCGCGGCGCCGCGGTGATCAGCCTGGCCATCGTGACGATCGGCGTCGACATCATCCTGCTCACCGAGCTCATCCGCCGGCTCGGCTCCGACATCCTCAACGTGCCGCACCCGTGGGGCGGGCAGTCGTTCCGGATCGGCGACGTCGGGCTCGCGCAGAACCGGCTGATCGCGTTCCTCGTGGCCGCCGTCCTCATCGCGCTCTTCTTCGTTGCGTTCAAGTACTCGAACTGGGGCATCGCGATGCGGGCCTCGGCGGAGGACGGCGAGACGGCGGCCCTGATGGGCATCCGGCAGGGTCGGGTCTCTGCGCTCGCCTGGGTGGTCGCCGGGGTGCTCGCCGCCGTCGCGGCGCTGTTCCTGGTCGGATCACCGACGCCGGGCGTCACCCCGACGGCCTACGCCGTCGCGCTGCGGGCCTTCCCGGCGGCGATCCTCGGCGGCCTGGACTCGACCGGCGGCGCCCTCGTCGGGGGCCTGCTGATCGGCATCGCCGAGGCGATGGCCGCGGGCTACCAGGACCAGCTGCTCTTCCTCGGCCGCGGGTTCAGCGCCGTCGTCCCCTTCATCGTGATGATCGCGGTCCTCATGTTCCGTCCGTCCGGCCTGTTCGGGACGAAGGAGCTGACCCGTGTCTGAGGCGACGATGACGGCGGCGACGGGGGCCCACCCGTCGGGGGCCGGCCCGGCGGAGCGGGCCGGTTCCGGCCGGTCGGGACTGCGGTCCTGGCTGCGCCCTCTGCTCCTGGTCGCCTTCCTGCTGGTGATGCTGGCGCTGCCGCTGTACGTCGAGGAGTTCTGGCTGCGCACCGGGTTCGCCGCCTTCGGCGCGATCGTGGGCGCGATCGGCCTGAACCTGCTCGTCGGCAACAGCGGCCAGCTCTCCCTCGCCCACGCCTTCTTCCTGGCGGTGGGGGCGGTCAGCTACGTCTACGTCTCGGGGGAGTCGGGCGGGCTCGGGGTGGCCGAGCTCGGCGGGCTCGGGCTCCCCCCGATCGTCGGGATGATCGTGGGCGTGCTCCTCGCGGGGCTCGCCGGGCTGATCTTCAGCCCGCTCGCGGCCCGGCTGCGCGGGATCTACCTCGGGGTCGCGTCGCTGGCGCTGGTGTTCATCGGCGTCCACGTGCTCAACAGCTGGACCGAGGTCACCGGCGGCTTCAACGGCCGGGCGGCACCGGACTTCTCGCTGTTCGGCTTCACCTTCGCCAACCGGGACCCGGAGCTGTACGTGCTCGGCGTGCCGTTCCGGGAGTCCGAGCGGCTGTGGTACCTGGGGCTCGTCCTGGCCCTCGGGGCCTACCTCTTCGCCCGCAACCTGCTGCGCAGCCGGCCGGGCCGGGCCCTGCAGACCCTGCGGGACAGCGAGGTCGCCGCGTCGGTGATGGGCGTCAACGTGCAGGGCTACAAGGCGCGGATCTTCCTGGTCAGCTCGATGTACGCCGGCCTCGCTGGGGTGATGTACGCGCTCTCCATCGGCAGCATCGCGCCGGAGTCCTTCGGCCTGGAGCTGTCCATCCTCTACCTCGCCATGATCGTGCTGGGCGGGCTCGGCTCGGTGAACGGAGCCGTGCTCGGGGCGATCTTCGTGAGCGCGCTGCCGCTGGTCTTCCAGCGGTACGCCGACCTGATCCCCTTCGTGGGCCGGGACGAGGGGCTGGCTGCCGGTGAGGCGGCCCGGTTCCTGTTCGGCGCGGCCATCGTCCTGGTGATCCTCTTCGAGCCCGCCGGCCTCGCCGGTATCGCCCGCCGCATCTCCGGCCGGGCCCGCCGCAGACCGGGCGGACGGATCACCCAGCACCCACCCGACACGCCCACCCGTTCCAGCGAGCCCACCCCCTCCGACCCACCAGCCCAAGGGAGCACCACGTGAGACTCAGCAAGCGTTCGACCGGCGCCACGATGCTGGCCGCCACCGTCGTCCTGGCCGCCACCGGCTGCAGCACCAAGGCGCCGGAGGCCTCGGGTGGCGGCGGCGGGGGAGGAGCGGCCGCCGGCGACGTCGCCACCGACGTCGGGATCGAGGGCGAGACGATCAACCTCGGTGTGCTCACCGACCTGACCGGTGTCTTCGCCGCGCTGGGCAACGACATCACCAACGCCAACTCCCTGTTCTGGGAGAACAACCAGGTCTGCGACACCTACGACGTCCAGCTCGACATCCAGGACACCGGGTACGTCCCGCAGCAGGGCGTCGCGCTCTACAGCGGGATGCAGGACAACATCCTGGCGATGCAGCAGACGATCGGGTCGCCGATCAACACCGCGCTGGCACCGGAGTACGAGTCGGACCAGATCGTGAACTTCCCCTCGGCCTGGTCGAAGACGCTGACCGAGATCCCGGGCACCGGCGTGGTGGGCGCCACCTACGACGTCGAGCTCGCCAACGGCTACGACTACCTGTTCCGCGAGGGCCTGCTGAACGAGGGCGACACGGTCGGCCACATCTACTTCGAGGGCGAGTACGGCGCCAACGGGCTCGAGGGCACCCGGGCCGTCGCCGAGGAGAAGGGCCTGGAGGTGATCGAGGCGCAGATCAAGGCGACCGACCAGGACATGAGCGCACAGATCACCCAGTTCCGGTCCGCCGGGGTCGACCTGATCGCGCTCACCGTGGCCCCGGGGCAGACGGCCTCGGTCGCGACGGTCGCCGCGGCGCAGGGGCTGGACGTCCCGATCCTGGGCAGCAACCCCGTCTTCGCGCCGGGACTGCTCCAGGGCCCGGCCGCCGAGTGGCTGAAGACCCACCTCTACGTGGCCTCGCCGGTGTCCTCCTTCGACGCCCACCCGGAGCTGCTCCAGCAGTACCAGGAGGCCTACCCCGACGCCGTGCCGAGCCTCGGTGTGGTCGTCGGCTTCGGCATGAGCGAGATCATGAAGCAGGTGCTCGACCAGGCCTGCGAGGACGGCGACCTCACCCGTGAGGGCGTGCTCAACGCGTTCAACGAGCTGGAGGAGGTCGACACCGGCGGCCTCGTCGTCCCGATCCGCGGCTTCGAGGTCGGCCAGTCCCCGAGCCTGCAGAGCTTCATCCTGCAGCCGGCCGACGTGCCGGGTGGCGCCACCGTCCTGGAGGAGGCCTTCGAGGGCGAGTTCGCGGCGGGTATCGCCGGCTGACCCTCGCACTCCCGGCGGCGCCCCCTCCCTCGCGGGGGGGGGGCGCCGTCGCGCGCTCACAGCCGTCGCGCTCGGGCCACCGGGAGGAGGCGGAGGGCGAGCAGCGCGGTGATCGCGGCCGCCACGGTCAGCGGCAGCACCGCCGACGTCGCCCGCGCGGCCACGGCCATGACGAACGGCGCGGCGAACCCGACGTAGGCGCAGGCCAGGAACAGCGACGTCAAGGCGCCGAGGCGGGCCGGTGGGGCCAGCCGCGCGGTCAGCGTCAGACCGGCGGCGAGGCACAGCCCACCACCCGCGCCCAGCAGCGGGGCGGCGGCGACCAGCCAGGGCAGCGCGCCCGTCCCGGCGAACGACGCGGCGCAGCCGAACCCGAGCGTGCCGAGCGCCGTGCCGACGACGGCCGTCCACCGCCCCAGCCGGCGCTGCAGCCCGGCGACGACCGTGCCGGCGCCCAGCGTCACGCCCGCCAGCACGCCGGTGACCGCGACGCCGCCGTAGGGCAGCTCCACCAGCAGCGGGACGGCGTTGATGACCGTGGAGGGGAACGCGTAGACGCAGACCGCCACCGGGGCCAGCACGGTCGCCACCAGGGTGCCGTCTCCCGGCCGGATCAGCGGCGCGGCCGGCGCCGAACCGGATCCGGTGGGGCGAACGTCGTGCAGCTCGACCGTCTCCGGCAGCCGGAGGGCGAACGCCAGGCCCACCGCGACGAGCACGGTGTGCAGGAGGTACGGCAGCACTGTCGGCGCCGGGGCGTACTGGCCGAGCAGCCCGCTGGTCAGCGGGCCCAGCGAGAACCCGGCGGTCATGGCGAAGGCGGCCCGCCGTCCGCCGGCTCCCTCACCCGAGGCGAGCGAGAGCTCGCCCACCCACGCGCTGCCGACGCTGAAGACGATGCCGCTGACGACGCCCTGGAGGAAGCGGGCGCCGAACAGCAGCGCCAGCGAGTCGCCCGCCGCGGCGAAGGCGAGCGACGCCAGCGCGGAGAGCACGATGCCGGGGATCGCGACCCGGCGGCGGCCCAGCCGGTCCGACAGCGGCCCGGCCAGCAGGAGGGCGGGAACGAGCCCGGCCGCGTAGCAGCCGAACAGCGCGGTGAGGACCTCGGCCGAGAGGCCGAGCCGCTCCTGGTAGACCAGCAGCAGCGGGGTGGGGACGTTCGTGCCCGCGGCCACGGCGAAGAGCGCGAAGACGGCGCGCTTCCAGATCACCGGGCGACCCTACGACCCGCTCGAGGCCCCGCCGTCCCACGTCCGGCTCGGGTACCGGTCGCTGTCTGCTGCCGCTACGCCGCCGGGGACCTGCCCAACCGGGGGAGTCGCGCAACGTGGTGACGCCAGGAACCCGGCGGCGCCAGTACGTTCGTGCCCATGACCGCGGGAGATCAGGCGGCAATCCGGACCACGCCGCGGCCGCCCGGCGGTCCGCTGCGCTTCCGTGCGGACATCCAGGGTCTGCGCGCCGTGGCGGTGGCGCTGGTCGTCGCCGACCACATCCTCGGCTGGCCCCACGGTGGCTTCGTCGGCGTCGACGTCTTCTTCGTCATCTCCGGGTACCTGATCACCGCGCTGCTCCTCCGCGAGCTCGCCTCGACGGGCACCGTCTCCTTCCGGGCCTTCTACCTCCGGCGCGCCAAGCGGATCCTGCCGGCGGCCATGGCCGTGCTGGCGGTGACCGTGGCCGTCGGGTACGTCGTCTGGTTCCTGCCGCGGGCGAACCAGACCGCGCTCGACGCGTTGGCCGCGGCCTTCTTCGTCGAGAACTGGCACCTGGTGGCCGTCGGGGCCGACTACCTGCAGGCGCAGGGGCCGGTGTCGCCGGTGCAGCACTACTGGTCGCTGTCGATCGAGGAGCAGTTCTACGCGCTCTGGCCGCTGCTCCTGCTCGGTGGCTTCGCGCTGTTCGACCTCCGGCGCCGACCGGGGCGGCTGGTGTGGTTCCTCACCGCGGGGATCGCCCTCTCCCTGGCCTGGGCGGCCTACCGGACGAGCACCGCTCCCACGGCCGCCTACTTCGACACCCTCGCGCGTGCGTGCGAGTTGCTGGCCGGAGCGCTCGTCGCCGTCGTCGGCGGTCGGCTGGTTCTCGCCGACCGGTTCCGCGCGGCGCTGAGCCTGGGCGGGCTGGGAGTCATCCTCGGCTCCGCCGTGGTCATCTCGCCGTCGTCGCCGTTCCCCTTCCCGTGGGTGCTGGCGCCGGTGCTCGGCGCGGCGCTGGTGCTCCTGGCCGACCCGCCCCCGTCCGCGGCCACCGCCGTGCTGACCAACCCGGTGGCGCGACGGCTCGGGCAGTGGTCGTACTCGATCTACCTGTGGCACTTCCCGGTGGTGGTGTTCGGGGTCGGCGCCTTCGGGAGCTCCGTCGCGGTGCAGCTGGCCCTCGTGGTCCTCACGGTGCTCCTGTCGGCCGCCTCGTACCGGTGGATCGAGCAACCCGTGCTGGCCATCCGTCCCCGTCCCCGCTACGTCTCCGGCTGGGAGCGACGCCGCCGCGAGGGGGTCGGGCTCCCCGTCACCGTGGCCGCCGTGCTGCTCGTGGTGGGCGCAGCCCAGTTCCTGGTGCCCGGGTGGAGGGGGGTCGCCGACCCGGACAGCGGGGGCGCGGCACGATCCACCGGTGACGAGCGGCCGTCGGCGGCCGAGCTCGCGGACCAGGTGAAGGCCGCCCTGTCCGCCGAGTCCTGGCCGGCCGACCTGACGCCCTCCCTCGACGGGCTCGGGCCCGAGCACCAGCCGGTGGAGATGGGCACCACCGCTCCGGGGTGCCGCAACACGGTGGCCGCCGGAGATGACCCGCTGGTCTGCCGGCACGGGCCCGCGGATGCGCCCAGGACGGCGCTCCTGGTCGGCGATTCGGTCGCGATGAGCTGGGGGCCCACGGTCAACGGGGTCTTCGAGGGCGACGACTGGCAGGTGCTCGCGCTGGGTTACGCCTCCTGCCCGTTCGTCGACGTCGCCGTGGCGCCGCCGGCCGAGCCACCCGGTTTCCCGGAGGAGTGCGCGGCCGCGCGCGAGCGCACGCTGCGGTTCATCGAGGAGACGGCACCCGACGTGCTGGTCCTCTCGGCCGGCCAGGGGTACTTCGGCAACTTCGTCAGCGGGGCCGGCAGCGAGGGCGACAGCGGCGCCGCCATCGACGAGTGGCAGCGCGGCCTGGAGTCGACCCTCGAGGCGGTGGCGCCGTTCGTCGGCTCCGTCGTGGTCCTGGGCAACCCGCCGCTGGGCGCCGATCCCCGCGAGTGCGGGGGGCGCCTGAGCGGTCCCGAGGACTGCGTCAGGCCGATCAGCCGCGGCTTCCTGGACAAGACCGAGGCCGAGCGGGCCGCGGTCGACGCGCAGCAGGCGGCCGGCGCGGACGTGACCTACGTGGACACCCAGGAGATGTTCTGCGCGGACGGCCGCTGCCCCGCCTTCGCCGGCGACGTGCTGCTGCGCACGGACGAGACCCACCTGACGGCGGCAGCCGCGGACATGCTGGCCGCCGCCGTGCGGGAGCAGGTGCCGTCCGAGGTGCTGTCGTGATCGTGAGGCCGCCGGACGGGAGTGATAGCCCGAGATCGACAGGCAGGTGACCGACCGACGCATCGGAGTGAGTGCGTGGTGGATCAGCCACCACGCACGAAACCCCCTCCGACACGGGCACAGGTCGGAGAGGGTTGCGGTGCGCCATCAGGGACTCGAACCCCGAACCCGCTGATTAAGAGTCAGCTGCTCTGCCAATTGAGCTAATGGCGCGGTGCGCCCGGCCGGCGGGCACGAGAGAGAACGATACCAGCGCCGGGCGGTCGCCCGGTGGTGGGGGCAGGTGCTCTTCGCCACGCCCGTGTCCGACACCACGCTCCGCTGTCGTCCCGCCGTGGACACTGGAGGGGATTGCTCCCGTCCGGACCGGGTGGGAGGGCGAGAGGAGCCGGGACGGGTGCGACGGACAGCCACGATGATCGCCGCTGGGGCGCTGGTCGCCCTGGCCGGGTGCAGCGGGTCGGACGCCGGCGCTGCCGGTGAGCCGACCGCCGCGGCCGAGCCGGCGACGGTCGAGCTCGCGGTCGCCGACGGGGCCGTGGACCTCTCGCCCGTGGTCCCGCTCGAGATCTCGGTGAGCGGTGGCGAGCTCGCCGAGGTCGCCGTCACCGACGCGACCGGGGCACCCGTGCCGGGCGTCGTCGCCGAGGAGGAGGACGGCACCGCCGTCTGGGAGCCGGCGACGCCGCTGGCCTACGACACCGCCTACACGCTGACCGCGACGGCCACCAACGCCGACGAGGAACCGACGCGGGCGACGTCGACGTTCACCACCGTGGACCCGCAGGCGGTCGTGACGCCGGGGATCGGCCCGCTGGACGGCCAGACCGTCGGCGTCGGCATGCCGATCCGCGTGTACTTCTCCGAGCCGGTGACCGACAAGGCCGCCGTCGAGCGCAACCTGGTGGTCACGAGCACGACGCCCACCGACGGCGTGTGGAGCTGGTTCGGTGACAGCGAGGTGCACTTCCGCCCGTCCACCTACTGGCCCGAGAACATCGAGGTCACCCTCGACGCGAACCTGTACGGCGTCGACTTCGGCGACGGCGTCTGGGGGGAGAAGGACCGCAGCATCAGCTTCTCCATCGGCGAGCGGCACGTCTCGGTCGCCGACGCCGCGACGCACACGATGGAGGTCTACGACGGCGACCAGCTGGTGCAGACCTTCCCGATGAGCGCCGGGGGCCCGGGCTTCCCGAGCCGCAACGGGCCGCACGTGGTCACCGAGCTCAACCGGAACCGGGTCATGGACTCCAGCACGTACGGCACGCCGGTCGACAGCCCGGACGGCTACCGGACGCCCGTGGAGTACGCGGTCCGGCTCTCGGACAACGGGGAGTTCGTGCACGCGGCGCCCTGGTCGGTGGCCCAGCAGGGGCGGGAGAACGTCTCGCACGGGTGCATCAACCTCTCCACCGAGCGCGCCGCGTGGTTCTTCCACTTCTCCCAGCCCGGCGACGTCGTGGAGATCAGGAACTCGATCGGCCCCACGCTCTCGGCCGCCGACGGCGCCATCTACGACTGGGCCATCCCCTGGGAGGAGTGGCGGGCCGGTAGCGCGCTGAAGTAGCGGCCACCGCGTTTCCCCCACACCCGCCGGGGGCACGAGGACGGCGCGTCCGAGGAGGGGATCGTCGTGGAGCCGTGGCAGATCGTGGTGCTGGTCGTCGTCGTGCTGCTGGTGCTGGCGCTGGTGGCGTTCGCGTTCACCCGGCGGTCGCGGACCACCGGGGCGCGCAAGCGGGCGGAGCAGCGCGAGGAGGCCCGCGACCACCTGCGGGAGGCCGAGATCCGCGGCGCCCGCGCCGAGAAGGAGCAGGCGCTGGCCGAGGAGCAGGCGGCCCGCGCCCGCCGGGAGCTCGCCGAGGTGCAGGAGCGGGCCGCGCTCGCCGAGCAGGAGGCCCGGCAGCGGGCGGCCCGCGCCGACGAGGACCGGGCCGCCGCCGAGCAGCTGCGCGCGCAGGCGCAGCGCCTCTCGCCCGACGTCGTCTCCGACGGGCAGCAGCGACACCCCGAGGGCGGCGCCACGCGCCGCTGAGCGCCGGCCGCTCAGTTCCCGCCCCGTCGGCGGTCCATCCTCCGAGGACCGTCGAACCGGAGGGGCGCCATGACCGACCTGCTGGCCATCGGAACGCGCAAGGGGCTGTGGCTGGCCCGCAGTGACGACGACCGGCGGACGTGGAGCCTGGACGGGCCACACCTGCTGGCCCAGGAGGTGGCGGCGGTGTCCGTGGACATCCGCCGCCCGGCGCCGCGGCTGCTGGCGGGGGTCCAGTACGGCCACTGGGGCCCCACCGTCACCTGGTCGGACGACCTGGGGGGCAGCTGGCAGGAGACCGAGCACGGGGCCATCCGGTTCCCGGGCGACGCCGGCGCCGCGCTCGGCCGGGTGTGGCAGCTGCGGCCCGACTCCGCCGCCCGCCCCGACGTCGTCTGGGCCGGCTGCGAGCCGCATTCGTTGTGGCGCAGCGACGACGGCGGCTGCAGCTTCTCGCTGGTGCGCGGGCTGTGGGACCACCCGCACCGGCCCACCTGGGAACCCGGGGCGGGCGGCGGCGCGGTGCACACGGTCCTGCCGGACCCGGGAACCGACCGGGTGACCGTCGCCATGAGCACCGGCGGGGTGTACGTCAGCGACGACGGCGCGACCGGGTGGACGCCGCGCAACCGGGGGATCAGCGCGGTCTTCCTGCCCGAGCCACCCGAGTACGGCCAGTGCGTGCACAAGGTGGCGCTCGACGCCGGGAGCCCGGCGCGGATGTACGCGCAGAACCACTTCGGGGTCTTCCGCACCGACGACGGCGGCGGGTCGTGGACCTCCATCGCCGAGGGCCTGCCGGCCGACTTCGGCTTCCCGATCGCCGCCTCGCCCACCGTGCCCGGCACCGCCTGGGTCGTCCCGCTGGTGGCCGACGTGCAGCGCGTGCCGCCGGACGGCCGGCTGCGGGTGCACCGCACCCGGGACGCCGGCGCGAGCTGGACCGAGGTCGGCGCCGGGCTCCCCGAGGGCGCCTGGACCGCGGTGCTGCGCGACGCCTTCTGCACCGACGACCGGGGCGGCCTCTACCTGGGCACGCGCGACGGCTGCGTGTACGCCAGCAGCGACGAGGGGGACACCTTCTCCCTGGTGGCCGAGCACCTGCCCGACGTGCTCGTCGTGCGGGCGGCCCGGCTGCCGTGACGGGAGGCGGCGTGCGCGTGGAGGTGGTGCTGCCCGGGTCGCTGGCCGACCTCGCCGGGGGGACGCGGCACGTGACGGTCGATCCGGGTGGCGGTGCGGACGGCACCACGCTGCGGGCGGTGCTCGACGCGCTGGCGGCGCGTCACCCGGTGCTCGGCCGGCGGATCCGGGACGAGGCCGGGGCGCTGCGGCGGTTCGTCAACGTCTACGTCGACGGCGAGGACGTGCGCTGGCAGGGCGGCCTGGCGGCGGCGGTCGGCGACGGCGCGGTCGTGCAGGTGCTGCCGTCGGTCGCGGGCGGCTGTTGAAGGACCCCCTGCCCCCACCACTCGCAAGCTCGTGGCGGGACCCTGCAGGGGGCCTCAGAGGGCGGCGAGGGCGGCGCAGTTCGGGCAGAGCTGCGTCTCCTCGTACCCCTCGGGTGGCCAGGGCAGCTGCTCGTCGATGGAGACGTAGGCGCCGCAGAGGGCCTTGCGGCTCTGCCCGCTGACCCGGCCGATGGTCGCGTGCGCCGGGCCGATCTGCCGCGGGGTGAGCCCTTCGGCGCCGAAGGAGCCGACCATGACGACCGCGTGTGCCGTGCCGTACGCGTAGACGCTCGTCATGCGCCCAGAGTCCGAGCCCGCCGCCCGTTGCGCCACCACCGCCGGGCACGTGTCGGCCGCACGCGTCACACCGGTCCCATCCGTTCCGGATTCAGCGGCGCGGCCGGTCCGGCCGGCCCGCCGGAGGTGCGCGCGTGCCCCCGGACCGCCCGACCGGGGGCACGCGGGCGGCCGGCTCAGGAGGCGTAGATCCTCTCGATCTCGTCGGCGTTCTCCTGCATGACCACCGAGCGCTTGAGCTTCAGCGAGGGGGTCAGCTGGCCGCCCTCCACCGTCCACTCCACGGGGAGGACGGCGAACGAGCGGATCGACTCGGCCTTCGACACCTGCCTGTTGGCGGCGTCCACGGCGGCCTGGAGCTCCGCCCGGACCTCCGGGTCGTCGACCAGCTCGGCCAGCGGGGTGCCGCCGGGGCGGCCCTTGCTCTCCAGCCACCCGGGCAGCGCCTCGGCGTCCAGCGTGATCAGGCAGCCGATGAACGGCCGGTTGTCGCCGACGACGATGCACTGGCTGACCAGCGGGTGCGCGCGGATCTTGTCCTCGAGGACGGCGGGGGAGACGTTCTTCCCGGCCGAGGTCACGATCAGCTCCTTGATCCGTCCGGTGATCGTCACGTACCCCTCGGGGTCGAGCACCCCGATGTCGCCGGTGCGGAACCAGCCGTCGCGCATCGCCTCGGCCGTCGCCTCCGGGTTGTGCCAGTAGCCGCGGAACACCTGCGGCCCGCGGACGAGGATCTCGCCGAGGTCGTCGATGCGCACCGCCGTGCCGGGGGCCGGCCGGCCGACGGTGCCGACCTTGAGGGTGTCCGGGCCGCTGACGGTCGCCGGGCCGGTGGTCTCGGTGAGGCCGTAGCCCTCGAGGATGGTGACGCCGATGCCCCGGAAGAAGTGGCCGAGGCGTTCGCCCAGCGGGGCGCCGCCGGAGAGGGCGTACTCCACCTGGCCGCCCATCGCCGCCCGCAGCTTGCCGTAGACCAGCCGGTCGAACAGTGCGTGCTGGAGCCTGACCGCGAGGGCGGGGCCCCCGGTGTCCTGACCCTTCGACCAGGCGACGGCGACCCGCTCGGCGCGGTCGAAGATCGCGCCCTTGCCGCCGGCGTGGGCCTTCTGCCGCGCACCGTTGTAGACCTTCTCGAACACTCGGGGCACCGCGACGAGGAACGTCGGCTGGAACGTGCCGAGGTCGGCCAGCAGCGAGGCGAGGTCGGGAGTGTGGCCCAGCCGGGCGCCGTGCTGGATGCAGCCGACCTCGATGATCCGGGCGAAGACGTGCGCCAGCGGCAGGAAGAGCAACGAGCTGGCGTTCTCGGCCGCCATCGCCGGGATGACCGCCGGTGCGAGTTCGGCGACGTAGAGCAGGTTCCCGTGCGTCAGCTCGCAGCCCTTGGGGCGCCCGGTGGTCCCCGAGGTGTAGATGATCGTGGCGAGCGAGTCGGTGGTCAGGCCGGCCCGACGCGCCGCCAGCTCCTCCTCCGGCACCTCCCCGGCCCGCGCGGCCACGGCGTCCAGGTCCCCGGTCTCGACAGTCCAGACCTCGCGGAGCTCGTGCAGGTCGCTGCGCACCGACTCGACCAGGGTCCGGTGCGCGGCGGTCTCCACCACGACGGCGACCGCGCCGGAGTCCGCCAGGATCCACTGCGCCTGCTCGGCCGACGAGGTCTCGTAGATGGGTACGCCCACGCCGCCGGCGGTCCAGATGGCGTAGTCGGCCAGGGTCCACTCGTAGCTGGTCCGGCCCAGGATCCCGACCCGGTCGCCCGGCCCGACCCCGGCCGCGATCATGCCGCGCGCCAGGGCAGACACCTGCTGGGCGAACTCGCGGCTGGTGACCGGCACCCAGCTGCCGCCCACGTTGCGGCTCAGCGCGATGCGGTCCGGGTTCTCGCGCGCGTGGGTGGCCACCGCATCGGGCAGCGCGGCGGTGGCGGGGATCTCGAAGGTGCTGGGGCTGGCGTACTCCTGCACGGGTGGGCTCCTCGGGACGACGACACGACGCTGTGACGTGGACCGCGAAGATACAGAACGGGTGGTCTGTATGTTCGGGTTCCCGGCGCGGTGATCGCCGGTGGTCGGCGAACGTCCCGGAGGTTGCTGTGCAGTCCGCTCTCTACGAGGCCGAGCACGAGTCGTTCCGCGCGATGGTGCGGGACTTCCTGGCCAAGGAGGTCGTCCCCCACCACGACGAGTGGGAGAAGGCCGGCGTCGTCGACCGCGCGGTGTGGCTCCGCGCCGGCGAGCAGGGCCTGCTCGGCATGGACGTGCCCGAGGAGTACGGCGGCGGCGGGGTTCGGGACTTCCGCTACAACGCCATCCTCTCCGCCGAGGTCAGCCGGGTGGGGGCCAGCGGCCTGGGCTTCACCTTGCAGAACGACGTCGTCGCGCCGTACCTGACCGGGCTCGCCACCGAGGAGCAGAAGCGGCGCTGGCTGCCCGGTGTCGTCAGCGGGGAGATCATCACCGCGATCGCCATGACCGAGCCGGGCGCCGGCTCCGACCTGCAGGGCCTGCGGACCATGGCCCGCCGGGACGGCGACGAGTGGGTGCTCAACGGGAGCAAGACGTTCATCACCAACGGCATCAACGCCGACCTGGTCATCGTGGTCGCCCGCACCGACCCGGAGGCCGGTGCCCGCGGGTTCACGCTGCTGGTCGTCGAGCGCGGCATGCCGGGCTTCGAGCGCGGGCGGAACCTGGACAAGGTCGGCCTCAAGGCGCAGGACACGGCCGAGCTGTTCTTCGAGGACGTGCGGGTGCCGGCCGCCAACCTGCTCGGCACCGAGGGGCACGGCTTCTTCCACCTCATGGCGAACCTGCCGCAGGAGCGCCTGTCGATCGCCGCCGGCGCCGTCGCCTCCGCCCGCATCGTGCTCGACCTGACCGTCCAGTACTGCAAGGACCGCACCGCCTTCGGCAGACCGATCGGGGCGTTCCAGAACACCCGCTTCGAGCTCGCCGAGATGCACACCGAGGTCTCGGTCGCCGAGACCTACCTCGAGAAGGCCGTCCTCGAGCACAACGCCGGCCGGTTCACCGCCGAGGACGCGGCCATGGCCAAGTGGTGGACCACCGAGCTGCAGAAGCGGGTGATCGACCGGTGCCTGCAGCTGCACGGCGGCTACGGCTACATGCTCGAGTACCCGGTCGCGAAGGCCTACCTCGACAGCCGCATCCAGACCATCTACGGCGGGACGACCGAGATCATGAAGGAGATCGTCGGCCGCTCCCTCGGCGTCTGAACCCGTTCCCCGTACGCACCCGAGAGGACTCGCATGGCCACCGAGGCACGAGCATGAGCACCGAGGCGTTCATCTACGACGCCGTGCGCACCCCGCGCGGCAAGGGCAAGAAGACCGGCGGGCTGCACTCGGTCAAGCCGATCAGCCTGACCACCGGTCTCATCGACGCGGTCCGCGACCGCAACCCCGGGCTCGACCCGGCGCTGGTCGACGACATCGTCCTCGGCGTCGTCTCCCCGGTGGGGGAGCAGGGTGCGGTGATCGCCCGGACGGCGGCGCTGGCGGCCGGGCTGCCCGACACCGTGGCCGGCGTCCAGATCAACCGGTTCTGCGCCAGCGGCCTGGAGGCGGTCAACCTGGCCGCGCAGAAGGTCCGGTCCGGCTTCGAGGACCTGGTGCTCGCCGGCGGTGTCGAGTCGATGTCGCGGGTGCCCATGGGCTCCGACGGCGGCGCCTGGCCCATGGACCCCGAGACCGCCGCGCGCACCGGCTTCGTGCCGCAGGGCATCGGTGCCGACCTGATCGCGACCCTCGCCGGCTGGAGCCGGGAGGACGTCGACGCCTACGCCGCCGAGTCCCACGCCCGCGCGGCCAAGGCGTGGTCCAACGGCTACTTCGAGCGGTCCGTCGTCCCGGTGACGGACAAGAACGGCACCGTCGTCCTCGACGCCGACGAGCTGGTGCGACCCGGCACCACCGTCGAGTCGCTGGCCGCGCTGCCCTCGGCGTTCGCCGGCATCGGCGACCTGGGCGGCTTCGACGCCGTCGCGCTGAACAAGTACCACTGGGTCGAGCGGATCGACCACGTGCACACCGCCGGCAACTCCAGCGGCATCGTCGACGGCGCCGCGCTGGTCGTCGTCGGCACCGAGGAGGCGGGCAGCCGCAACGGGCTGACCCCGCGCGCCCGCATCGTGAGCACCGCCGTCTCCGGTGCCGACCCGGTGATCATGCTGACCGGTCCGGCGCCGGCCACGCACAAGGCGCTGGCCAAGGCGGGTCTCACCGTCGACGACATCGATCTGGTCGAGATGAACGAGGCGTTCGCCGCCGTCGTGCTGCGGTTCATGGCCGACACCGGCTTCGCCCACGAGCAGGTCAACGTCAACGGTGGCGCCATCTCGATGGGGCACCCGCTGGGCGCGACCGGCGCGATGATCCTGGGCTCGCTCGTCGACGAGCTCGAGCGGCGCGACCTGCGCTACGGCCTGGCCACCCTGTGCGTCGGCGGCGGGATGGGCATCGCCACCGTCGTCGAGCGAGTCTGAGGAGCGACACCCGATGAGTGAGAGCACCATCCGCTGGGAGTCCGACGCCGACGGCGTCGTCGTCCTCACCCTCGACGACCCGTCGTCGTCGGCGAACACCATGAACGACGCGTACGTGGCCTCGATGGGCGAGACGATCGACCGGCTCGAGGCCGAGAAGGACTCGATCCGGGGCGTCGTCCTGACCAGCGCGAAGAAGACCTTCTTCGCCGGCGGCAACCTGGGCAGCCTGATCCAGGCCACGCCCGAGAGCAAGGACGCCGTCCTGGCTCAGGTGACGCTGGTGAAGGGCCAGCTGCGCCGGCTGGAGACGCTCGGCATCCCGGTCGCGTCGGCGATCAACGGCGCCGCGCTGGGTGGCGGGCTGGAGATCGCCCTGGCCACCCACCACCGCGTCGTCCTCGACGACCCGAAGGTCAAGCTCGGCTTCCCCGAGGTCACGCTCGGCCTGCTGCCCGGCGGCGGCGGCATCGTCCGCTCGGTCCGCCTGCTCGGCCTGACGACGGCGCTGCTCGAGCTGCTGCTCCAGGGCCAGCAGGTCCGTCCCCAGAAGGCGCTGGAGCTGGGGCTGGTCCACGAGACGGCTACCGACCGCGACGAGCTGCTCGCCAAGGCCCGCGCCTGGGTGCTGGCGAATCCCGGTGCCGCGCAGCCGTGGGACACCAAGGGCTACAAGGTGCCCGGCGGGACCCCGTCGTCGCCGTCGCTGGCCGCCAACTTGCCGGCGTTCCCGGCGAACCTGACCAAGCAGCTCAAGGGCGCGCCCTACCCGGCGCCCTACGCCATCCTGTCGGCGGCGGTGGAGAGCCTGCAGGTGGACGTCGACACCGCGTTCACCGTGGAGGGCCGGTACTTCGTCGACCTGGTCGTCGGCCAGATCTCGACCAACATGATCCAGGCGCTGTGGTTCGACCTGAACCGGATCAACGGCGGGGGCTCGCGGCCGTCGGTCGAGCAGATGTTCTCGGCGTCGAAGGTCGGCGTCCTGGGCGCCGGGATGATGGGCGCCGGCATCGCGCACGCGTTCGCCAAGGTGGGCGTCGACGTCGTCCTCAAGGACGTCAGCGCGGAGGCCGCCGACAAGGGGAAGGCGCACGTCGCCGGGCTGGTCGGGAAGCAGGTGTCGCGCGGGCGCATGAGCCAGGCGAAGGCCGACGCGTTCCTCGCCCGGATCACCCCGACCGGCGACGCGGCGGACCTGGCCGGCTGTGACGTGATCGTGGAGGCGGTCTTCGAGGACACCGCGCTCAAGCACCGGGTGCTGAGCGAGGCGGAGGCGAACGCCGCGCCGGGTGCGCTGCTGGCCTCCAACACCTCGACCCTGCCGATCACCGGGCTGGCCGAGGGCGTGCAGCGGCAGGCCGACGTGGTCGGCATGCACTTCTTCTCGCCGGTGGACAAGATGCCGCTGGTCGAGCTGATCGTGGGGGAGCGGACCTCCGACGAGGCGCTGGCGCGGGCCTACGACGTCGTCCGGCAGATCGGCAAGACCCCGATCGTCGTCGCCGACAGCCGGGGGTTCTTCACCAGCCGGGTGTTCGGCACCCTGGTCATGGAGGGCGCGGCGCTGCTGGCCGAGGGGCTGGCGCCGATGAGCGTCGAGCGCGCCGCCCTGCAGGCCGGCTTCCCCGCCGGGCCGCTCACCCTGCTCGACGAGGTCACCCTGACCCTGCCGCTGAAGATCCGCGACGAGGCGGCGAAGGCTGGGGCCGCCGACGACCACCCGGGCGTGGCCGTCCTGCGGACGATGGTCGAGCACGGCCGCACGGGCAAGGCCGCGGGCGCCGGGTTCTTCGACTGGCAGCCGGAGAAGCGGGTGTGGCCCGGGCTGGCCGAGCTCTTCCCGGCGAGCGACGGGGTGTCCTTCCGCGACGCCCAGGAGCGCCTGCTGTTCGCCATGACCGTCGAGACGGCGCGCTGCCTCGAGGAGCAGGTGCTGCGCACCGTCGAGGACGCCAACATCGGGTCGATCATGGGGATCGGCTTCCCGCCGCTCTACGGCGGCGTCCTGCAGTACGTCGACCAGTACGCCGGCGGGGTGGCCGGCTTCGTGGCCCGGGCCGACGAGCTGGCCGACCGCTACGGCGAGCGGTTCCGGCCACCGGCGATCCTGCTGGAGCGGGCCGTCCCGGCGGGTAGCCTGCGGGCCGCCGCCGCGGCCTGAGCACCGGTAGCGGGGCGTCGCCGCAAGGCGGCGCCCCGTTCCCCGGCGTCCTTCCTAGGATCAGCGCGTGGCGCGGGGGAGCGAGCATGCCGAGGTGACCGCCGCCCCGAGCGTGCGACGCACCCAGGCCGAACGGCGGGCCAGCACCCGCGCGGCGCTGGTGCGGGCCACCGTGGAGTCGCTGGTCGAGCTCGGCTACGCCCGGACCACCACCCAGGAGGTGCAGCGCCGGGCCGGGGTCTCCCGAGGGGCCCTGACCCACCAGTTCACGGCCAAGGCCGACCTCGTGCTGGCCGCGGTCGACCACCTCTACGAGGAGTTCAGCGCCAGCGTCCGCCAGGCCGCCGCCGACCTGCCGGCGGACCCCACCGCGCGCGCCCGGCTCGGCGTGGAGCTGATCTGGGAGCGGTTCCACGGCGAGCTGTTCGTCGCCGCGATGGAGCTGTGGGGCGCCGCCCGCACGGACGCCGAGCTGCGGGCCGCGCTGCTCCCGCACGAGCGGCGGCTGGGCGTGCAGCTGCGGTCGCTGACGATGGAGGTGTTCGGCGAACGGGTGGCGCGGCACCCCCAGGCCGAGGCCGTCTACCAGGTGCTGCTCACCTCGATGCGCGGGCAGGCGCTCACCTACGCGCTGCAGCCCGACGCGCCGCGCACCGGCCCGCACGTCGAGCACTGGCAGTCGATCATCGAGGCCTTCACCCGCCGGGGAGACTGACCCGGCACGGTGCCGGGACGGCGGGCAGGAGCCGCCGTCCCGGTCACGCCGGTCGGTGAGCCCCGCAGTGAGGAGCAGGACATCCCATGGCGACCACGGCGCTGCTCGTGCTCGACCTCGTCGGCACGTTCGCCTTCGCGCTCAACGGCGCCCTGACCGCCCTGCGCGCGACCCGGTTGGACATCGTCGGCGTGGTGACCCTCGGCATGATCACCGCCCTGGGTGGCGGCACCATCCGCGACGTCTTCCTCGACGCCCTGCCGCCGGCGACCTTCCTCGACTGGCGCTACCTGGCCGTGGCGGCCGGGGGCGGACTGATCGCCTTCTTCTCCTGGTCCCACCTGGATCGGATCAACGGGACGATCAACGTCCTGGACGCTGCCGGGCTGAGCCTCTTCGCCGTCACCGGGGCGCTCAAGGCGGTCGACCTCGGGTTCGGTCCCGCGCAAGCCGTCATCGTGGGCGTGCTCACCGGAGTGGGGGGCGGCACGCTTCGCGACGTCCTCGTCCGGCAGGTGCCCACGGTGCTCAGCAGCGGGCTCTACGCCGTACCGGCGCTGGTCGGCGCCACCGCGGTCGTCGTCGCCGAGCTGCTCGACGTCCGGAACGCCGCCGCCTCGATCGTCGCCGCCGCGGTGTGCTTCACGATCCGCATGGTCGGTGTCCTCTTCGACGTCAACGCACCGGTCCCCCCGGGTACCCGCGGCAGCGCGGAGGAGTGACCGCCTCCGCCGGGGGCAGTCGATCCGGCGTCCGGGCGTGGAGCCGGCTCGGCGCCAAAAGCGCAGGGTCCGTTCTTATTGTGCTCGATATTGTGGCTGCACCTGCCGATAGTCGCGTCGTGACCACCCTCACCGATGTCCCGCGCCGCAACGGGCTCTGGGCAGCCATCCCGCGCGGTGCGCGCCTGGACGAGGCCGGCTTCCTCCGGCGGCACCGCATCATCTGCTGGGTCCTGGCCCTCCACCCGCCCGCGCTGGTGGCCATCGCGCTCGTGCGCGACGTGACCGGCTGGGCGCTCTGGGGGCAGCTGGCCGCGCTCGTCACCATGCTCGCCGCCGCCCTGGTGCTGCGCGGCATGCTCGCGCGGGCCGGCGCGGCCAGCGTCGGGCTGATGTTCGGCGCCGACCTGCTGGTGCACGTCGGCGGCGGCCTCACCGACCTGCACATCTGGTTCTACGTCCTGCTGGCGCTGGTCGCGCTCTACCAGCTGTGGACGCCGTTCCTGCTGGCCGTCGTCTTCGTCGCGGTCCACCACGCGCTGACCAGCCTCGTCGCGCCCGAGGCGGTGTACTCGACCGAGCAGGCGCAGGAGAACCCGCTCCTGTTCGCGTTGCTGCACGCGGTCTTCCTGCTGGCCGAGGCGTTCTTCCTCGCCTACACGTGGAAGTTCACCGAGGAGGCCGAGCGCGGTCGCCGGGCCGAGACCCGCCGGGCCGAGGCCCAGGCGGTCGCCCAGGCCCAGGCGCGGACCGAGCTCGCCGCCGAGCGGGCGCGGGCCGCGGAGGAGGCGGCCGCTGCCCTGGCCCAGCGCGAGCTCCGGGCGAGCGGCCTGGAGGAGCAGCTCGCCGAGCTGGTGCAGGCGGGTCAGCGGCTGGACGAGAACGTGGGCACGGCGACCGACGTCATGACCGGGCTGCGCTCGGCCATCGCCGAGATCGCGGCGGCGGCCAGCCACGCCACCACCACGGCCACCCAGGCCAGCGACGGGTCGCGGGAGAGCGCCGAGACCGTGGCGCGCCTGGCCGCGACCATGGCCGAGATCGACCAGATCGCCGGCAGCATCTCGGCCATCGCCGACCAGACCAACCTGCTGGCGCTCAACGCGACCATCGAGTCGGCCCGCGCCGGGGAGGCGGGCAAGGGGTTCGCCGTCGTCGCCGGGGAGGTCAAAGACCTGGCCTCGGAGACGGCGAGGGCCACCGAGCGGATCCGGGGCGTGGTCGAGGCGGTCCGCGGTGACGTCGAAGCCGCGGGCGCCGCACTCGGCAACGTCCAGGAGGTCATCCGGGGCGTCGTGGAGGCGCAGACCACGATCGCCGCGGCGGTCGAGGAGCAGAACGCGTCGACGGCCCAGGCCCAGGACGCCATCGCGGGCGCCTCCCGGGAGGCGACGCGGGTGGCCGACGACCTGCGGCGCATCGTCAGCGGCATGTAGCCGCCCGGCCGGGTGGCTCCTCCCCCCGCGCTGCTCGGACGGCCCCCGGAGCCGCCTCCCTGGGTACCCGGTGGTCCCACAGGTGCGCCCGCCGCTCGCGTGGACGGTGCGCCAGCGGGTAGGGGGACGCCGTGGCCACCGGGTGACCTGCACCGGCCGGTCGCGTCCGACGATGTCCGTGCCGACCTCGAGGAGGAACAGCACATGCGCGCGGAGGATCTGTCCGGGGACGACGCAGCGGTGTACCGGGCCGTGGCCGAGCGGGAGGGGACCGACGGCGCGCCGCACCTGCAGGACCTGGCGCGGCAGACCGGGCTGGACCTCGAGCGGACCCGGGCCGCGGTCCACCGGCTGCAGCAGGCGGACCCGAAGCTCGTGCACGAGGTACCCGACACCGGCACCACCGATCTCGGCCCCACCTACGAGCTGGCCCCCCGCACCTGATCGGCGGGGCGGCTCAGCCGCGGTCGGCGACGGGGCGGATCTCGCCGCTGGCCAGGCGGGTGCGGTAACCCTCGATCTCCCCCTTGACCACGCGGGACAGGACGTAGAGGCCGATGATGTTGGGCAAGGACATCAGGAAGATCATGCTGTCGGAGAAGCCGATGACCGCCTCCAGCGTCGACGAGGCGCCGATGACCACGAAGATGCAGAAGATGAGCTTCCAGGTGCGGTCGACGATCATCGACTCGCCGAAGAGGTAGGTCGCCGCCTTCAGCCCGTAGTAGCTCCAGGCCAGCATCGTCGAGTAGGCGAACAGGACCACCGCGACCGCGAGCACGATCGGGAACCAGCCGACCACCGACCCGAAGGCGGCCGACGTCGTCTGCACGCCGGCGTCGCTGGCGTCGTCGGCGTAGGTGCCGGTGATGACGATGGCGAGCGCCGTCATGGTGCAGATGACGACGGTGTCGATGAACGGCTCGAGGACGGCGACGTGCCCCTCGGTCGCCGGCTCGTTCGTCTTGACCGCCGAGTGCGCGATCGCCGCCGAGCCCAGCCCCGCCTCGTTGCTGAAGGCCGCTCGCCGGAAGCCCTGGATGAGGACGCCGACGATGCCGCCGAACCCGGCCTCGGGGCTGAACGCCTGCGACACGATCGCCCACATCGCCTCGGGGATCTCCGTGAGGTTGGCGAACAGCACGGTGAGGCAGGCGATGACGTAGAAGACGGCCATGAACGGCACGAGCTTGTCGGTGACCCGGGCGATGCTGCGGATCCCGCCGATGATGACCGCGCCGACGAACAGGGCGAGCACGAGACCGAAGATCGCGCCCGCGGCGCCGCCGCCGAGGGGCCCGTCCGCGCCGCCGGTGACCGACTGCGCCTGGCTGAACGCCTGGTTGGCCTGGAACATGTTGCCGCCACCCACGGCGCCACCGAGCGTGAAGATGCAGAAGAGGACGGCGAGGACCTTGCCGAGCGTGCCCAGCCTCGGGCTCTTCTCCTTCAGCCCCTTGGTCAGGTAGTACATCGGGCCGCCCGAGACCCGGCCGTCGGCGTAGACGTTGCGGTACTTCACGCCGAGCGTGCACTCCACGCCCTTGGTGCACATGCCGACCAGCCCGGCGATGATCATCCACAGCGTGGCACCCGGCCCGCCCAGCGAGATCGCCACCGCGACCCCGGCGATGTTCCCGAGTCCGACCGTGCCCGACACGGCGGTCGCCAGCGCCTGGAAGTGGGTCACCTCGCCGGCATCTCGCGGATCGTTGTAGTCCCCGCGCGCCAGCTGGATGGCGTGCTTGAACGCCCGGAACTGGAACCCCCGCAGGTAGATGGTGAAGAAGACGCCGGCGATGACGAGCCAGACGACGATGAGCGGCAGCTCGACGCCCTCGTCGATGAAGTCCAGGGGCACGGCGAAGAAGACGACCGTGGTGATCCACTCGGAGACCGGTGCGAAGAAGCCGTCGACCTGTTCGTCGAACGTGGCGGCCAGCAGGGAGTCGGACGGCGAGGGCATCACGGCACCACCAGGACAGGGACGGGGGAGAGCTGGATGAGGCTGCTCGGCGTCGACCCGAAGAGCAGGGTGCGCACCCGGCTCTGCCCGATGCGGCCGACGGTGATCCAGGCGGCATCGTGCTCGCGGGCCAGGCGCACCAGCGTCTCGGCGGGGTGCCCGTGCCGGACGACCCCCTCGACCACGAGGTCCCCGGGCTCGGAGAGCCGCGCGACGACCGGGTCCAGCACGCGCTCGCGGGCGGCCGCGGCCTCCCGCGCCTTCTCCACGGAGCGGCGTTCGTTCTCCTCCGCGGTGGTGAAGGAGTAGGGCGACCAGGGGACGACGCAGGCGAGGACCAGGCGCAGACCGTGGTGGCGGGCGGCGTCGGCGGCTGCGTCCGCGGCGCGGTTGCTCGACTCGCTCCCGTCGAGACCCACGACGATGGACTCGGGCACGGGCACACCTCCGGCGGAGACGATGTGGGCCGAACCGTAACCGGGATCACACCGCTCGTCAGGTCGAGCGGTGGCGGGGCGGGGGAGCGCCGGTCAGGCCGGAGGGGCGCCGGCGTGCGCCCGCGGTGCGTGGCCGTCGTCCTCGGCGTCCTCCGGGTCTTCCGTGGCGGGGCTGCCCGCCTGCCCCTCCACGGAGCGGCGCACCGCCCGCCGCCAGCCCTGGACCGCGGCGGCGAGCACACCGGCGACCGGCACCGCCACGAACAGGCCCAGGAGGCCGAAGGCGGAGGCAGCCCCGGTCGTGAGCAGCAGGATGACCAGGGGGTGGAAGCTGATCGCGCGGGACAGGAGCAGGGGGGCCAGGACGTTCCCCTCGATCTGCTGCACCACGATGACGACGAGGAGTGCCCACAGCGCGGTGGTCCAGCCGTTGGTGACGCCGGCGACCGCGACCGCGACCGCTCCCGCGATCGTCGCGCCCACCAGCGGCACGTAGCCGAGCAGGAAGGTCAGCGCGCCGATGGGCAGGGCCAGCGGGACGTCGAGCAGCCACAGCCCGAGACCGATGAGGATGCCGTCGATCAGCCCGGTCGCGGTGGCCGCGTAGAACCACGCGCCGGCGGTGCGCATCCCGGCGCGGAAGGCGGCGTCGGTCGGGGCTCGGTCCACCACGGGCAGGACCCCGAGGAACTGCCGCCACAGCCGGTCGCCGCTGGTCAGCGCGAACAGGGTGAAGAACAGGGCGATGATCAGGACGGTGGCGACGTTGCCCGCCGCGTTCAGCCCCTGCGCGGCCGCGTTGCCCAACCCGCTCATCGCGGAGCCGACCGAGGTCTCCAGCTGGTCGATGACCTGGTTCAGCCCGGCGTTGTTCAGGTCGTCGGTCCGGTCCTGGACCCAGGTGCTGGTCGCCTCCACGGCATCGGTGCCCGCGGCGATCAGGCCGGGCCAGGCGCCGATGATCTGGAGCACGAGGAAGGTCAGGACGCTCACGAAGAAGGCCAGGTAGGCGACGACGCAGAGGATCGCGGCCAGCGCGGCCGGGACCCCTTGCCCCCGCAGCCACCGGGCGATGGGCCAGAGCATCGCGACCTGCGCCAGCCCGAGCATCGCCGCGGCCGCGACGAACTGGACCTGCAGCACCAGCCAGACGGCGCCCAGCACGGCCAGCCCGATGACCAGGAACCGCCCGGCGATCACCGCCTCGCGCTGCAGCAGCGACGCGCGGCCGACCGCCGGGGGCGGGGTCGCGGCGTGCGCGCCGGGCGCGGTCGCCGGCGCGGGGCCGGGCCCGGGGGAGGGGCGGTCCCGGGGGAGGGCCGACGTCGGCTCGGTCATGCGCACCTCCCCTCGCAGCGTTCACCGGTGGCCGCTGCCGCCCGGCCCGGGACTCCTCGTCGCGCGCTCATCCTGGCGTGTCCGTCACCCGTGTGCGTGGAACGGTCGCACGACCGTCCCGTCGAGGCGTGACCGACCCGGCGATCGGGTAGCGATTCCGATCAAGGTCACATCGAGGTGCGCGCGGGCCGGAGCGCCCGTGCGCGGACAGAGGAGGAACCCGTGCTCGGACTCATCGGACTGCTGCTGGTCGTCTGGCTGGTGCTCGCCGTCGTCGGCGCGGTGGTCGAGGGGCTCTTCTGGCTGCTGATCATCGGTGTGGTGCTCTTCCTGGCCACCGCAGCCTGGGGCTGGACGAAGCGCAACACCCGGGTCTGACGTTCCCTGCGGGCCGGCCCGGTGCGGCCGGTGTGCGGTGACGGCGTCACCGCCCGCCGGCGGTTCTCAAGCCGATGCGTTCGGCGCATCGACGACTGCCGCCAAGGTGGCGCGGGCGCCGCGCTCGCGCAGGAGGGAGAGGGCCCGGCGGTAGGCCGCCACGAAGCGCTCGTCGTCCACCAGGTCCCCGAAGATGCTGCGGTCCGCGATGAAGGCGACCGGGTCCTCGTCGAGCCGGCTCGCGTTGGCGCGTACCCGGTCGGCCTGCCGGTCGACCAGCGGCAGGGGGCGCCCGGCGTCGTCCCGGCCCTCCGCGGACCGGGCCCAGCTGGCGACGACAGCGGCTGCGCGGCGCACGTCTCCGCCCCTGGCCAGGCCGTCGCGCACGACGGGCAGCACGTACTTGGGGATCAGCGCCGAGGTCTGCGCGCAGAGCCGGGCCACGGTGTCGCCCACGGAGGGGCTCGCGAAACGGGCGAGGAGTGTCCGCTTGTAGTCGTCCAGGTCGATCCCGGGCACGTCCGCGAGCGTGGGGGACACCTCGCGATCCATGTAATCCCGCAGGAAGGCGGTCCAAAGCGGGTCCCGGCAGGCGTCGTGGACGTGCTCGTAGCCCGCCAGCCGGGCGAAGTGGGCCAGCGCCTGGTGGCTGCCGTTGAGCAACCGCAGCTTCATCGCCTCGTAGGGGGCGACGTCCTGCACGAACTGGACACCGGCCTCCTCCCACGGTGGGCGGCCGGCGGGGAAGCGATCCTCGACCACCCACTGGGCGAACGGTTCGCACACGACCGGCCACGCGTCCTCCACCCCGAAGCGCTCACGGAGACCCGCGATGTCCGCGGCGGTGGTCAGCGGGGTGATCCGGTCGACCATGCTGTTGGGGAACGACACCTCGCGGCCGACCCAGTCCCCGAGATCGGCGTCCCGCATCGTCGCGAACGCACTGAACGCGCGCCTCGCGACGTCGCCGTTGTTCTGCAGGTTGTCGCAGGAGAGCACGGTGAACGGTGTCAGCCCCCGCTCGCGACGGCGGGCCAGCGCCTCGGTCACGAGCCCGAACGTGGTGCGCAGGGCGGCGTCAGGCCGGAGGTCGTCCCGGATTCCCGGGGCGTCGACGTCGAAGGCTCCGGTCACGGGGTCGGTGTTGTACCCGCGCTCGGTGATGGTCAGCGACACGATCCGCGTGTCGGGGTCCGCCATCCGCTCGACCACCGCCTCCGGGTCGTCGGGCGCGAGGAGGTAGTCGACGATCGATCCGACGACCCGGGGCTCGAAGGCGCCGTCCGGGTGCTTGACGACGAGGGTGTACAGGCCGTCCTGGGCAGCCATGACCTCCTGCATGCGGTGGTCGGACGGGAGGACGCCGACTCCGCAGATCCCCCACTCCGGAGCCAGCCCGCCGTCCATGAGCCGGTCGAGGTACATGGCCTGGTGCGCACGGTGGAAGCCGCCGACCCCGATGTGCACGATGCCGGTGCGGATCCGCCGGCGGTCGTAGCGCGGCACCTCCACCCGCTCGGCGAGGGGGGGCAGGGCGCCGGCGTGGACGCGCACGATTCGTTCGGTTCCGGGCGGGGCGGAGCGAGTGAGCACTCCCTACCCTAACGTAAGGGTAGAGCCCTGTCGTGCCGACCCTGGCGCGCGGGGGAGTGACGGGCGGCCGGAGCCGGTCCGCTACGCGGCGGTACCCCTCGCCGCCTTGTCCGCGGGCAGGAAGACCTTGGCGGGATCACGCTCGACCACACCGTCGAGCACCTCGTCGACACGGGCCATGACGTCGGCGTCGAGCCGCACGCCGACCGCCTTGACGTTGTCACGGACCTGCTCCGGTCGGCTGGCGCCGATGATCGCGGCGGCCACGTTCGGGTTCTGCAGCACCCAGGCCAGCGCGAGCTGCGCCATCGTCAGCCCGAGGTCGTCGGCGACCGGGCGCAGCCCCTGCACCTTGGCCAGCACCTCGTCGGCGAGGAACCCCTCGATCTGGAAACCGACGGCCGAGTGGCCGGCGCGGCTACCGGTCGGCGGCTGCTCGCCGGGCCGGTACTTGCCGGTGAGCACGCCCTGGGCCAGCGGGGACCAGACGATCTGCGACAGGCCCTCCCGCTCGCACGTCGGCATGACCTCGCCCTCGATGACCCGCCAGAGCATCGAGTACTGGGGCTGGTTGCTGACCAGCTGGACGTTCAGCTCGCGGGCGAGCGCCGCCGCCGCGGCGATCTGGTCGGGCTGCCACTCGGAGACGCCCAGGTAGAGCACCTTGCCGGCCCGCACCAGGTCGGCGAAGGCGGTCATGGTCTCCTCCAGCGGCACCGTCGGGTCGTAGCGGTGCGCCTGGTACAGGTCGATGTAGTCGGTGCCGAGTCGCCGGAGGGAGGCGTGGCAGCTCTCGACGACGTGCTTGCGGGAGAGCCCGCGGTCGTTCGGCCCGGGACCCGTCGGCCAGTACACCTTCGTGGCGATCTCCAGGCCCTCGCGGCGCTGACCGCCCAGGGCGCGGCCCAGCACCGACTCGGCGGCGGTGCCGGCGTAGACGTCAGCGGTGTCGAACGTGGTGATCCCGACGTCGAGCGCGGCGTGCACGCACGACACGGCGGCGTCCTCCTCGACCTGGCTGCCGTGCGTCAGCCAGTTGCCGAAGGCGATCTGCGAGACGTTGAGGCCGGACCGGCCCAGTCGACGGAATTCCACCTCGACGACCGTAGTGCCGGGAGTGCGCCGTGGCCCGGCGGGGGTGTGGAGCAGTGGCGCGCAGCCACCCACCGGGCCTTGTCGAGGCCGGACGACGGCGCGGGGGGGGGGGGGGGGGGGGGGGGGGGCCCCCCCCCCCCCCCCCGCCGGCCGCGGTGGCGCCGGGGCGGGCCGGGCCGGGGGGCCCCCC
>NZ_JBJHAT010000036.1:0-40905 GCF_054051175.1 Blastococcus sp. SYSU DS0753 | reverse complement strand
TTTTTAAACACCACGCCAGAGACCAGCACCCCCCCGGGCGCGGCCGACCGCCCGCCCGTGGCCACCACCTCGACGGGGGCGGGGGCGGGCGGCGGCCCCCCCCCCCCCGGGAGCGGCTCCGCGACGGCGGCGCCCTCCTCCCAGGAGACGTCGGCCGGGAGGATGAGCGTCGCGATGCCACCGGTGGCGACGGCGGCCACCGCCTCGGCGGCGTCGGCGGCGACGTCGGCCGGTGACAGCGACCGGCGCAGCCAGGCCGAGAAGGTCCCGGCGACGGCGTCGATGTCCGACTCCAGCGGGGCGTCGAGGCGCTTGTGCGAACGGGCGTGGTCGCCGACGACGTTGAGCATCGGCGCCGTGCCCCGGCGGGCGTTGTGCAGGTTGGCCAGCCCGTTGCCCATGCCCGGCCCCAGGTGCAGCAGCGTCGCGGCGGGCCGGCCGGTCATCCGCGCCCAGCCGTCGGCCGCGCCGGTGGCCACGCCCTCGAAGAGCGTCAGCACACCGCGCATCTCCGGCACGTCGTCCAGCGCGGCGACGAAGTGCATCTCCGACGTCCCGGGGTTGGCGAAGCAGACGTCGACGCCCGCGCTCACCAGCGTCCGGATGAGCGCCTGTGCACCGTTCACCGGCTCAGCTCGCCTGCTGCACGTCGAAGTGCACGAAGGTGGCGCCGCCGGTGGCGAAGTTGGCGAGGTCCTTGCCGGCCGCCCGCCCCTCGGGCGAGGCCATGGCCTGCCCCATCGCCTCCTCGGAGTCGAAGTCGAGCTCGGCGATCAGGTAGGGCGCGGGCTGCGCCGGGTCCAGCGACACCGGCGTGCCGTAGGTCAGCCGCACCAGGCCGGGCTGCCGCAGCGCCAGGGGCGTGTGCGTCTCCCGGTAGTACGCGTCGAAGGCGGCCGGATCCTCCGGCTGTCCGTAGCTGACCACGAGCCTGTGCACCATTTCCGAGCTCCCTCCGCAGGTCCGACGCCCGCCAGCAAACAGGGCATCGGTCTCCGGCGCGAGTCCGGCAGGCTCCCCGCGCGGGTTGTCCACAGGTTCCCGCGGAGCGGCCCGGCCGACCGGCATCCGTTGTTACGTTCCGCCGCGTATCCGCATCCTCCGGTGCCCGGAGCACCCGGACCTCCCGATTGGACTCACCATGGCGAACGTCAACGTCACCTACCAGCAGATGGAAGACGCGGCCGGCCGGCTCACCAACGGGCGGGTCGAGATCGACGGCATGCTCGGCCAGCTGAAGGGGCTCGTCGACCAGCTCGTAGCCGAGGGCTACGTCACCGACGCCTCCAGCCGCAGCTTCTCCGCCTCCTACGACGAGTTCACCACCGGCGCCCGGAACATGGTCGCAGGCCTCGACGGCATGGCCCAGTACCTGACCCAGGCCGCCGCCACCTTCCGCGACGCCGACGCCCAGCTGGCCGGTGCGCTCGGCCGCTGATCAGCCCACCGCACGACGACGGCCGCCCCGCCCCGCGCGAGGCGGCCGTCGTCGTCCCCGGGCCGCCGTCGCGGTCGGGTCAGGGCGCGGCCGGAGGAGCCGGGACGGCGACGGTCCGCAGCTCGCCGTCGCCCAGGTGGAGCAGCGCGCGACCCGGCCGGAGCGGCCCGCCCACGGCACCGCGCGGGAGGCGCACGCCGATCAAGTCGCCGTCCGTGCTCCCCTGCGGCGACAGCAGCACGCCCTGCCTCGCCTTCCGCGCCTCCACCTGCCAGCCCGACAGGCCGGTGCAGATGCCGTCGGCGTTCCCGGCCAGCACCAGGCCGCAGCCGGGGACGGCGCCGCGCACGACCTCGCGGAACACCTCCCCCGCCGGGCAGTCCCGCAGCACCTCGCCGTCGTCCAGCAGCAGGATCAACGGCCGGCCGGGTACGGAGCGGAGCAGTTCCTGCCAGCGCTCCGCCGGGGCCGCCGGGTCCAGCACGACGTCCAGCACGCCGGGCCGGCCGGCCAGGGCCCGCAGCGGTGAGACCTTCGGCGCGCACACGACGACCGACGTGCCCTGCCGCAGCAGCGACTCGGCCATGACGGCCAGCACCGTGCTCCGGCCCGAGCGCGCCGGCCCGGCGACGACGAACGCGGGCCCCCGCTGGACCAGGTCGGGGCCGGCGGCGGCCAGCTCGTCGCCACCGACGCCGACCAGGGCGAACCCCGCGCCGGCGCCGGCCGGGCGCAGCTCCCAGGCGGCCGCGAAGCCCAGGCGCGCGGGCAGCGCGTCGACCCGGAAGGGGCGGGCCGCCCGCGGCACCATCGCGTCGCGCACGTGCGCCGCCTTCGCGATCTCGGCGAGCGCCGCCGCCTGCCCCTGCCCCGACTCGTCGGGGGCGAGCAGCGCGACCTGCGTCTCGATCGCCCCCTCGACGGTGACCGCCCGCCCGGGCGGCAGCTCCCCGGGCACCTGCCGGCCGGGCACGCCGACCAGCGGGTAGTCGCCCCGGTCCGCGAGCCGCAGCACCAGCCGGCTGTCGGTGAGCGACGACAGCCGGCCGGTGCCCAGCGACCGGTCGCCGGTGACCACCACCGAGATCCCGGCGGAGGCCCCCTCCCGGAGGAGGGTCGTCAGCACGTCGGAGAGCCGGCCGCCGTCGACCTCGCCGAGCGTCGGCGTGAACCCCTCCCAGCGGTCGAGCAGGAGCAGGACGTGCGACAGCCGCTCCCCCGGCGGCACCGATCGGCGCTGCTCGCTCACGTCGGCGAAGCCGCCCTCGGCCAGCACCTGCTGGCGGCGCTCCAGCTCGCGGGCGAGCCGGTCGAGCAGCCGGGTGGCGCGCTCGGTCTGGGTGCGGGTAACCACCGCGCCGCAGTGCGGCAGGTCGGCCAGCGGCAGCAGCGCCCCGTTGCCGCAGTCGAGGGCGTACAGGTGCACGTCGGCGGTCGAGCAGCGCGCGCCGGCGGCCCCGGCCAGGGTGCGCAGCAGCTGCGACCGGCCGCTCTTCGGCGAGCCGACCACCAGCAGGTGCCCGTCGACCGCGGGGTCGAAGGCGGCCACCCGCCGCTCCTGGGTCGCGGGGAGGTCCTGCAGCCCGTAGGGCAGCCAGGTCGCCCGGCCGTCCACCGGGTCCGCCAGGTCGGCGACCAGCACCCGTGCGGGCAGCGCCGGCAGCCACGGGCTGCGCTGCGCGGGCACGCCCTCGGCCTGCGCCGCGCCGCGGACGGCGTCGACGAGCACCGACAGGTCGGTGACCTCGGCGTCGGAGGCCCGGCTCGCCGTCGCCGGCCGCCGCGGTGGCGCGTACCCCAGCTGGTGCCAGCCGAGGGGGACGGCGAACGGCGCCGCCGCGGCCACGGCGCCCTGGCCGGGACGCCGGCCCCCGATGCGGCCCGCCTGGAAGGGCACCAGCGCGCCGTGCCCGAGCCGCGCGAACCCGCGGCCGGGGGCGGACCGGGCGATGCGCGCGGCGTCGGGGGCCTCGAGCACGTCGCTGCTGTCGGCCGCGTCGGTGACGCGCAGCGAGATGCGCAGGTCGGTGTTCGCCCGGATCTCCGGCGAGACGACGCCGCTGGGCCGCTGGGTGGCCAGCAGCAGGTGGATGCCCAGCGACCGCCCGCGCTGGGCGATGCTCACCAGCCCCGCCACGAAGTCGGGCAGCTCCCGCGCCAGCGAGGCGAACTCGTCGATGACGATGAGCAGCCGGGGCAGCGGCGGCGAGCCGGGGTCGCGGGCCTGCAGTTCGACGTAGTCCTCGATGTCCTTGACGCCGGCCGCAGCCAGCCGGTGCTCGCGGTACCTGAGCTCCGCGCCGAGCGAGGTGAGCGCCCGTTCGACGAGGTGGGCGTCGAGGTCGGTGACCATGCCGACGGTGTGCGGCAGGTGCACGCAGTCCTTGAACGCGCTGCCGCCCTTGTAGTCGACCAGCACGAGGTTGAGCGTGTCCGGGCGGTTGGCCACCGCCAGGGACGCGATCATCGTCTGCAGCAGCTCCGACTTCCCCGCGCCGGTGGTCCCGGCGACCAGCCCGTGCGGGCCGTCGGTGCGCAGGTCGAGGGTGAACGGCCCGTGCAGACCCGCGCCGGCCACCACCCGCGTGCTCCGGCCCGCCAGCTGCCAGCGGGCACGCACGCCGTCGACGGTGGGCGGCTCGAGCCCGAGCAGGTCGAGCAGCCGCACGCTGTCGGGCAGGACGGCGTCGTCCTCCTCCGGGCTCACGTCGCGCAACGGGGCAAGCGCCCGGGCCGCGCGTTCGGCCAGCTCCGCGGGCACCGGCTCGGCGAGCACGCCCGGCACCGGGTCGCGGCCGCTGCGCCGGACGACCAACCGCGCCTCCTCGCCCGGGTCGAGGACGGCGGTCGCCGTGGCCGCCTCCGGCAGGAAGCGCTCCTCCTCGTCGGCGCAGACGGCGTACACCCCGACCGCGGGGCCGTCCTGCAGCAGCTGGGCCAGCCCGGGGGTGGCACGCAGCGACCGGAACCCGTGGACGACGAGCACGTGTGCCGGGAAGAACTCCGGGATCACGCGCCCGCCGCCGGCCGTCGCCGAGCGGCGCGTGCGGACGAGCGCCGCCAGCTCCGCGACCCGGGCGGCCACCGTCTCGGTGTCGTTCCCGACGAACGCAACCGGGCCCTCGCCGTCGGCCGGCCGGGCGTGCGGCAGCCAGCGCACCCAGCTCCAGTCCGCCTGGCTGCGCGCGGTGAGCAGCGTGAGCGCCAGGTCGCGCGGCGGGTGGGTGACCGCCAGCTGCAGCACCACCCACCGCAGCAGGCCGGCCAGCGGGGCGGCCGGGCCGGCCAGGCCGACGACACCGGCCTCGCGGAGCGGCACCACGACGGGCGCGGCGTGCACGGTGCGCTGCTGCGGCGGCTCGTCGCGCCCCGACCGGTCGGTGACCACCACGCGGGCGGGCAGGTCGGCCGCGCCCAGCCGCAGGTCGAGGGCGTCGGGGTCGGTGCGGCGCCGCTCCCACAGCCGGCGGTCGGGCAGGACGGCGGTGAGCAGCGCGGTCGCCGGGTCCGGGTGCGCGTCGCGCCGGCGGGCGGTCTCCTCGGCCACGGCGCGGTCGATCCGCGCCCGGGCGCGGGCGAGCTCCCGGGCGTGCTCCTCGTGCGCCCGGCGCTCCTCACGGGCGCCCTGCCGGCGGTCGGCCACGGTGTTGCCGATCATCACCACCGGGCCGGCGACGGCGAACACCAGGTACAGCGGCGAGCGCAGGACGACCGCCAGCACGACGCCGACGAGCAGCGGCACGAGGACCATCACCAGCGGGAACCGGCGGGGCTCCCGCGTCGCCGGCTCCTGCGGCAGCTGGATGCGCACCTCGGGTGCCGAGGGGAGCAGCCGGGGGGCACGGACGAAGGCACGCGCCCCCGGGCCGGCCGGCTCGACGGCGGCGTCGGCGACGGGGGCCGGCTCGACGACCAGCTGGGTGTCACCGAGCTGCACGAGCTGACCGGGGGCCAGCGCCACGTCGTCGTCCTCGGGCACCGGCGCGCCCTCGATCGTGGTGCCGTTGGCCGAGCCGAGGTCGCGCAGCGTCGCGCCGTCCGCGCCGATCCGCAGCACCGCATGCCGGCGGGACATCGCGCGGTCGGTGAAGCCGAACGGACCGCTGCGGCCGAGCTCGTGCTCGCCCATCGGCAGCGCGGCGGCCAGCCCGCTGCACGGGCCGCTGCGTACCCGCAGCTGCCAGCCACGCGGGCCGGCCGGCGCGGCCGCGGGCGCGGTCAGGTGGACGACGGCGCCGTCGACGAGGTCGCTCTCCCCCACCGGCTGCTCGTCGTCGAGCCGGCCGCCGGCGAGCCACAGCCCCGCGGCGGGCAGGCCGGCGACCCGGCCCAGCTCCGCGGCCAGGCGGCCGACCGGCAGGTCGTCGTCCACGTCGACGGCGACGTCGAGCAGCGTGCCGTCGGTCTGCCCGACGCTGACCTGGACGCGCACGCCGGGACCGTAGGCGGACGGCGGCGAACCGGTCCAACGCCGGCTGTGGAAAACCCCCGCCCGCAGGTTCCCCGCCCGGGCGGCGCTCCCCGGTCAGGCCTCCAGCAGGTCGCGGGTGGCCGCGCCCACCGGGTCGCGGCGGGTGGGCAGCCGCTGCACCTCGGGCAGGAAGTCGGTGCGGTACTCCTCGAACAGCTCGCGCAGCCGCAGCGCCGGGTCCTTGTCCGAGTCGACGCGGATGTCCCAGAGGGGGTAGGCCTCCGACCCCAGCACGAGCACGTGCCCGGAGCGGGCGCCCTCCATGTCGGCACCGGTGGACTCGCCGGCCTCCACGGCGAGCACCAGGCGCTCGGCGAGCTCGCGGTCGCGGTGGGCGTGGAACGCCTCGAGGGCGGCCTCGAGCGTGTGCCGGCCGACCAGCCGGTTGCCCGAGACGACCACCGCGTCGTCCTCGATGTGCCCTGACCAGCCGAGGGTGCGCTCCCCGGTCCACGCGGCGGTGCAACCGTTGCGGTCGACGAAGCCGCACTGCCGCACGTCGCGGCCGGGATCCCGGCGGAGCACCTCGTCCAGCGCGGCCGGCGCCTCCAGCCCCTCGGCCATCAGCCGCAGCCCGTCGATGGCGAGGTAGGGGTTCATCGACGCCTGCGACGCGGCGGCGCCGACGCCCGGCGAGGCGTGCCCCACGAGCTTGCCGACACCCATGAGCGCGGTGAGGGCACCGACTCCCAACTCACCGGTGTGCGGGCAGCGGGCCACGATCGAGAAGGTCATGCGGGGATCTCCGTCCGTCGTCGGTCGTCCCGCCGCAGGTGCCCGCCCCGGCCGGCGCTCAACCGGGCCCGCCGCCTCAGAAGGTGAGCACGAGCCGTCCGCGCACGCCCCCCGCCTCCAGCACCCGGTGCGCCTCGGCCGCCTGCTCGGCGGGGAACGTGCGGGCCACCCGAAGGGTCACCGCACCCTCCTCGACCTGCTGGCGGAGCCGGTCCAGCGCCGCCCGGTCCTCGGCGACCTTCCGCACCATGGTCGGGAAAAAGCGCAGGCCGCGCTCGCCGTTGCCGCGGTAGCCGCGCACCGTGGCCACCGCCCCCCCGTCGCGGACGGCGGGCAGCACCTGCTCGTCCTGCACCGATCCGTCGGCCAGCCCGTCGACGCCCTCGGGGAAGTGTTCGCGGATTCGGTCGGCGACGTCGTCCCCGCGCCGGACGACGACGTCGGCGCCCAGCCCCCGTACCAGCTCCTCGTCGGCCTCGGAGGCGTCGGCCACCACGGTCAGCCCGTCGGCCTTCGCCAGCTGCACCACGTAGCCGCCGAAGGCGCCCGCCGCGCCGGTCACCGCGAGCACCTGACCCGGCTGCAGCGCCATGAGGTCCAGGGCGAGCCGGGCGGTGAGCCCGTTCATGGGCAGGGTCGACGCCTCCACGGCGGTCGCCCCGGCCGGCGCGCGGACGACGGAGCCGCCCGGCAGCACCTTGTCCTCGCGGTAGGCGCCGTAGGGCCCGAAGGGCACGACGATCCCCATCGCCAGGTCACCCACGGACAGGTGGTCGACGCCCTCGCCGAGTTCGGTGACGACGCCGGCGACGTCCATCCCCGGCACCCACGGCGGGTTCTTCACCGGGTCGCGCCCGGCGTAGGCGCCGCTGCGGGCGTGGGTGTCGGTCGGGCTCACCGCGGCCGCCTCGACCCGCAGCCGCACCTGGCCCGGACCCAGGGGCTCCGGCTCCACCTCGACGATGTGCAGGACCTCCGGCCCGCCGAACTCGGTCACTCCCGCTGCACGCATGGCTCCTGCATACACGCGCACGCAGGAGTGAACGCGAGAGGCCCAGAACCGAAGTGGTTCTGGGCCTCAGGCGTTCAACGGGTTCTCAGCCCTTGAGCTTGTACTCCTTGAGCAGACCGCGGCTGATGATCGTCTTCTGGATCTCGCTGGTGCCCTCGCCGATGAGCAGGAACGGCGCCTCCCGCATGAGGCGCTCGATCTCGTACTCCTTGGAGTAGCCGTAGCCGCCGTGGATGCGGAAGGACTGCGTGGTGACCTCGGCGCAGTACTCGCTGGCGATCAGCTTGGCCATGCCGGCCTCGACGTCGTTGCGCTTGCCGGCGTCCTTGAGGCGGGCGGCGTTGACCATCATCAGGTGCGCGGCCTCGACCTTGGTGGCCATCTCGGCCAGCTGGAAGGCGATCGCCTGGTGCTGCGCGATCGGCTTGCCGAAGGTCTCCCGCTGCTGGGCGTAGGCGACGGCGAGCTCGAAGGCCCGGATCGAGATGCCGCAGGCGCGGGCGGCGACGTTGACCCGGCCGACCTCGACGCCGTCCATCATCTGGGCGAAGCCACGGCCCGGCTCGCCGCCGAGGATGTCGGTGGCCTCCGCCCGGTAGCCGTCGAACACCAGCTCGGTGGTGTCGACACCCTTGTAGCCCATCTTGTCGATCTTGCCGGGGATGGTGAGCCCGGGCTTGACCTCGCCGAACCCGGCCGGCTTCTCGACCAGGAACGTCGTCAGGTTCTGGTGGGCCTTCTCGGCGCCCTCGTCGGTGCGCACCAGCGCCGCGACCAGGGTGGAGCTGCCGCCGTTGGTCAGCCACATCTTCTGGCCGTCGATGACGTAGCCGCCGTCGGCCTGCTTCACGGCCTTGGTGCGGATGCCGGCGACGTCGGAGCCCAGCCCCGGCTCGGACATCGAGAAGGCGCCGCGCACCTCGCCGGTGGCCATGCGGGGCAGGTAGTACTCCTTCTGCTCCTGCGTGCCGTGCTGCTTGAGCATGTACGCCACGATGAAGTGGGTGTTGATGACGCCGGAGACGCTCATCCAGCCGCGGGCGATCTCCTCGACCACCAGCGCGTAGGTGAGCAGCGACTCGCCGAGGCCGCCGTACTCCTCGGGGATCATCAGCCCGAAGATGCCCAGCTCCTTGAGCCCGTCGACGATCTCCTGCGGGTAGACGTCGCCGTGCTCGAGCTCCTGCGCGTTCGGGATGATCTCGCGGTCGACGAAGCTCCTGACCGTCGACAGGATCTCGCGCTGGATGTCGGTCAGATCAGCGGTCTGGGCCAAGCGGGTCACAGGTTCGCTCCTCGGGGACTCCGGTGTCCGGGTTACCGGTGAGTATGGGGCACCCGGTCCCCGGGCTCTGCGTGCGCTCGGTCACTCCCGCGCGCGGCGGACCGGCGCGCGCGACCCGCCCCGGCCCCTAGGCTCGGCGGCATGCGCGAGGCATCGGCGCCGGTGGGCGGACCGCCCGAGGTGGAGCTCGCCCTGCCGTTCCGCGGCCGCTGGCTGACGCAGAACAGCCCGGCGCGGCGGGTGCCGTCCCACGGCGTGGACGTGCTCGGCGAGCGGTACGCCGTCGACTTCGTCCCCGTCGACGACCGGCACCGGACGGCCGCTACCCGCGACTGGCGCACGCTCCTGGCCGTCGAACCGCCGGAGCGCTTCGTGGGTTTCCACCGGCCGGTCCTCGCCCCGGCCGGTGGCGTCGTCGTCCACGTGCACGACGGCGAGCCCGACCACGGGGCGCGCCGCTCCCAGCTCGCCCTGCTCGGCTACGCGCTGGGCCAGGCCGGGCGGCTGCGCCAGGGGGTTCCCGCCGTGGCGGGCAACCACGTCGTCATCGCGCTGCCGGCGCCCGGCCGGTTCGTCGCGCTGGCCCACCTGCGATCCGGTTCGCTCCGCGTCTCGGTGGGTGATGCGGTCCACCCCGGACAGCACCTGGCCGGGTGCGGCAACTCCGGCAACTCGACCCAGCCGCACCTGCACCTGCAGGCCATGGACAGCGCCGACCTGACCGTCGCCCACGGGCTCCCGATCGCGTTCACCCGCTTCCGGGAGTGGCCGCGCGGCGGAGCGCCGCGGAGCCGGGAGCGGGGGATGCCGGGCGAGGGCGCGGTGGTCGAGCCGGAGGAGACCGAGGCGGGCTAGCGTGCGGCGGTGACCTACCGTGACGACCCGCCGCAGGGCGGCTACGGCCCCCCGCCGGGATACGGCCCGCCCCCCGGCTACGGGGAGCCCTACGGTCCGCCCGGCTACGGCCCCCCGCCGGGATACGGCCCGCCGCAGTGGGGCCGGCCGACGAACACCCTGGCGATCCTCGCCCTGGTCATGGCGTTCGTCTTCGCGCCCGTCGGGCTGGTGCTCGGCATCATCGCCCGCCGGCAGATCCGCGAGACCGGCGAGGAGGGTGCCGGCCTGGCGCTGGCCGGGATCATCGTCGGCGGCCTGGTCACCGGCTTCTTCGTGCTCATGATCGTGCTCTGGATCGTCGCGTTCGCGGCGCTGACCAGCACCGGCTTCGGCCCCTGATCGCCGCTCGCCGTTGGCGGCGATGAGTTCCGGGCGCTCCAGCGGTCCCCCCTCCACCGACGACGAGAGGGGCAACGGTGGCTCAACTGCTCAGGGTGCAGAACTTCACGGTCTCCAGCGACGGCTTCGGCGCCGGCGAGGGGCAGAGCCTCGAGCGGCCGTTCGGCCACGCCGACCCCGGCGAGCTGATGGCCTGGGCCCTCGCCACGGCGAGCTTCCCGAACCGCTCCGAACCCGGGGGCAGCCGCGGGCTCGACGACTACTTCACCCGCGACTTTGCCCACGGCATCGGCGCGGAGATCATGGGCCGCAACAAGTTCAGCCCGCACCGCGGGCCGTGGCGCGACCTCGACTGGCAGGGCTGGTGGGGCGCCGAACCGCCGTTCCACACGCCCGTGTTCGTGATGACCCACCACGTCCGTCCCTCGTTCACGCTCTCGGACACCACGTTCCACTTCGTGGACGCCGACCCCGGGACGGTGCTCGCGCAGGCGCGTGCGGCCGCCCAGGGCAAGGACGTGCGGCTCGGTGGCGGCGCCACCGTCATCCGGGAGTTCCTCGCCGCCGACCTCGTCGACACCCTGCACGTGGCCGTCTCGCCGGTGCAGCTCGGCTCCGGCGTCCGGCTGTGGGAGTCGCCGGACGAGCTACTCGACCGCTTCCACCGCGACGTCGTGCCGAGCCCGAGCGGCGTGACCCACCACCTGTTCTGGCGGAGGTAGCGAGAACGACGAACGGCGGCCCCGGACCGCTCCGGAGCCGCCGCGTCGTGGCGTCTCAGTCCTCGGGGGGCGTGAAGGACGACGTCCGGGACATGCCCGCGGCGCGGCCCTTGCCGGCGATGACCAGCGCCATCTTGCGGCTGGCCTCGTCGATCATCTCGTCGCCGAGCATCGCCGAGCCCTTCTTGCCGCCGGCCTCCGACGTGTACCAGTCGTAGGCATCGAGGATCAGCTCGGCGTGGTCGTAGTCCTCCTGCGACGGCGCGTAGATCTCGTTGGCGGCGTCGATCTGGCCGGGGTGCAGCACCCACTTGCCGTCGAAGCCGAGGACGGCCGACCGCTTCGCGACCTCCTCGAACGCCGGCACGTCGCGCACCTGCAGGAACGGGCCGTCGATGGCCTGCACGCCACGGGCGCGGGCGGCCATGAGGATCTGCATGAGGATGTAGTGGAAGGGGTCACCCGGGTAGTCCGGGTGCAGGGCGCCGACCACCAGCGACTTCATGTTGATGCTGGCCATGAAGTCGGCCGGGCCGAAGATGATCGTCTCGATGCGCTCGCTGGCGAACGCGATGTCGTTGACGTTGATCAGGCCCTGCGCCGTCTCGATCTGCGCCTCGATGCCGATGCGCCCGACGGGCAGCCCGTTGGTCTTCTCGATCTGGGTGAGCAGGATGTCCAGCGCGCGCACCTGGGCGGCGTCGACGACCTTCGGCAGCATGATGCAGTCGAGGTTCGCGCCGGCGCCCTCGACGACCTCGATGACGTCGCGGTAGGTCCACTCCGTCGTCCAGTCGTTGACCCGGACGGTGCGGATCTTGTCGCCCCAGCCGCCCTCGTTCAGCGCCGCGACGATGTTCTTGCGGGCGCCGGGCTTGGCCAGCGGCGCGCACGCGTCCTCCAGGTCGAGGAACACCTGGTCGGCGGGGAGGCCCTTGGCCTTCTCCAGGAACCGGGGGTTGCTGCCCGGGACGGCCAGGTTGGAACGACGGGATCGGAGCTCGGCCACGGTGCCTCCGCGTGTGGGTCGGAAAGTTCGGCTACCGGAGGGTAGCGACGGCGTCGCACGCCCGCGCTGCCGCGTTGATCATCGGCCGTCGGCCCCGTCGCAGGGGCCCGCCACGAGCCTGCGAGTGGTCGGGAGGCCTCGGTGCCGGGTCCAGCCGCGAGCCTGCGAGTGGCGGGGGGACCGAGGTCCTTCTGGGGGTCCTTGCTCAGGTGGCGGGCTCGACCAGGGTCGCCGGACGTCCGGCCCGCACCACCAGCGCCACCCCGGCCACCACCAGTACGACCCCGGGCAGCGCCAGCAGCGGCGGCACCTGGCCGAGGAGGACGAGCGCGAACAGCAGCGCGCCGGGCACCTCGAGCAGGACGGCGAGGCTCACCACGGTCGGGCCCACCGACGAGAGCACCAGGTTGAGCAGCGTGTGCCCGAACAGCTGCGCGGAGACGGTGATGCCCGCGATCAGCCACCAGTCCCGGGCCTCGAACCCGCCCAGCGGTGCGTCGACGACCAGCGCGGCGACCGCGATCACCACGGCGCACACGGAGTAGCAGACGACGGCGTAGGCCGAGGTCGCCAGCCGCCGCCGGGCGCGCGCCCCGGCCAGGACGTACCCGCCGGCGCAGATCGCCCCGAGCAGGGCCAGCGCATCGCCCGCGAGCGCCTCGGCGCTCACCGTGACGTCCACGCCCACGATCAGCACGACGCCGGCGAACGCGAGGAGCAGCCCCCACCAGACCGCGGCCGGCAGCCGCACCCCCGAGATCCGGGCCGCGAGCGCCGTCCAGATCGGCGTGGTGGTGACCAGCGCGACCGAGGCGGCCACCGTCGTCATCGACAGGCTCGGCAGCCACGCGGCGAAGTGCGCCGCGAGGAAGAGCCCCGCGACCACCGAGCTGCGCAGGTCACGCGCCCGCAGGCCGGCCAGCGTGGCCCGCTCGCGGGTGAGCAGCACGGGCACGAGCGCGGCCGCGCCCGCTGCGTTGCGCCAGAACGCCAGCGCCAGCATCGGCGCGGTGACCATCGCGGTCAGCGGCGCCGACAGCGAGACCCCCACGACCGCGAGGGAGAGCAGGCCCACGTCCCGGCTCCCGGGTCGGTGCAGCGCCCAGGCGGAGGACGCGTGGCCTTCCTGCAGCGCCCCACCGCGAGCGGGCGAGTGGCGGGGCGCAGGAGGGCCCTTCACCAGGACGGCACCCGGATACGGCCGCTCGCCACCGGGACGACGGCACCGCGCACGGTGGTCGCGACCGCCCGCCCGCCGGCCGCGGTGACGGTGCACCCGAGGACCGACGGGCGCCCCATCCGCTCGCCCTGCCGCACGGTGAACGACGTCGTCCCCTCCCCGGCCACCAGACCGCTCTCGACCAGCCACACCCCCGCGCCCAGCGCGGCGGAGCCGGTGGCCGGGTCCTCGCCCCAGTTCAGGTCGCGGGCGAAGACGCGCGCGCGGGCGGTCGCGGTCGCGCCGTCCCAGGAGAGCACCGACACGCCCTCACCGACGTCGAGCCCGGCGAGCGCGGCCCGGTCGGGGTCGGCCCGGTCGACGGCGTCGGGGCACACGGACAGGTAGCCGAAGGGCAGGCCGCAGCCGGCGACGTCCGAGGGAACCCCGGTGACGTCGGCCTCGTCCAGCCCGAGCGCAGCGGCCAGCACAGCCGGCGCGGGTCCGTCCTGGAGCGTCGGCCGGCCACCGGAGAGGGTCGCGCCGCCGTCGTCGACCACCACGTCGAGCACCCCGGCACCGCACTCCTGGCGCAGCGTCCCCGCCGGCAGCCGCCCGGTGCGGACCAGGGTGTGCGCCGCGCCGACGCTCGGATGGCCCGCGAAGGGCAGCTCGGCGTAGGGCGTGAAGATCCGCACCCGGTAGTCGGCGCCGGGCTCCGTGGGGGCGCACAGGAACGACGTCTCCGAGAGCTGGAACTCGTTCGCCAGGGCCTGGCACTGCTGCGTCGTGAGCTCGTCGGCGGCGAAGACCACCGCCAGCGGGTTCCCGGCGAACGCCCGCGGGGCGAACACGTCGACGACCTCGTACTCCAGCGCAACCGGGGCAGTCACGGCGCCGACGGTAGCCTTCCGATCCGTGACGACGGCGACCAGGGCGTACGTCTCCCGGCTTGCCGGGCTGACCGTCTTCGACCCCAACGGCGACCGGGTCGGGAAGGTCCGCGACGTCGTCGTCGGGCTCCGGGTGGGCACCGCCTGCCCCCGCGTCCTCGGCCTCGTGGTCGAGGTGGTCGCCCGGCGGCGGATCTTCGTGCCGATGGGCCGGGTGACGGCGCTGGACCCGGGAGCGGTGATGCTCGCGTCGGGCACCCTCAACCTCAAGCGGTTCGAGCAGCGGGGCGGCGAGACCCTCGTGCTCGGCGAGCTGCTCGACCGGCAGGTGACGATCAACGAGTCCGGCCGCCCGGCCACGGTCGTCGACGCCGGCATGGAGCAGACCCGCACCGGCGACTGGCTGCTGTCCCGGGTCGCCGTCCAGGAGCCCGGTCGCATCGGCCGGCGCGGGCAGCTGCACCAGCTCGAGTGGGGCGAGGTCACCGGGCTGGCGCTCTCGCCGGCCGGGCAGGGCGCCGAGACGCTGATCGCCACCTACCGGGAGCTGAACGCAGCGGACATGGCGCACGCGCTCCAGGAGCTCCCGATCAAACGCCGGCACGAGGTCGCCGAGGCCATGGACGACGTGCGGCTGGCCGACGTCCTGGGCGAGCTCCCCGAGGCCGAACAGATCACCATCCTCGGCACGCTGGAGGAGGGCCGCGCGGCCGACGTCCTGGAGGAGATGGACCCCGACGACGCCGCGGACCTGCTCTCCGAGCTGCACCACGTCGACCGCGACCGGCTGCTCGAGCTGATGGAGCCCGACGAGGCCGAGTCGGTGCGCCAGCTGCTCAAGTACTCGGAGGACACCGCCGGCGGCATCATGACCAGCGAGCCGGTCATCCTCTCCCCCGACGCCACCGTCGCCGAGGCGCTGGCCCGGGTGCGGCAGGAGGAGATCACCCCCTCGCTGGCCAGCCAGGTGTACGTCTGCCGCCCGCCGTCGGCCACGCCGACCGGGCGGTACCTGGGGCTCGCGCACATCCAGCGGCTGCTGCGCGAGCCACCCTCGACCCTGGTGAGCGGCGTGCTCGACGACCTGGAGCCGCTCAGGCCGGAGGCGCCGCTCGCCGAGGTCACCCGCTACTTCGCCACCTACAACCTGGTCGCCGCGCCGGTGGTCGACGCGCAGGGCCGGCTGGTCGGCGCGGTGAGCGTCGACGACGTCCTCGACCACCTGCTTCCCGATGACTGGCGGGAGCGGGCGCGCCGTGGCTGACACGCCCCGGCTGGACGTCCCGCGCGGCGGCGCCCGCCGGTTCGGCAGCTTCCTGCGGCTCAACCCCGACGCGGTCGGGCAATTCGCCGAGGGCATCGCGCGCTTCCTGGGGACGGGGCGGTTCCTGGCCGTCCAGACGATCCTCGTCGTCGTCTGGATCTCGCTGAACGTCTTCGCCGTCCAGCTGCGCTGGGACCCGTACCCGTTCATCCTGCTCAACCTGGCGTTCTCGACCCAGGCCGCGTACGCCGCCCCGCTCATCCTGCTGGCGCAGAACCGGCAGGCCGACCGCGATCGCGTGCAGGCCGAGGAGGACCGCGCCCGGGCGGCGCAGAACCGCGCCGACACCGAGTACCTGGCCCGCGAGCTGGCCGCGCTCCGCGTGGCCGTCGGCGAGCTGGCCACCCGGGACTTCATCCGCGGCGAGCTCAACCGGCTGGTGCCGGACGAGGGCGAGGACCGGGAGCGGCGCGACAAGAAGGGCAAGCGGAAGCGCGACCCGGTCGCCTGAGCCCGCTCAGTGCTCGGCGCGGTCCAGGTCGATCAGCGCCAGCCCGATCTCCGGGCGCATGGTCTTGCGCAGCTGCGCCGGGCTCTCCCGGACCACCACCTCCAGCGTGGGCCACACCTCGCCCTCGAGCAGGTGGCCGCCGCGCGTGGTGGCGTCGGGCAGGCCGAGGACGGCGTGCAGGTGCAGCGCCGGGTTCCCGTCGGTGCCCAGGGCGACGTCGCCGATCAGCGAGAGCACCTCGCACTGCTGGCCGACGGTGACCCGCCGGTAGTCGCTGGTCTGCCGGTCGAACCAGCCGACCACCGCGCGCCGGAACGCGCCGACGGCGGTGACCTGGGCGGCGGAGAGCCGCTCCTCCCGGGCGAACGAGGTCAGCGCCGCCACCGCCTCGTCCCCCTCGTCGAGGATCACGACGTAGGTGCGCTCGCGTTCCGCACTCGTTCCCGGGGTGGTGATCTCGCGGTACTGCACGGGGTCCCTCCGATCGTCGGGGTCGGGCACCCGCTGCCGTGCCCCCCGATCGGCCCCCCAATCCCCGGACGACCCCGTGCCGCCGGTCAGCGGACGAGGCCGGTCCCGTACAGGCGGTCGAGCAGCTCCTGCGCCAGCCAGGCCATGGGGAGCAGCAGTCCCAGCGCCCACAGCCGGGTGCTGCGCCGGCGGGGCAGCAGCAGGACGACGACCAGGACGACGACGACCTCCACGACCGCCTGCACCGGGTGCAGCACCACGTCGCTGCCCGTCCGATCCAGCCAGAAGCCGCGGAGCGCGCCGTTCGCCAGGGCCGTCCCCGCGGCCAGCGCGAGCAGCGCCCCGGCCAGCGGACCCGGCCGGCGGGAGGCCCACCAGCAGACCGCCGCGAACACCGCCACCGCGGTGGCCGCGAGCAGCAGCCAGGCGGCGATCAGCCCGGGGTCGTAGCCGAAGCCGAGCACGAGGACCGCCCAGCCGTAGTAGGCGGCGGTCATCGCGGCGAAGAAGACGGCCGCACGGACCGCGGCCGACGCGACGCCGGGCGCGAACCGCCCGATCAGCGCCACCACGAGCACCCAGGCCGCCGGGTAGGTGCCGAGATCGGCGGCCCACCGCCACCCCGACTCGTCGCCGAGCTTGGCCGCCACGCCGGCGACCCCGCCCAGGACGGCGAGACCGGCGAGCCGCAGAAACGCCTCCCGCCGGGCGGCCGCCCGCCCCGGCGTCGCAGCCTCGGTCAGCTCTGTCACCCCGCGATCCTGGCCGAGGGGCGGGTGAGCTGCGGTTCCGGCGCGCCGCGGTACCGGTCAGCCGGTGACGACGTGCACGAGCGCCCCGGCCGCCCCCGCGAGCACCAGCACCACGATGAACGGCGCCCGCAGCGCCAGGGCCAGGGCAGCGACGGCCAGCCCGGCCAGCCGCCCGTCGAGCACGAGCCGGTCGCCGCTGGTGAGGGCCTGCACCACCACGAGGGCGGCCAGCAGCGCGGCGGGCACGAAGTCGACGACCCGCGCGACCCACGGCTGCTCCACCCACGCCGCCGGCACCGACAGGCCGGCCAGCTTCAGCAGGTAGCAGCCGGCCGAGGCCACCAGGACCGCCGTCCACACCGCGGTAGCGCTCATGCCGGGCGGACCTCCGACCGCGGCCGGCCGGCGAGCGCGACCGCCACCACCGCGGCGACGACCTGCACGCCGGCGGGCACGAACGGCGTCAGGGCCAGCGCCACCACCGCTCCCCCGAGGGCGACGCGGCGCTGGACCTGCGCCTCCGGGAAGCCCGCGCGCAGCCGGGGCCACAGCAGCGCGAGGAAGGCCGCGGGAACGACGGCGTCCAGCGCCGCCTCCGCCGCCCCGCCGAGCTCCGAGGCGCCGAGCACGCCGATCAGCGTCGTGACGTTCCAGCCGAGGTAGATGGTGGCGCCGGTGGCCCAGAACGCCAGCCGGCCCAGCTCGCGGTCGGGCGCGGCCACGGCCATCGCCGTCGTCTCGTCGATCACCCAGTGCGCCGCACCGGCCCGCCGGGCCGGTCCCCGGGGCGCCAGCAGCGGGGCCATGCGGACGCCGTAGACGGTGTTGCGCGTGCCGAGCAGCAGCGCGCTGCCCGCGGCCGCCGCCGCACTCCCGCCGGCCCCCAGGACGCCGACGAGCGCGAACTGCGACGCGCCGGTGAACATCAGCGCCGAGAGGGTCATCGCCTGCCAGACGTCCAGCCCGGCCGCGTCGGCGGCGGCTCCGAAGGCGATGCCGTACAGCCCGACCGCGAGGCCCAGCCCCACGGCGTCGCGCAGGGTCTGGGAGCGGTCGGCCGGCACGACCCCGACCCTAGGACGCGGCCGGCTGCGCGGTAGATCACCCTCCGCCGGGCAGGCCGGGCCGCCACCCGCCGTACAGTGGCAGGCGACCGATCGCGCAGGTCGCCGCTTCTGGCCGCAGACCGCCGGACGCCGGTCCCCCGTCGAAGGAGACAGACGAACACCATGTCCGACCAGCTGACCGGCACCCCGGCGCTCGACGCCGTCAACGCCGCTCTGGCCACCGTCCAGGACCCGGAGATCAACCGCCCGCTCACCGAGCTCGGCATGGTCAAGGACGTGCGGATCGGGCCCGACGGCTCGGTCGACGTCGAGGTGTACCTGACCGTCGCCGGCTGCCCGATGCGGGAGACGATCACCAACCGGGTCACCGCCGCCGTCGGCGCCGTCCCCGGCGTGACCTCGGTGCAGGTCGCCCTCGACGTGATGAGCGACGAGCAGCGCGCCGAGCTGCGCAAGACCGTGCGCGGCACCGACGCCGCGGACCCGGTGATCCCCTTCGCCCAGCCCGGCTCGCTCACCCGCGTCTACGCCGTCGCCTCGGGCAAGGGCGGCGTCGGCAAGTCCAGCGTCACCGTGAACCTCGCCGCGGCCCTGGCCAAGCGCGGGCTGTCGGTCGGCGTCGTGGACGCCGACATCTACGGCCACTCCGTGCCGCGCATGCTCGGGGTCGACGACAAGCCCACCCAGGTCGACAACATGATCATGCCGCCGCAGTCGATGGGCGTGAAGGTCATCTCGATCGGCATGTTCACCCCGGGCAACACCCCGGTCGTGTGGCGCGGGCCGATGCTGCACCGCGCGCTGCAGCAGTTCCTCGCCGACGTGTGGTGGGGCGACCTCGACGTCCTGCTGCTGGACCTCCCCCCGGGCACCGGTGACGTCGCGATCTCCATCGCGCAGCTCCTGCCCAACGCCGAGATCCTCGTCGTCACCACCCCGCAGCTGGCCGCGGCCGAGGTGGCCGAGCGCGCCGGTGCGATCGCCACGCAGACCCACCAGCAGGTCGTCGGCGTCATCGAGAACATGAGCTGGATGGAGCTCCCCGACGGCTCGCGCGTCGAGGTCTTCGGCTCCGGCGGAGGGCAGACGGTCAGCGACGCGCTCACCCGCACCCTCGGTGCGCGCGTCCCGCTGCTGGGTCAGATCCCGCTGGACACCCGGCTCCGGGAGGCCGGCGACGCCGGTGCGCCGATCGTCCTCGCCGACCCCGAGACCCCGGCCGCCAAGGCGCTGGAGAAGATCGCCGACGGGCTCGCCGTCCGCCAGCGCGGGCTCTCCGGGATGAGCCTCGGGCTCACCCCCGTCAAGCACTGAGCTGAGCCACCCGCTCTGGGGGTGTTCCTCCCGCTGTCGGCGTCCTTCAGGAGTCCAGCAGCGGGAGGAACACCCCCAGAGTCGTGGCAGGGGTCGTCCTGCGCCGCCCGGCTCAGGGGGTCAGGTCGCGTCGATGTCGAACGGCGGCGGGACGCTGCGGTCGCGCAGCTGCGCGGCGACCACCGTGGCGGCGGTCGCCCCGTTCGCCGTGGCGGCGGGTACCCGGGCGTCGTCGTCGTCACCCAGCAGCTGCTCGCGGATGAACGTCCGCGGGTGGTACTTGCGCAGGTCGAGGTCGCGCAGCTCCGCGAAGTCGTCGCCGAGGGAGTCGTTGACCTGGGTGCGCATGCCGGTGACCGCACTGCGCAACCGCTTGAGCCCGGCGGCGGCCTCGCGCGCCAGGTCGGGCAGCCGCTCGGGCCCGAAGATGAACAGGGCGGCGAGCGCCAGCACGAAGATCTCGCCCCAGCCGATCGAGTCGAACACCGTGCTCCCTGTTCCTCCGGCCGCCAGCGCTACCGAGGGTCAGCGTAGCCGCCGCCGGGCCTATGCGGCGGCGAGCGTCACCTCGACCGTGCGCGAGCTCCCGCCGCGCACGAGCTCGACGGTCACGACGTCCCCCGGCTGCCGGGCGTCGACGGCGACGGCCAGCTCCTCGGAGCTGCCGACCGGCGTGTCCCCGACGGCGATGATGACGTCCTGCTCACGGATGCCGGCCTCGGCCGCGGGGCTGCCCGGCTCGACGTTGACGACCAGGGCGCCGTCGCGCGTGCCGTCGGTGACCGAGCGGGCGTTGACGCCGAGCGTGGCGTGCACGGCCGAGCCGGTGGCGATGAGCTGCTCGGTGATCCGCTTCACCGTGTCCACCGGGATCGCGAAACCGAGGCCGATCGACCCACCGGCGCCGGTCGAGGCGATCGCGGTGTTGATGCCGACGAGCGCCCCGCTCCCGTCGACCAGCGCCCCACCGGAGTTGCCCGGGTTGATCGGGGCGTCGGTCTGCACCGCGCTGATCACCGCATTGGTGTCGGTGCCCTCGCCGGAGAGCCGGACCGGGCGGTCCAGCGCGCTGACGATCCCGCTGGTGACGGTGCCCGCCAGCCCCAGCGGCGAGCCGATCGCCACCACCGGGTCGCCGACCACGACGTCGCCGGACCGGCCCAGCGCGGCCGTCACCAGACCGGGCTTCTCCACCTTGACGACGGCGAGGTCGCTGGCCGGGTCGCGGCCCACGATGCGCGCGGCGGATCCGCTGCCGTCGGAGAAGACCGCCCGGATCTCGGCGCCCTCGACGTCGTCGGCGCCGGAGATGACGTGGTTGTTCGTGACGATGTAGCCGTTCTCGCCGTCGATCACGACCCCGGAACCGGTGGCACCGGCCTGGCCGACGCGCACCTCGATCGAGACGACCGCCGGGATCACCGCCTCGGCGATGCCCGACACCGACCCCTGCTCGCGGGGCCCGCCCGGATCGACCTGGGTGAGGGTGGTGCCCGGGGTGTGGAGGGGCGTCTCGTCCGCGGTGCGGGTGAGGTACCAGCCGACGCCGCCACCGACGAGGCCGACGACCAGCAGGCCGAGCACGGCGAGCGTGGTCAGGCGGATCGAGAGGTCCCGCAGCCGCACCTTGCGGCGGCCGCGGGCGTCCACGACGACGGGGCCGGGCTGGCGGTCCTCGTCGTACACGGCGGGAGCGCCCAGCGCGGCGGGGGACGACGGGTCGCGCCAGGGGTCCTCACGCGCGTCGGCCTTCCACCACGGGCCGGTGGCGGTGCGCCGCCGTCCGGGGCGGCCACCCGGCGGCTCCTGCAGGCCGCCCCGCCCCGGAGCGGGTGGGCCGAAGGCGCGCAGCAGCGCCTCGGGCGGTGGGGGCGGCACCGGGCGCGGCGGGAGGGTCGGGCGGTCGCCGGCGAAGCTGCCCGTCACCCGCTCCGGGCGTCCGAAGGCCGTGGCCTGCGCGGGGCTGGGCTGGGGGGCGCGGACCGGGCCGGGCGCCACCCGGGGGGCCGTCGTCTCGTCGAAGGCGCCGGCCTGGCCCTCGGGCCGCGCGTAGGCGGCGGCGTCGCCGTCCTCCGGGGCGTCGCGCCGCGTGCTGCTCAGGGGGTCCCGCCCGGGGAGCCGAGGCCGCCGACGGTGCCGATGGTCACCGTCCGCAGCACCGGCGGCGCGACCTCGGTGTGCTGCTCGGGCCGCACCGGATCGGCCGCGGGCGCGCGGCCGCCGTCGGGCGGCAGGGTGAGCGCCAGCGCCGTCACCCCGGCGCCCAGGCCGACGATCGTCCCGGCGACGCCGCGGCGGAACCAGCGGTGGTCGGACGACGTGCGCCGGTGCGCCCCTTCGGTGAGGTCGACGGAGAAGGCGCCGGTGCTGCCCGTGACCGTCAGCTCCCCGGCCGAGGCGCTCAGCCCCCCGGTGGCGGCACCGGCCCCCGGTACCTCGGCGGTGAAGGGGATGGCGCGGAGCCGGGACAGCAGATCACCGGGCATGGCCACGTCGGCGGAGCCGTGGAGGGCCTCCTTGGCCTCGCGCTGCGCGGCCACGGCCATCCGGCAGGAGGCGCAGGCGGTGAGGTGGCGGGCCGCCCGACCGGCGGGCCCGGCGGACAGCTCGCCGTCGACCAGTGCGGCGATCGCCTCCTGCGCCAGGTGGCTCTCCGGGATGCTCATGCCCCCACCTCCCCCGGGACGCCCGCCCGGCGCGGGGCCAGGTGCGCCAGCGCCTCGCGCAGCTGCACCCGCCCCCGGTGGATGCGGCTGCGCACGGTGCCGAGCTTGATGCCCAGCGTGGCGGCGATCTCCTCGTAGGTCAGCCCCTCGATGTCGCACAGCACGACGGCCACCCGGAACTCCGGGGACAGCGCGTCGAGCGCCGCCTGCACCTGGGGGTCGAGGTGGGTGTCGGCGTACACCTGCTCCGGGCTCGGCGCGCGGCCGGGCAGCCGCTCCGTGTCGTCAGGCAGCGCGTCGAAGCGGATCCGCTGCCGACGCCGGACCATGTCGAGGAACAGGTTCGTGGTGATCCGGTGCAGCCAGCCCTCGAAGGTGCCCGGCGAGTAGTCGGCCAGCGAGCGGAACACCCGGACGAAGGTCTCCTGCGTCAGGTCCTCGGCGTCCTGGGGGTTGCCCGACAGGCGGTAGGCCAGCCGGTACACCCGGGCGGAGTGGTCGCGGACGACCTGCTCCCAGGACGGCGCCACCCAGCCCGGCTGCTCCGCGGGAGCGGCGGACTGCGGGGCGGTGGCCTCGGGCACGCCACCAGGATCGCAGACGGGGCCGCCCGCGACCTCCCCGGCGTCGGCGGGACCGGACGCGGCACGCGTGAATCGCACGTCCTGGTCAACGGTCGATCGGCACACCCGTGTTCCCGCGCACCGGGACTCCCAGCAGACGCACAGGTGCGCCCGCGCACGCGGCGGCGGCGGTGCGGGCAACTACCCTCGGCCGGTGATGAGCGCCGATCAGCCGCCGCCCGGAGGCGGCACCGACCCGGGCGCCGCCTACGCCGACCGCTTCGCCGCCGAGTCCCCCGAGATGGTGGCCGCCCGGCGCCGCGCGCAGTTCCTACCCGGGACGGGCCCGGTGGAGCCCCCGGTGGGCGCCACCCTGGCCGTCCTCGCCGCCACGAGCGCTGCCCGCTCGGTGGTCTCGATCGGCAGCGGCGGGGGGCTGGCCGCGCTGTGGCTGCTGCGCGGGATGCGGTCCGACGGGGTGCTGACCGCGCTGGACGGCGATCCCGAGCAGCTGCGCGCGGCACGTGCCGCCCTCGCCGAGGCCCGCGTGCCGGCCAGCCGGGCACGGCTGATCTTCGGCACCCCCGGGGAGGTCCTCCCCCGGCTCTCGCCCGGCGGCTACGACATGGTGTGCTGCGCCGGCCCGCCCCGGGAGTACGCCGAGCACCTCGCCGCACTGCTCGCCCTGGTCCGGGTCGGCGGCACGCTGACCTGCCACGGGCTGCTCGAGGGCGGCCGGGTCGCCGACCGCACCGCCCGCGACCCCCAGTCGGTGGCCTGGCGGGAGATCGCCCGCACGATCCGGGACGACGAGACCCTGCTGCCCGCCGTCCTGCCGATCGGCACCGGCCTGCTCGTCGCCACCAAGCGCGGGTAACGCGAAGAAGGACCCCCAGAAGGACCTCGGTCCCCCCCACCACTCGCAGGCTCGCGGCGAGCCTCCGGACGGGGCCTACAGGTAGGCGCGGGCGCCCTTGCCGAGCACGGTGATCCCGCCCGCGCTGACGTGGTAGCGCTCCAGGTCCAGGTCGTGGTCGAAACCGATCCGCGCACCCGCGGGCACGACGGCGTTCTTGTCCAGGATCGCCCGCCGGACCTGCGCACCCTCCCCGATGTAGGCGCCGTCCATGACGACGCTGTCCTCGACCCGGGCGCCCCGCTCGACGCGCACCCCCGGCGAGATCACGGAGTTGTGCACCGAGCCGCCGCCGATGATCGCGCCGGCGCTGACCATGGACTCCTCGGCGCGGCCCCCCAGCACGAACTTCGCCGGCGGGCGCTGCGGCGGCAGCGTGTAGATCGGCCACCGCTCGTTGTAGAGGTTGAACACCGGCGAGACCGACACCAGGTCCATGTGCGCGTCGTAGTAGGAGTCGATCGTCCCGACGTCGCGCCAGTACCCCTGGTCCCGCTCGGTCGCGCCGGGCACCACGTTGGTGGAGAAGTCGTAGACCCACGCCTCTCCTGCGTCGGCCAGCATGGGCATGATCGAGCCGCCCATGTCGTGCACCGAGTCCTGGTCCTCCGCGTCGGTGCGCAGCGCCTCGAGCAGGGCGTCGGTGGTGAAGACGTAGTTGCCCATGGAGGCGAAGCTCTCCTCGGGCGAGTCCGGCAGGCCGGGCGGCTCTGCGGGCTTCTCCAGGAACCCCCGCACCTTGCCCGCCGCGTCGGAGTCGATGACGCCGAACTCGGTCGCCTCCCGCCGCGGCACCCGCAGCCCCGCGATGGTGACGCCCGCACCGGTCTGCAGGTGCTGGTCGATCATCTGCGCCGGGTCCATGCGGTAGACGTGGTCGGCGCCGAAGACGACGACGATCTCCGGGCGCTCGTCGTAGATGAGGTTCAGGCTCTGGAAGATCGCGTCGGCGCTGCCGGTGTACCAGCGGGGGCCGAGGCGCTGCTGCGCCGGCACCGGTGTCACGTAGTTGCCGAGCAGGCTGGACATCCGCCAGGTCTGGGTGATGTGACGGTCCAGGCTGTGGCTCTTGTACTGGGTGAGGACGGCGATGTGCCGGATGTCGCCGTTGACCAGGTTGGAGAGGACGAAGTCGATGAGCCGGTAGTTGCCGCCGAAGGGGACGGCCGGCTTCGCGCGGTCCTGGGTCAGCGGAGACAGCCGCTTCCCCTCACCGCCCGCCAGGACGATGCCGAGCACCCGTGGACCGCCGCGCATGCCAGAAACGTATCCGTTGGCCGACGCGGGCACAGCACGAACCGCACGGAGGCCACCCGTCTGGGTCCCGCGCCGAGCCCGGTGACGCGCTGGAACGGCCACCTTTCAGGGGCCCGCGCCGAGCCTGCGAGGCGCGGGGGGAAAGGTGATCCTTCTAGGGTGACGGCGTGCGCATCGGGATCGTCACGCGAGAGTGGCCGCCGGACGTCTACGGCGGCGCGGGGGTGCACGTCGAGCACCTGGTGTCGGCGCTGCGTGCCCTGCCCGACGGGCCGCAGCTCGACGTCCACTGCTTCGGCGGCGCACGGGCGGACGCGACCGCCCACGCCGTGCCCGCCGGGTTGTCCGACGCCAACGGGGCCCTGCAGGCGCTGGGGGTCGACGTCGAGATCGCCGCCGCGCTCGCCGGAGCCGACCTCGTGCACAGCCACACCTGGTACGCCAACACGGCCGGGCTGCTCGCCGCGCTGGTGCACGGCGTGCCGCACGTCGTCACCGCCCACTCGCTGGAACCGCGCCGGCCGTGGAAGGCCGAGCAGCTGGGCGGCGGCTACCGGCTGTCCTCCTGGGCCGAGCGCACCGCCTACCTGGCCGCTGACGCGGTGGTCGCGGTGAGCGCGGGCATGCGGGAGGACGTGCTCGCCGTCTACCCCGAGCTGGACCCGGTCCGGGTGCACGTCGTCCACAACGGCGTCGACGCAGAGGCCTACCGCCCGGTGCACGCCCCGGAGGTGGTCCGCGGGCTCGGGGTGGACCCCGACCGGCCGTACGCGCTGTTCGTCGGCCGGATCACCCGGCAGAAGGGGCTGGCCCACCTGCTGGCCGCGGCCGACCAGCTGCCGGCCGATGCCGGTCTCGTGCTGTGCGCCGGGGCCGCCGACACCCCGGCCGAGCGGCAGCAGGTCGCCGACGCCGTCGCCGAGCTGCAGTCCCGCCGCGACGGCGTGGTGTGGATCGAGGCGATGCTGCCGCGCGAGCAGCTGGTGCCGCTGATCACCGGTGCCACGGTCTTCGTGTGCCCGTCGGTGTACGAGCCGCTGGGCATCGTCAACCTGGAGGCGGCGGCGTGCGGCACCGCCGTCGTCGCCAGCGCCGTGGGCGGCATCCCGGAGGTCGTCGACGACGGCCGCACCGGTCTCCTGGTGCCCTACGACGAGGCGGACCCGACCGGGTTCGCCGCCGGCCTGGCCGCGCGCACCGGCGAGCTGCTCGCCGATCCGCAGCGCGCCACCGCGATGGGCGCCGCCGGCCGCGAGCGGGTCGTCGCCGAGTTCGGCTGGGCCGCGATCGCCCGGCAGACCGTGGATGTCTACGCGGAGGTGCTCGCCGCCCGCGGGTGAGCCGACCGCCGCGGTTCCGGCCGTCCGCGTCCCGCCCGCTGGTACCTTTCAGCCCGCCGGCGTCTGCCGGCGGTGCAGCCGCAGCGAAGCCCGGTGCGAACCCGGCGCTGTCCCGCAACTGTGATGGCCCCGTGCGGGCCCGAGCCAGATCGCCTGCCCTGCGCCGTGCAACCGACCCTCGCGGCAGGGGTCGCGCATCGGGCGTCGGGTCAGCTCGGGGGCGACGCCCGCCGCCTCCTCTGGAGGCTCTTCCTTGCTCGGCACCTCCTCCCGGGCGGCGCGCACCTCGCGCGCCCCGCGGCGACCCGCGCGCGCCGTCCTCGCCCTCCTGGCGGCCCCCGTCCTGGCGCTGCCCGCCTGCGGTGGGGCCTCGGACGGCGGTGACGACGCGGCCCCCACCACGGCCGCCGGCGACTTCCCCGTGACGGTCACCGGCGACAACGGCGAGCTGACCCTCGACGAGCGGCCGGAGGCCATCGTCTCCCTGTCGCCGACGGCCACCGAGATGCTCTTCGCCATCGGCGCCGGGGAGCAGGTGGAGGCCGTCGACGACAACTCCGACCACCCGGCCGAGGCGCCGACCACGGAGCTGTCGGCGTTCACGCCCAACGCCGAGGCCGTCGCCGGGTACGACCCCGACCTGGTGGTGCTCAGCAACGACATCAACGGCATCGTCGACGCGCTCGAGACGCTCGACGTCCCGGTCCTGCTGCTCGAGGCCGCCGAGGACCTCGACGACACCTACGCGCAGCTGGAGACCCTCGGGACGGCGACCGGGCACGACGACGAGGCGGCCGAGGTGGTCGCCGACGTGCAGGACCGGATCGACGCCGCCGTCGCGTCCGTGCCCGACGCCGTCGCCGGGATGCGCGTCTACCACGAGCTCGACCCGTCGTTCTACTCCGCGACGAGCGAGACGTTCATCGGCGGGATCTACTCCCTCTTCGGCCTGGAGAACATCGCCGACGGTGCCCCCGAGGCCGGGGGCTACCCCCAGCTGTCGGCCGAGTACGTCGTCGACCAGGCGCCCGAGCTGATCGTGCTGGCCGACACCGAGTGCTGCGGCGAGAGCGCCGAGACGGTGGCCCAGCGGCCGGCGTTCGGCTCGGTGCCCGCGGTGACCGAGGGGCGGGTCCTCGCCGTCGACGACGACATCGCCTCCCGGTGGGGTCCGCGCGTGGCCGACTTCGCCGAGGCGGTCGCCGGGGCCCTGCAGGACTGAGCCCGGCGGCATGAGCACCACCCACGGCACCCGGCCCGGCCGCACCGCGGCGGGGCCGGGTGCCGTGCGGTCACCGCGCTCCGCACTCCTCTCCGGAGCCGGCGTCACCGCCGCCCTCGTGGCCGCGGCGCTCGCCGGGGTCTGGGTGGGCGCGGTGCCGCTGCCGCCCGGCGCGGTCGTCGCCACGCTGCTCGACCGCGCGCTGGCGCCGCTGGGCCTCGACGTCCCCGGCACTCTGGAGGGGACCCGCGCAGCGGTGCTGCTGGAGCTCCGCCTGCCCCGGGTCGTGCTCGCGGTGCTGGTCGGCGCCGGACTGGCCGTCTCCGGCGCCGCGTACCAGGGGGTGTTCCGCAACCCGCTCGCCGATCCCTACCTCCTGGGCGCGGCGGCCGGGGCCGGGCTGGGCGCCACCCTGGTCCTCGCCTACGCACCCGGCCAGCAGGTCGGCCCGGTCGGGGTGGTCCCGCTGGCCGCCTTCGTCGGCGCGCTCGTCGGTGTGGGGTGCGCGCTGGCCCTCGGTCACGCGGCCGGCGGTTCGCAGAGCGCGCCGCTGCTGCTGGCCGGCATCGCGGTCGCGGCCTTCCTCGCCGCGGCGCAGACGCTGGTGCAGCAGCAGAACACCGACGACCTGCGGGAGATCTACGGCTGGCTGCTCGGGCACCTGGGCGGCGCGCAGTGGTCCGACGTGGGGCTGGTCCTCCCCTACCTGGGGGTGGCGGTGGTCGCCCTGCTGCTGTGCGCCCGCCCCCTGGACGTGCTGGCGGTCGGCGACGACGAGGCCCGCTCGCTCGGCGTGCACCCCGGCCGGCTGCGGCTGCTGGTCGTGGTCGCCGCGTCGCTGGCCACCGCGTCGGCCGTGGCGGTCAGCGGGCTGATCGGCTTCGTCGGGCTGGTCGTGCCGCACATCGTCCGCCGGCTGGTCGGCGGCGCCAACGCCCGGGTGCTCCCGGTGTCCCTGCTGGCCGGTGGCGCGTTCCTGGTGCTCGCCGACCTGCTCGCCCGCACCGTGCTCGCCCCCGCGGAGCTGCCGCTGGGCGTGGTCACCGCCTTCGTCGGCGCGCCGTTCTTCGCGGGTCTGCTGTGGGCGGGGGCGCGGCGACGGTGAGCGGAGGACCACCCGGCCCGCGCGGTGCCGGCGGCGCGCGCGTGGAGGTCGTGGGTCTCGACGCCGGCTACGGACGGCGCCCGGTGCTCGCCGCCGTCCGGTTCTCCGTGGCGGCCGGCGGCTGGCTGGGCATCATCGGCCCCAACGGGTCGGGCAAGTCCACGCTGCTGCGCTCGGTGCTGGGGCTGCACCCGCACGAGGGCCAGGTGCGCATCGACGGCGTCCCGCTCACCGGGATGCCGCGCCGCGACCGGGCCCGCCTGCTGGCCTACGCGCCGCAGCTGCCGGTGCTGCCCGAGGGGGTCAGCACGCGGGACTACGTCCTGCTCGGCCGCACCCCGCACCGTCCGCTGCTGGCCGCACCCCGGCGGGTCGATCGCGAGGTCGTCGCCGAGGTGATGGACCGGCTGGAGCTCGACGAGCTGGCCGACCGGGCGGTCGTCGCCCTCTCCGGTGGGGAGCAGCAGCGCGCCGTCCTCGCGCGGGCGCTGGCCCAGCGACCGCGGGTGCTGCTGCTCGACGAGCCCACCGCCGCCCTGGACCTCGGCCACGCGCAGCAGGTGCTCGACCTGCTCGACCGGCTGCGGCGGCAGGACGGGCTCACCGTCGTGAGCACGCTGCACGACCTCACCCTCGCCGGGCAGTACGCCGACCGGCTTACCCTCCTCGCCGCGGGGCGGGTGGCCGCCGAGGGCAGCCCGGCGGAGGTGCTCACCGCCGCCGTGCTGGCGGAGCACTACGGCGCCCGCGCCCGCATCGTGCCGGGCCCGCACGGGCCCGCGGTGCTGCCGGTGCGCGGGAGCTGATGCCGGTCAGCGCGCCGCGCGGAAGCGGACCACGTCCCCGGGCCGCAGCTGGGCGGCGGCGGGCAGGTCCGCGGTGACGACGACGGCGAGCACCGGATAGCCACCGGTGACCGGGTGATCGGCGAGGAACAGCACCGGGGCGCCGTCGGGCGGCACCTGCAGCGCCCCGGTCACCAGCCCCTCGCTGGGCAGCTCCCCGTCGCGGCCGCGACCGAGCCGGGGACCGGCCAGCCGCAACCCCACCCGGTCGCTGTCGGCACCGACCGCCCAGCCGGCCCGCAGCAGGGCCGGCCACGCGGCGTCGTCGAGCCAGTCCCGCCGCGGCCCGGGCAGCACCCGCAGCACCGGCCGGTCCGACGGCGCGCCCACCGGCGCGATGTCGACGACCGGCTCCTCCCCCGCCAGCCCGCCGACCGGCAGCCGCGTGCCCGCGGTCAGGACGGCCGGCCCGAGGCCGGACAGGGTGTCGGTGCTGCGCGACCCCAGCACCGGCGGGACGTCGACGCCGCCCCGCACCGCCAGGTAGCTGCGCAGGCCGGCGCGCGGGGGGCCCAGCCCCAGCACGGCGCCGGGGCGCAGCGTGGTGGGCGCGGCGAACGGCGCCGGACGCCCGTCCACGACGACCGGCACCGGGGCACCCGTCACCGCCACCAGGAGGGTGCGCTCGGCGCGGACCCGCAGCCCCCCGCCCGTCGCCTCGACGACCGCGGCCGCCGGCGCGTTGCCCACCAGCCGGTTGGCCAGCGCCGCCGCCGGCCGGTCCGCGGCGCCGGACCGGGGCACCCCGACGGACGCCCAGCCGGCCCGCCCGGCGTCCTGCACGGTCGCGAACGGCCCCGGGGTCAGCACGGTGAGCACTCAGGCCACCGCCCGGAAGCGGACCGTCGTGCCCGGGGCGAGCAGCGCCGGCGGGTCGCGCCCGACGTCGAAGAGGACCGCGTCGGTGCGCCCGACCAGCTGCCAGCCCCCGGGCGAGGCACGCGGGTAGACGCCCGCGTACGGGCCGGCCAGCGCCACCGAGCCGGCCGGTACCCGGGTGCGCGGGGTGGCCCGGCGCGGCACGTGCAGCTCCTCCGGCAGCCCGGTCAGGTACCCGAAGCCCGGGGCGAAGCCGCCGAAGGCGACGGTGAGCGCGGTGCCGGTCAGCGCGGCGACGACGGCGTCCGCCGTCCGCCCGGTGAGCCGGGCGACCTCGGCGAGGTCCGGTCCGTCGAAGACCACCGGCAGCACCACGGCCGCGCGCGCCGGTCCGGCCGCGGGCGCGGCGGGGGCCAGCCGGCACAGGGTGGTCACGTCGAGGTCGGTGACCGGCCGATCGAGCAGGACGAGCAGGGTGCGGGCGGCCGGCACCAGGTCCACCTGCCCGGCCAGCGGGGCGTCGAGCAGCGCGGCCCGCAGCCCAGGGATCGCGGCGACGTCCGCCACCTCGAGCAGTACTGCGCGATCGCCGTAGGGCAGTGCACGCACCGCTCCCCCACCGTCGCCCACCCGCCCATGATCGGGCATCCCCCCGGGCCCGTGACTGCCCCTCCGCCGCGCAGCTCGGTTCGCCCGGTCCGCACGCCGGTGGAATGCTGGACCGCCGTGACCTCGACGACGGCCTCCGGGCAGGACCCGCTGCGGTCGCTGCTCCGGTCGTCGCACCACCTGACGGCCGACGAGCTCGGCTCGGTCGTCTCCCGGCACGCGAGGCTCCTCGGCGCCCGAGCGGCCGTCGTCTACCTGGCCGACTACGAGCAGTCCTCCCTGGTCCCCGTGGACGGCGAGGACGTTCCGCCGCGCACCGGGCTGTCCGTCGACGGCTCGATCGGCGGCCTCGCCTTCCGCCGGGTCGAGGAGACCCGTTCCCCGAGCCCCGGCGACGACGCTGCCGTGCGCCTCTGGCTCCCCCTGCTCGACGGCGCCGAGCGGGTCGGCGTCCTGGAGCTGCTGTTCGACACCGTGCCTCCGGCGGAGCAGGACGAGGAACGCCGCGCCTTCGCCGCACTGGTGGCCGAGCTCTGCGTCACCCGGGACGCCTACAGCGACGTGTTCGCCCGGCTGCGGCGCACCCGGCCGCTGAGCCTGGCCGCGGAGATCCAGTGGGACCTGGTCCCACCGCTGACCTTCGGCACCGAGCGGATCGTCATCTCCGCGGCGCTGGAGCCCACGTACGAGATCGGCGGGGACACCTTCGACTACGCCGTGAACGGCCCCGTCGCCGACCTCATGGTTCTCGACGCGGTGGGCCACGGTCTGCCCGCCGCGCTGCTGACCACGGTCGCCGTCGGCGCCTATCGCTCGGCCCGCCGGCACGAGCTCTCCCTTCCCGCGACGTCGGCGGCGATGGACGCCGCGATCGCCGGGCAGTTCCCCGGCAGCCGGTTCGCCACCGCGCTGCTGGCCCGGCTCGACCTGGAGTCCGGCCGGCTCACCTGGGTCAACGCGGGGCACGGCTCCCCGCTGATCGTGCGCGACGGCGTCCTCCTGCCCGCCCACAGCTGCCGCCCGGACCTGCCGCTCGGGCTCCAGCGGGGGCCCGCCCGGACGTGCGAGGTGCAGCTGCGCCCGGGCGACCGGGTGCTGCTGCACACCGATGGCGTCACCGAGGCGCGATCGCCGGCGGGCGACTTCTTCGGCGAGGAGCGCCTCGCGGACTTCGTTGTCCGCGCGGAGACGGCCGGCGACCCCCCGCCGGAGACGCTCCGCCGGCTGATGCGCAGCGTGCTGGACCACCAGGCGGGCCGGCTGCAGGACGACGCCACCATCGTGCTCGTCGAGTGGCGGACCGGCCGCGAGGACCAGATCGCCCTGTGACGCCGCCGGGATCGGCCGATCCGGGCGGGGCCGCACACCGGCCAGGATGTGCGCACCGCCACACCGACGGACAATCGGGCATGACCATCGGGGGGCGCTTCGACGCCGCTCTGGCGCGGCAGTCCGATCCCGCGCTCGCCGGGCCCGAGGCCCTGCCGCTGCGGCTCAGCCGCGTGTGCGCCGAACTGCTCCGGGTCGACGGTGCCGGCCTGGTCCTGGTGGACGGCACCGCCCGGCGGCTCCCGCTGGGCGCCAGCGACCCGGCGGCCGCGAGCGCCGAACGGATGCAGTTCACCGTCGGCGAGGGGCCGTGCGCGACGGCCCAGGCCACCGGCCAGCCGGTGTTCGCCGTCGAGGACGACCTGCGACGCCGGTGGCCGATCTTCGCCGACCTGCTGCTGCGCGGCACCCCCTTCCGCGCGGTCGTCGCCCTCCCCCTGCACCCGGGCCCCGCCGGGGAAGGGGCCCTCGACCTGTACTTCAGGCGGTCGGCCGCCGTCGTGGAGCTCGACGTCTTCGCGGCGGGCGCGGTGGGCGAGCTGGTCAGCTCCGCGCTCAGCGACGCCGCAGTCTGGTCGACCTGGACACCGGCGGAGGGACCGGACTGGCTGCGCGGCGCGGCACCGCGGCAGCGGGCGGCGGTGTGGGAGGCGGTGGGCAAGCTGGGCGTCGCCCGAGACATCGATCCGGAGGAGGCGCTGGCCCTGCTCCGGACCGAGGCCTACACGTCGGGGCGGTCCGTGGACGAGGTCGCCGCCGCCCTGCTCTCCGGGCGCCGCTCGATGGAGGACCTGCGCCCCGGCGACTGACCGCTCACCCGGTGAACGGGGCGACCGCGAGCCCGGCCGCCTCCAGCGCTGCCCGCACCGACCGCGCGAGCTCCACCGCGCCCGGCGTGTCCCCGTGCACGCACACCGACCCCACCTCGACCGGGACCACGCTGCCGTCCACCGCGACCACGCTGCCCTCGGCGGCCATGCGGACCGCGCGCTCGGCGACCACCTCCGGCTCGTGCACCAGCGCTCCCACCGACCCGCGGGGCACGAGGCTGCCGTCGGGGGCGTAGCCGCGGTCGGCGAACCCCTCCGCCACGGTGGGCAGCCCGGCCGCCGCGGCGGTGCGCAGCAGCGCCGAGCCCGGCAGCCCCAGCACGGTCAGCCCGGCGTCGTAGGCGGCGACCGCCTCGACGACGGCGCGGGCCTGCGCCGCGTGGTGCACGACGGCGTTGTAGAGGGCCCCGTGCGGCTTGACGTAGGAGACCCGTCCCCCGGCCGTCCGGGCCACGCCGTCCAGCGCGGCGAGCTGGTAGAGGACGTCGGCGGCGAGCTCGTCCGCGGCGACGTCGACGAAGCGCCGGCCGAACCCGGCCAGGTCGCGGTAGGAGACCTGGGCGCCGATGGCCACGCCCCCGGCCACGGCGGCACCGCACACGCGACGCATCGTGACCGGGTCCCCGGCGTGGAACCCGCAGGCCACGTTGGCGCTGCTGACGACCTCCAGCAACGCGTCGTCGTCGCCCAGCCGCCACACGCCGAAGCCCTCCCCCAGGTCGGCGTTGAGATCGATGCGGGGGCCGCCCGGTGCGCTCACCCGCGCAGTCTCGCACCGGAATGGCGGCCGCCCCGCGGGTGCTGCACCCGGTATGGGAGCCGCCGAGCCGCTCACGCTCTTCGAGGTCGGGCCGCCGCCGGCGCCGATGCCGCCCAACCACCTCCTGCAGGTCCGCCGCATCTACGCCGAACCGGCGGCGACGGAGTCCCCGCGTGGCCGCCAGGTGCTCGGCCGGTTCCCCGACGCCGAGGTGGTCGAGGTGCCCTCGCACTGGCAGATCCCCGAGCTGCACGGCAACGCCGGGAACGTCGACCGCTGGGTGCGGGTGAAGACCGAGACGCTGGTGCTCGGCGTCCGCAAGGGGCTGGTCACCCGGCCCAACGGCCGCTCCGCGAACTTCATCGCCCCCGGCACGGCCAACGGCTGCGCCATGGCCTGCGCCTACTGCTACGTGCCCCGGCGCAAGGGCTTCGCCAACCCGATCACCGTCTTCACCAACATCGACCAGATCGCCGGGCACCTGCGGCGGCACGTCGCCCGGCAGGGACCGAAGACCGAGCCCGACCAGTGCGACCCGGAGAGCTGGGTCTACGACATCGGCGAGAACAGCGACTGCTCGGTGGACGCGCTGGTCAGCGACAACGTCGCCGACCTGGTGCGCACCTTCCGCGGCCTGCCGACGGCGAAGGCGTCCTTCGCGACCAAGTACGTGAACCGGCAGCTGCTCGACCTCGACCCGGCCGGTCGCACCCGGGTGCGCTTCTCGGTGATGCCCGAGGACGACGCACGGGTCCTCGACGTGCGCACCAGCCGGGTGGCCGACCGCATCGCCGCCGTCGACGACTTCGTGGCCGCGGGCTACGAGGTGCACCTGAACCTCTCGCCCGTGGTCCTGCACGCCGGCTGGGAGGAGGCCTGGGGACGGCTCCTGGCGCGGCTGGACGACGAGCTCGGCGCGGCGGCCAAGGCGCAGGCCGCCGCCGAGGTGATCATGCTGACCCACAACGAGGCCCTGCACGAGGTGAACCTCGGGTGGCACCCGACGGCCGAGCAGCTGCTCTGGCGCCCCGACCTGCAGGAGCCCAAGCGCAGCTCCAACGGGCAGGACAACGTGCGCTACCGCGCCGGGATCAAGCGGGCGGCGGTCGCGCGACTGCGCGAGCTGGTCACCCGGCACGCCCCCTGGCTGCGCATCCGCTACGCGTTCTGAGCCGCTGCCGCCCGGGGCCGACATGGCGAAATGTCGGCATGACCACATGTCGACATCTCGCGTCGGCACCCCCACCCGACCTGTGAGAGGCTCATCGTGACGGAGCCGTTACGTTCCGTCGGGGAACGTCACGCAGGGGGAAGAGTGCCCGGGTCCACCTCTGGCGTACCGGCGGCGACGCTGCTGGCCGCGCTGCCCGACACCGTGATCGTGGCCGACGGCGACGGGCGCATCGCGTACGTGAGCCCGGCCGTCGAGACGTTGCTGGGTCACGACCCGGCGGCGCTGATCGGCCGGCCGCTGCAGCTGCTCATGCCCGAGCGGCTCCGGCACGGCCACAACGAGGGCTTCTCCCGGTACCGGGCCACCGGCGAGGGGAAGCTCGTCGGCGCGACCACGCAGCTGCCGGCGCTCCACGCAGCCGGTCACGAGGTGCCGGTCGACCTCACCCTGTCGCGCCTGACCCCGGCGGACGGCGCGTCGCCGGACGAGGCGCTCGTGGTCGCCGTGCTCCGCGACGCCAGCACCACGATCCTCCTCGAGCGGCAGTTCGCCGTCAGCCGCTACCTGGCCGCCACGCTGCGGGTGACGGCGGCGCTGACCGAGGCGCGCGACGCCGACGTCGCCTTCCAGCAGCTGCTCCCGACGCTGTGCACGGAGCTGGACTGGGACGCCGCCCTGCTGTGGCAGGCCGACACCGAGCACGGCCGGCTCGTGCACGCGGGCACCTGGGCCGCTCCCGGCGCGGACGTGCCGGCGCTGGCCGCCGACGCCCCCCGCCGGGTCTTCCGCCGTGGTGAGGGCCTGCCGGGGGGCGCCTGGCTGCACCGGGTCCCGGTCGTGGCCGAGGACCTCGCCGCCGACCCCCGGGTGGTCCGCCGCGACGTCGTCCGGGCCGACGGGCTCGGCACCGGCGTCGCGTTCCCGGTCCTGAGCGGCGACACGCTGCTCGCCGTCTGCGAGCTGTTCTCGACGCAGTCCCGGCCCGTGCCCCCCGAGCTGCTGGAGGTGCTCGGGCACGCCGGCCGGCAGATCGGCCAGTTCCTCGCCCGGCTGCGCGCGGAGTCGGTGATCCGCGACCTGGCCGACACCCTGCAGCGCAGCCTGCTCCCCTCCCACCTGCCCACGATCCCCGGGGTGGAGCTGGCGGCCCGCTACCGCGCGGGCGGGGACTCCGCCCTCGTGGGCGGCGACACCTACGACGTCACCCCCCTGCCCGACGGCCGCTGGATGGTGCTGATCGCCGACGTCTGCGGCACCGGAGCCGAGGCGGCGGCGGTCACGGCGGTCACCCGGCACACCGCCCGCGCCGCGGCCACGGGGAGCCCGGCGGAGATCCTGCGGGCGGTCAACACCGCGCTGCTGCACGAACAGGGGACGGGGCCGCTGCGGTTCGTCACCGCCTGCTGCCTGGTGCTGGAACCGGCGGGGCCGGGCCACCGGGTCCGTCTCGCCGTCGCCGGGCACCCGCTCCCCGTCGTCTCCGATGCGGACTCCGACGCCCGTCCGGTCGGGACCGCCGGCCCACCCCTCGGGATCGATGCCGACGTCGAGCTCACCGAGACCACGCTGGACCTGCCTCCCGGGTCGACCCTGGTGCTCTACACCGACGGCGTCACGGAGGCGCGGGACGACGCCGGGCGGCAGTTCGGCGAGGACGCGCTGCTGCGGGTCGTCGCCGGCGCGCCGGTCGCCGATCCGGAAGCGGCCGTCGGCGCGATCTCGGCCGCGGTCGAGGCCCAGCTGGCCGGCTCCCGCTACGAGCCCGACGACCTCGCCGTGCTGGCGCTCGCCGTCCCGCGCTGAGGGCCCCGTCCCGCCGACGCGCTCCGGGCCGGCTGGCTACGGTGGGTCGGTGGCGCGGGTGGTGGTCGTGGGCGCCGGGCTCGGCGGGCTGGCGGCCGCCGCGCGGCTGGCGGCCCTCGGACACGCGGTGACCGTCGTGGAACAGGCGCCCGACGTCGGCGGGAAGCTCGGCTGGTTCACCCGCGACGGGCACGCCTTCGACACCGGGCCGAGCCTGGTCACCCTGCCGCAGGTGTACCGCGACCTGTTCGCCGCGACCGGCAGCCGGCTCGAGGACACCGTCGACCTGGTCCGGCTGGACCCGGCGGTCGGCTACCGGTTCGCCGACGGCACCCGGCTGACCGTGCCCGGCCGCGCAGAGGCCGTCCCCGCCGCGCTCGACGACGCGCTGGGGGCCGGCGCCGGAGCCCAGTGGGCCGCCCTGATGGAGCGGGCCGCGGCGATGTGGCGGATCAGCGAGGAGCCGTTCCTGCGCACCCCCCTGGCCGGGGCGACGACGCTGGCGCGGCTGGCCCGGCGCCCGGCCGACGTCGCCGCGATCGCGCCGTGGCGGTCGCTGCGCGGCCTCGGTCACCGCCACCTGCGCCACCCGCACCTGCGCACCGTGCTGGACCGCTACGCCACCTACTCCGGCTCGGACCCGCGCCGGGCGCCGGCGGTGCTGGCCACCGTCCCCTACGCCGAGCAGGCCTTCGGCTCCTGGTACGTGCGGGGTGGGTTGCACCGGCTCGGGACGGCGGTGCGGGACCGGGCCGTCGCGGGCGGCACCGCGGTCCGCACCGGCTGCGCGGTGCGCAGGGTGCTGGTGGCGGGCGGCCGGGCTGCGGGCGTGGAGCTGGCCGACGGCGAGCGGCTGCGCGCCGACGTCGTCGTCTCCGGCGTCGACGCCGCCGCGCTGCACGCCGACCTGCTGCCCACCGACCGGCGCACCCGCGGCGTCCGGCGGGACCTGGCCCGTGCCACACCGTCGCTGTCGGGGTTCGTGCTGCTGCTGGCGCTGCGCGGCCGGACCCCGGGGCTGGAGCACCACACGGTGCTCTTCCCCGACGACTACGACGCGGAGTTCGACGCCGTCTTCGGCACCGGCCGGTACGCGGGCCGACCGTGCCCGGTGCCCGATCCCACCGTCTACGTCAGCGCGCCCGACGACCCGGCGCTGGTGCCCGACGGCGACAGCGAGTCGTGGTTCGTCCTGGTGAACGCGCCGCGGCACGATCCGGTGCACGGGGTGGACTGGGACGCCCCGGGGCTCGCCGAGCGGTACGCCGACCGGGTGCTGGCGGTCATGGCCCGCCGCGGGCTCGACGTCCGGGACCGCCTCCGCTGGCGGGAGATCCGGACGCCGGCCGACCTGGCGCGGGGCACCGGCAGCGTCGGCGGGTCGATCTACGGCAGCTCCAGCAACGGCTCCCGGGCGGCGTTCCTGCGCCCGGGCAACGCCTCGCGCATCCCCGGGCTGTTCCTGGTCGGCGGCTCGGCGCACCCCGGCGGGGGGCTGCCGCTGGTGGGCCTCTCGGCGGAGATCGTGGCGGGGCTCGTCGGCCCGGCCTGACCGGTCCGGTCACCGCGGCCGGACGGCCGCGACGGCCACGAGCGGGGCGCCCGGGGCGATCCGCCGGGTCTCTCCCGGTCGCAGCCCGGCCGCGCGCAGCCCCGCGACCAGGTCCGCGGCCCCCGGCAGCGACATGCCGCCCTCCTGCGCCCGCAGCAGCAGGTCGAAGTGCCGGCTGAACAGCTGCGGCGTCGCCACGGTGGTGACGACCAGGAGGGTGCCCCCCGGCGCGAGCAGCCCCGCCACGTCGGCGAACAGGGCGACGCGCTCCGCCACCGGGACGTAGTAGACGACGTTGGCCAGCAGCGCGAGGTCGAACCCGCCCTCGTCGGGCAGCTCCCGGACGTCGGCCCGCACGATGCGCGCCCGTCCCGCCAGCCCGCGCCGTTCGAGGGTGCGCTCGGCGAGGGCGGCGGCGTCGGCGTCGGCGTCCACCCCGACGCCCTCGGCCTGCGGAGCCGCCGCCAGCACCGCGGCCAGCTGCAGCCCCGCGCCGCACCCGACGTCGACCACCCGCCGCGGGGACACGTCCGCCACCGTCTCCCGGAGGACGTCGTCGACGAACGGCTCGAAGGCGGCCGACACCCGGGCGATGACCGCCCCCTGCTCGGCGACGTCCCGCCGCGGTGGGCCACCGGCCAGCAGGTCACCGAGGTGGCGGTAGAGCCCGGTGTGGAACCCGGCGAACGCCTCGTAGGAGGCCCGCACCAGGTCGTCGTCCCGCAGGGCGCGCCCGGCGCTGGTCAGGGACCAGCCGGCGGCGTCCTCCCGGACGAGGCCGGCGGCCGCGAGCACCCGCAGGAAGGCTGCGAGCAGGTCGTCGCGGGCCACCGCCAGCCGGCGGGCGAGCTCCGGGGTCGCCACCGCACGGTCGCCGAGCGCGTCCAGGACGCCGGTGTGCAGCGCCGCGGCGCCCAGGTTCAGCCGGACCGCGGCCTGCCCGTCACGGGTGGCCCGCAACCGGGCCCGGGCGTTCCCGGTCCGCAGGACGGTGAGCAGGGTGCGTGCGCTGAACAACCCGGCCATCTGGCGCTCCCACCGTTCGGGGAGCCCACTGTGGTCCGCCCGGACCCGTCGCACCAGTACCGGCGACGCGGTCCGGTCAGCCGCGGGCCGCGCCGTAGCCCAGCAGCGCGGCCAGCCCGAGCGCGCTGCGTGGCTGGTACGCCGCGCGCCACAACCCGCCGTGCGCGGCCTCGTGCGCCTCGTCCTGCCACGGGTGCTCGTGCGCCGGTCCGCCGCCGGTGTGCAGGTCGTGCACGAGCAGCGCGGCCATGAGCACGTTCGACGTCGACGGCTCGAAGATCTCCACGCCGAACCGGTGGGCGCCGGCGTAGGCCGCGGCCAGGGCCCGGTTCTTCACCACCGAGCGGGTCCGCGTCGGCGGGGCGACGTTCATCGACACCGTGCTGCCCGCCGCACGTGCGGCGGTCGCCCGCCACCGCTGCAGCCGCTTGGCCAGCGCGTAGTTGGGGCCCTGCTGCGCCACCAGGCTGTCGGCGATGCCCGGGTCGGTGCCGGGCACGTAGGCGCGCTGCAGGAGCCGGCCGCCCGACACCGTCCGCAGCGGGCGGCCGAGCAGCTTCGCCGTGCGGCTGCGGCGCGCGTACGCCTCCACCGACTGCGCCACCGCCTCGGCGGGGACGGCGAAGACGTCGGTCGGGGTGGCCAGGAACGCCAGCGCGAGCTCCGGCCGCGCACCCGCGAGCCGCACGGTGAGCGCGTCGACGGCCGCCGAGACGCGCACGTTCGTGGCACCGTCGGCGTAGACGTAGTTGCCCAGGACCGGGGACCCCGGCAGCCCCGCGACCCAGTCGGCCACCGCGGGGACCTCGGCGATCAGATCGGCTCCCGCGCGCGCCGGGTCGGGCTCCGACCCGGGCTCCGCCACGGGCACCAGGAGGGTGCCGGCGCCGGACCGGGCGATGTCGAGCACCCGCTCCCACAGCGGCGCGCGGGGCAGGTCCACCCCGGCCACGCGGGCGCCCCAGCGCAGCAGTGCGGTGAGCGGTCCCATCTCGGCGCCCGTCCCGAGCACGACCACGGTGGTGTCCGGCAGCGACAGCCACTCGGGGTGCGCCGCCACGGTGCGCACCGCCTCCGCGCACGACGGCTCCACGACCCCCGCGGCCACCCAGTCGTCGAGCCGGCGCAGCAGGGCGTCACCCCGCAGCCGCCCGCCGCGGAACGGCAGCGACAGCTCCCGCTCCGGCTCGGCGGTGCCGGTCACCTCGACCGTGTGCAGCACCCGGCCGGCGGGCGCGGTGGTCAGCCCGGCGAGGTCGGCCTCCCCCTCGGGCCCGGCCACCCGCATCCGCGAGTGCAGGGACGCCAGGCCGGCAGCGGCGATGGCCTGCGCCGCCTCCGGCGAGGGCAGCCCGGCCTCCACCAGCCGGCGGAAGTGCGTCAGGTAGCCCGCCCGCCAGTTGGTCTCCCGCTCGGCGGCCAGCGCGCCGGCGGCGTCGGCGGGGCGCAGTGCATCCGCGACGACGGCCCGGCCCAGCGCCGCCGTGCTCCGGCGTCCGTCGGCCCCGGCCGGGAACACGACCCCCTGGTCCTCGCTCATGCGCCTTCCTCCACCCGTCCAGCTTCTCCCGGCTCCTGGCACGCGGCCAGCTCAGCAGCACCCCTGCGCCGGCCCCGGCCCGGGCCCGGGAACGACCCGGGCCCCGGGGGGGGGGGGGGGGGGGGGGGGGGGGGGGGGGGGGGGGGGGGGGGGGGGGGGGGGGGGGGGGGGGGGGGGGGGGGGGGTGGGGTGGGGGGGTGTTTGGGGGCG